>NZ_MAKD01000142.1:0-13850 GCF_001691235.1 Vibrio sp. ZF57 | reverse complement strand
CACACTTGTTGCGGTGAACAGCACTTCATACGACTTCAGGTCGCACGGACAAAAACGTTTCAGAGGCTTTGCTAAATTAGTAAGTTATGGATAACTAAAAGTATCGAAAGTTGCTTAACTTGGTGTCCAATATTGATGGTGCAGATTACTTAGTGGTCTTTACAGAATAATTTATTTACAAACACTCATTCCTTAAGAGTTTCTTAAGTTTCGCGTTTTATTTTGTTAATAACTACTCAAACAAAGGAAGCGCTCATGAAACACCATGCACAAACTTCTGCAGATGGCTTTACTTTAGACATCGTTTATCCAATGCATCCGCTTTGGAGCCAAGTTATCGAGCATGTTTCTCAGCGTTATCAAGAAGCATTCTTTGCCGAGCTCAAACAGTTTATGCCGGCGTATTTAACCCTCATTGAAGGCGGCCAAATTGTTTCCGTATGCGGCTTTCGCATCGCCGAAGATGAGCCTTTGTTCCTTGAACAGTATTTAGAAGACGACGCCCAAAAGCTGGTTTCTAACGTATTTAACTGCGACGTAAAACGTTCGAACTTAGTGGAGTTTGGTCACTTGGCGTCTTTCGCTAAGGGCATGTCATCTCTGCACTTTTACCTCATCGCAGAAATGCTGGTCAACCTCGGTTTTGAATGGTGCATCTTCACCGCGACAGACCCACTTCACGCCATGATGGCGCGCCTAGGATTGGAGCCTCATATCATCGCGCAGGCCGATCAAAACAAAGTCCCCGATGCCGAGTCCACTTGGGGGTCATACTACGAACATCAACCGCGTGTGTTAGCTGGCAATTTGCAAAAAGGACTCGAACGTCTTCGATTAGTCCAAGAAAGAAAACGCAAACAAGCCTAGATAGAAAAGTAAACGTCGTTAAAACCGCAAACACAACCAGAACAACTTGGTTAAACACAACGCCAGAATAAAGGTGAAGTATGAATATTCTCCTCGATGTCATTACAAAATGGGCAAAAACGACACCAGACCGAGCAGCACTTGTCGGCTACGAAGCGAATCAAACGGTTGAACTAACTTACTCTGAAGTGTTAAACAAGATCGAACTCGTTGCCGCCGAGCTTATTGCACAGAACATCAAAGCACTCGCGCTACGCGCAGAAAACGGTATCGATTGGGCCATTGTTGATTTGGCGGCGATGGCGGCAGACATAGTCGTCGTACCTATTCCGACTTTTTTCTCTGATGCACAAGTTGAACATACGTTAGAGCAATCAGGCGTCGATGCTTTAGTCGGCGATTGGCAAGCATGGTTGGCTTCTAATCCTAAGCAAAGATTTAACCAGCAAGACCATCCGTTTTCCATTGCAAATTTGCCTTTGCTGCGTCGTAGCCAGTTGAGAGATGAAGATACACAGGTAGCTTATCTACCAGAAACCGGAAAAATCACATTTACGTCTGGCTCGACTGGTCAGCCTAAAGGCGTGTGTTTAAGCAATGATCATTTGTGTTTGGTGGCGAAATCGATCGCCGACGCAGTAAACGGCACGGCGCACTCACACTTAGTGCTGCTTCCGTTATCGACGCTTCTCGAGAACATAACCGGCGTTTATGTCCCACTCATGTTGGGCGTGACGTCATATATTTTACCCGGAGAGCAAACCGGCTTACTCGGTTCAAGCCAATTCGAACCGCATCTGTTTGCACAAGCATTAGCGACCATCAAACCAGAAAGCTTAGTGCTAACACCGGCTTTATTGCTTGCGCTCATTCATATCGCGAAACAGCAGCCCTCTCTTGTGGATTCTCTAAAATTTGTTGCTGTTGGCGGCGCAAGAGTGTCGTCGCAACTGATTAACACCGCGCATGCGCTGAACATCCCTGCGTTTGAAGGTTATGGCTTGTCTGAATGTGGCTCCGTCGTTTGTTTGAATACACCAGCCGCATTTAAAGCAGGAACGTGTGGCAAACCACTTCCCCACGCTCAGATTCGTATCGCGGAAGATGGTGAACTGCTCGTCAAAGGCAACGTTGCTCTTGGTTATTTGAATGAGCCGTTTACTCAAGAATGGTTAGCAACTGGCGACTTAGCCCAAATTGACGCGCAAGGTTTTGTCACTCTCTCGGGGCGTAAGAAGAACCTTATCGTCACCGCGTATGGCAGAAATGTCTCACCGGAATGGATTGAATCAGAAGCGTTGGCGTTTTTGCCGATGACGCCGCTGATCGTTACTGGCGATAGCCAACAAACATTATGCGCTGTCATTGCCAATAGTGAAGACGTCGAATCAAAGGTTCATGCATTAAACCGAACCCTACCCGATTACGCACAAATCCGAACCTTATTGCTACTGGACTACCCACGAGCCATCTCTGATTGGTACACGGATAACGGCAAGCTCAAACGAAATCAAATCGAACATGATGTGGCTCAGTTATTAGCGAGCACAACGCCTGAATTAACGCTGCAAGCGCAAAAGCTCCAACGCATCGATTTGCCCTTTCAGCAACACATTATGTCTTTCCAAACTGCATCTTAGTTAACGGCTTCTTAAGGAGAAGGTTATGACTTTATTTTTCGAACAACTCAAACAAAGCACTGCCGCTGCTCAACAAGCAATGTTAACTGCGCCAGTCATCGCAGAGGTTCAACAAGGAAACATTTCCAAAGATATGTATATCGCCTTTCTCACCCAAGCTTACCATCACGTTAAGCACACCGTTCCCTTGCTGATGGCGTGTGGAGGCCGACTATCTGGCGAATACGAATGGGTACGAGATGCCATTGCCGAATACATCGAGGAAGAGAAAGGCCATCAAGAATGGATTTTAAATGACATCAAAGCGTGCGGCGGCGATGCCGAAGCGGTACGCAATAACAAAGGTATAGGTCAAGTCGGTGCGCCGATTGAATTGATGGTTTCCTACCTTTACCACAAAATTGACCGCCACAACCCACTCGCGCTGTTTGGGATGGTGTGGGTATTAGAAGGCACCAGCGTCGGCATTGGTGGCCAAATGGCAGAAAAAATCCAGTCAACGCTAAGCCTACCGCCTTCAGCAATGACTTACCTGGTTTCACACAGCGTGTTAGACCAAGATCATCTGCAATTTTTTGAATCACTGATGAACAAAACCACCAAAGTGGAAGATCAACAAGTCATCATCGACTCCGCAAAAATGGTGTTCGCATTGTACGGACAAATGCTGCGTTCTTTGCCTTCTTTCTCAACCCAACAAGCGGCGTGAGGTGAAGCATGATCATTAACAACAGCACCATTCTCCTGACAGGCGCAACGGGCGGAATAGGGCAAGCCATCGCGCAAGAGTTAGCAAAACGCGGTGCCAGCCTCATTCTTGTTGGGCGAAACGAAGAGAGCTTGCAAACACTACAGCGCGAACTGTCGAATCCAGAACGCCATGACCTAGTCGTTGCAGACATCACCTCATCAGAAGGATTAACTACGATTAAAGATCGAGCGCGCCAACATCTAAAAGTGGACGCACTGATTAACAATGCAGGCAGCAACGATTTCTCGTTGTTATGCCACAAGCG
Organism: Vibrio sp. ZF57; assembly: GCF_001691235.1. Lineage (NCBI taxonomy): Bacteria > Pseudomonadati > Pseudomonadota > Gammaproteobacteria > Vibrionales > Vibrionaceae > Vibrio > Vibrio sp. ZF57. Next base: position 10,327 of record NZ_MAKD01000142.1, on the reverse strand, counting down.
ACCAACGCAGGTTGCAGACGAAATCCAACTCAATCTCGTTGCGCCGATGCTGCTGTGCCAATCGGCGTTGACGTGGTTAAAACAGCCTGGGGTGATTCTCAATATTGGTTCCACATTCGGCTCAATTGGCTACCCAGGCTATACCTCCTATTGCGCGGCAAAAGCGGGGTTGCACCGTTTTACCGAATCGCTCGACAGAGAACTGTTCGCAACCGGAATCCGTGCGCTGTATTTGGCACCAAGAGCGACAGAAACCTCACTCAATAGCGATGCCGTCAATGAAATGAATCGACAGCTGGGTAACAAAACGGACTCGCCGCAAGTTGTAGCCGATCACGTTGTCACCATGTTGGAAAAAGAAATTTCCGCGAAATGGATTGGTTGGCCAGAAAAGCTTTTTGCTCGCATCAATCAACTACTTCCAAGCGTGGTTTCTTCTGCGATTCGTAAGCAGCAAGAAACCATTCACCAATACGTAAACCGAGTCAGTCACTGAAGAGGACATGGACGATGAATACCAAACAACTACTTTTCGCTTTGACGGTTTGTTCAACGTTAGCTTCGACCGCTGCGTTGGCAGGTAATGCTCCACTGCAACAGGTTCAAAAGAAATGGGCGGAATGTCAGTATAGCACGCCCGATGGTGACGAGAAGGAACAATGCTTCCATCGTGCGATTGCCAAAACCAGTATTTATCTCGACAGAGAACCCGGCAATCCCGAACTCACTATTTGGCTGGCAATCAATAAAGCATCGCTGGCTGGTGCTCAAGGTGGCTTAGGTGCACTATCACTCGCCAAAGAAGCCAAATCTTTACTCGAAGGGGTAATTGCAACGTCACCGCAAACGCTCGATGGCTCTGCATACACCAGTTTAGGTTCTCTGTATTACAAAGTTCCGGGGTGGCCAATTGGCTTTGGTGATGACGATAAAGCCGAAGAAATGTTGAAAAAAGCGTTAGAGATCAATCCAAAAGGCATCGATCCGAACTATTTTTATGGAGACTTCCTTGCAGAAGAAGGTCGAGACAAGGAAGCGAAAGTGTATTTGACTCGCGCAATGCAAGCATCACCTCGCCCTGACCGACCTTTGGCAGATAAAGGCCGAAAACTGGAAATTGAAGCGACTCTTGGGAGATTGAAATAAATCATGCGCTTATTACTCGTAGAAGATGACAAACTACTCGGTCAATCCATGGTGACTTCATTAAGTCGCCATGGTTACACCGTGGATTGGGTGGAAAAAGGGTCTGGCGTGACTAGCGCACTCAAAACAGAAGCGTTCACCGCCGTAATATTGGATCTCACTCTCCCCGATATCGATGGACTGGAAGTTCTGCGTAATATTCGCAAAGGCGGATTTAAGCTCCCAGTGATGATACTTACCGCACGAGACGACATTCGCGATCGCGTTCAAGGCCTTGATGGCGGCGCAGATGATTACCTCGGAAAACCGTTTGCACTCGAAGAGTTGCTCGCTCGCTTGCGTGTGTTGATTCGCCGTCAATCCGGTAGTGCAGAAGAAATCATTCAAGTTGGACAGTTATCTTTATCCTTATCGGAACAAAGCATTCGCTACGATGACGCGCCGCTTAAACTCACACGCAATGAATTTAAAATCCTCACCAGTTTGATGACGAACGCCGGACGCGTGCAAAGTAAGGAGCAATTGCAACAATCACTGCACGGCTGGGATGAAGGTTCAAGCGACAACGCTATCGAAGTTCATATTCACAATTTGCGTAAAAAAGCGCCCAAAGTGGTCATTAAAAATATTCGCGGTGTGGGGTACATTCTTGAAAGATAAGAAATCGTACTCGATCAAACGTCAGTTAACTCTATCAGTAGTCGTGTTGGTAAGTGTTCTCTTACTCATCTCACTTTATTTCAGTTTCCAATCTGCGAAGCACGAAGTCGAAGAAGTTTATGACGCTAGGCTTGGACAATCCGCAAAATTAATGTTGCTGACGCTCTCAATTTCAACGGAAGAGAGGACTCTCGCTAACCATCGAGAATTATTTAATGAGTGGATGGAAAACATTGAGTCAATGTCAAAGTCTGACGACGACAATGTCACAAAGTTCGGCCACCCTTATGAACAAAACTTGGTTTTTCAATTCTATCGAGACAACACACTAATCTGGAGCTCTGATCAAAGCTTGCACGCACTCTCTACGTCCTTTGATAATAACGGCTACGCTGATATCGTAAAAGACGCTACACAATGGCGTACATTTCAGATTTCACTACCACAAACAAAACATGATAATGAATACGTCGTGGTTGCAGAAAAATACAAGATACGTAAAGAGATCATCCACGAAATTGCCCTATCCACATCAATAGAACAATTGCTGATACTACCAACTTTGTTGCTTTTGCTGTTTTGGTTGATCGATAAACATTTCCGACCGATTAACGACCTGCGCACCGCCATCACACAAAGAAACGTACACCGATTAGATCGCATTCATGTAAAAGACAACACCGTTGAACTCGCACCACTTGTCGATTCGCTCAACTCTCTCCTCTCTGAACTAAAGTTAGCCTGGCAAAGAGAGAAACGCTTTACACGTGCTGCAGCGCATGAACTAAAAACCCCACTAACAATCCTTCGTCTTAACGTAGAAAATGCGCTTGAAAGTAATGATCCGGAGCAACTGAGAGGAGATTTACTCAACATTCTGCAAGGCATTGAACGCACTGACCGCCTTATCCATCAGCTACTGACTTTAGCTAAAGTAGATAGCTTATCAGAACGTGTATTCGACACCGTTGAACTAACCCCTTTGTTGCAAACCGTTGTTGCTGATTTGGCACCGTTAGCATTGAAGCATAAGCAAGACATCAGTTTATCATCTTCCAACATCGCTATATCAGGTGATCGAATGTTGTTAGAGGTGTTATTTCGTAACCTCGTCGATAATGCGATTCGTTACTCCGGCGAACACAGTGACATCCAAGTCAGCGTCATAGAGAAAAATAATACAATCAAAGTTTTAATTTCCGATACTGGCCCAGACATCCCGAAAGAAACTCGTGAAAGAATCTTCGAACAGTTTTATCGGGGTCATTCCGAACATGGCGACGGTGCGGGTTTAGGGATGTCAATTTGCAAAGACATTACTGCACTACACCGTGCAACACTTGAGCTCATTCCCAGAGAAAATAGTAGGAATACGTTTATAGTAGAGTTCCCAAAGTATGGAGAAAGAGCATAAGTAGATTTCATCAAGAAATGTGCTTATCAGGCTCACATTAGTATTTGTATGATCATTTTTATTAATAGTATTTGATTGAGTATTTAGTCTAACAAATAATGGGGCAAAGATGAGTCAGCAGATGGCTAACTAGCTTAAAATGGGTAGTGCTCTTCTTCATACGCTTCCACCCATGTCACTAGCATTTCAAGTTCGTCACCTTCGGGTGTGCCTGGTTCAGCATCGAATATGGTTTCAATCCTCTTTAAAACCATCCTGTACTCGTTTTCTGACGGTATTTCCGATTCAGTAAGTCCTTTAACTTTCATGAGAGTTTCCCTATCGACACTCCCGCTTTTGTTAAAGCGTTCAGCCATTTTTAGCATTTTTTCCATTCGGGTGTCGTTAAGAGCATCGTATCTTTGAACAAGAAAATCGCTTTCTGCTTTATCCGTATCTTCAGAATAAGATCCCCAATCTTTTTCATTTGTAGTCGCGAGTTCATCAGCGTGTGCTGTTTTGGGTGTAATACCCTCAAGCAGTTCTTTTTCTGAAAGTGGTTTACGGCTCATGGCTCGCTCCTCGATTGAAAGTAACATTAGATGATTTATAGCATAGTGAGTTACCGGCTGTAAGGTATGAGCTGTTTTAAGACAAGCTTTGGGGCACAAACGAGTCAGACAAGCTTGAAGCTACAGTTATCACGTAAAATAGAAAATTGAGAATAATGTTTGCTGTCGGAAAGCCGCTTAGTAAAGCTTCCAACCCTGTTGGTTACCTGTCAATTTCACCGTAAAATCCGACAATAAAAAGCAACCTAAGCGTATGTTTTGTAATAATTAATTGCAGGTGCAAAAGTTGTCGTTTTTTTTAGAAAACGCATTCCGAACTGAAGGCGGTCAATACCAACTACTATTGACCGCTGGTCGCGCGTAATAGAGCTACTTTTTGTAGTTATGGTCGTGTCTGTGTTTTAGACAAGCTAAGCTAGAACCCTTTAGATTTACCACGTAAATGTATGGTTTATAAATACTTTAAGGGGAAGAGAAGTTCATTCCGCAGGTTGCGATTCGCACACTGCGAAATGAGCGTCTAACTAGAAAAGGGGCAGATATGAGTTGTTGCAGAATCTGCAATCACTGAGCTTTCTCGTTGCTCGGGCAATTATTGCAACAGTTCAACTACCGAGGAATCCTCGATAGTTGCTTGATAAGCAATGTGCATATTTTGCACATTAGTTAGTTCTATTGCCGAAGCGAAGAGATCAGAACCGGGTTGGAGCAGAGGTGATTTACGAAACAACCTGTTTCGCAATTATGCAAGACCCTCTTGCATAATTGGTTACTAGAGTTTGTCCAACAACCTGTTGGACAATTAGGAAACAGCTTGTTTCACAAATAAATCTCATGGTGGTTTCTTGCGCTCTAAACACATCTTGGGGCAAAAGTGAGTCAGCCGTGATTGACTGACTCTTGTGATTCTTCTAAATTAGGAAACCATTAATAACTGCAAGTATCTCAAACCACTAAACTTGAAGTACTGTCTTGCCGGTATCCATCATTCAAACGGTACAGGCGAAGATTCACCTTTATCATCAAACAAAACAACCACTTCAGTGGTACTCGATGGGTTCATCACCACCCATCCATTTGGATCCGCATCTTCACTTGGTGAACAATCCATCCTGTAAGAATAACAGCCAACAGTAAACATAACTTGGATACGCTCTTCATCTACGATGACCTGCATTGAAGCTAGAGTAGGCTGGTAGTCTTTATAATAGTTCTGCAAAGTACGTATTTTCTTCTCAGCTAATTCAGCGTCAATCGGCGCATCAATACGGTAGTAAGTTAATGTTTCACCCTTGTCGCTGCGGCCTTTACGCCACGTTCCTTTGATGTATTTTGGGACACCCATTTTACCGATGTCAGCACTGGCTCCAGGGTAACCATTAACGCCACCATAACCAAAGCCTGTCCATCCACCGCCTGTGGTTTGAATAGCGACATCTCGGATCCCGTAGTTTCCACTAATACTGCCAGCATTACCGATGGTCGCTTTTATTAACGGCTGCTCTTCTTGACAGCCACTTAAGGTGACGACTGCTATGAAGAGTAGCGTGATTAAGTGCTTAGGCATTGTCCCAAATTCTCCGCTCTGGTGTTTTTTCTGTTTTTTCATCTGTCGTAATGCCATTTATAATCGTTTCAGCTATCGTCTTATAAGGGGGATTCATCACCGTATCATGAGAGCGGTGGATATAGTTATCAAAGATCACCGGTGACTGAAGTGTTGCTTTCCAATCTTCAACGGTTATTTCTCCCAATGGCTTGGTTGATAATTCACCCCATAAAGATTGGCAAAGCTCATCGGTGACATAGTCAGGGGTTAGGTTTTCCTGATAATCATCTTCAAACCAATCAATGCCAACCATTGCTCCTTGCTGCTTCATGCGTTCAAGGGCTAGTCCTGCTATCGCATTACTCACGGGTTTAAAGTGATAATAATAGAGCGTGTTGTCTTTTTCTTTTACCTCACCGTAATGACCAAACCGTTGTCGGCATGTCTTTTTCCATTCGGCGTCTTTTGCTTGGCGAGTGCGCTCTATCATCGTAGCCTTATCTGAACTTCCCCCAGGATATGCAAAATTAGCGTGCACGATATCAATGATTTCTGATTTTATTTTGTTACGGTTATAGGTACTGCTCACCGGAAAGCCCACATAGTCAGGGAGTCCCTCTTTCTCATATTGCTCAATTGAAGGGTAACCGCCTCCCACATCGGTATGGCATCCAGGGAAGTGTTCTTGGTGGAAATTATCGGGTAACCAATTATCACGACTCAGTGAAGTTAATGGGAAGTTTTTTCGATACTCATGCTCTGCAACCAACTGCAAGACCGTGGTGACCATCGTCGGCTCTAGGCCCAGCTGAAAATTACCTTCATCGTTATTCCCCGCTAAGTAAAACGACCCTACGGTATCAAATAACCCCAAGAACCTTACGCTGACGCCTTTCGTATCATCGCGTTCATAACCACCTTCTTCTGAAAACTTTTTGTTGGTTTCATTACCCAATAGATGAGGGTAAACCGTAACATCCGTCTGCTTGCCCGCAACTGGTCGATGGTAATCCGGAAATCCTTGGTACAGTGCATTAACAAAGTGACGAGATAATGCCGCACCTCGGCTAAAACCGATAACATCAAAAACGATATGGGTGATGTCATTATAAGAGCCGGATTGCTCCAATTCATCGATAGTGCGCTGCAACTGACTAAGCAAACTCTGCCATTTGTAAAACGCACCATTCTCACCATCAACATAGTTAAGCAAGACTTTGCCACTAATACCCGCGATAGCATCAGCAAGGTTTCCATCAAACGCCTGTTGTGCACTCACCCCAAGCGCCTGCTCTGGTCCGGTTTCATCTTTTTCGGCATCGATGATGGCGGGGCGCTGACTGTCGTCTTCAATGTCGACGGTGCCGACACCGGACACATAAATTTTTGCTGATTCACCTTGAATTTGCGGATAAGCCGCAAACAAACGCGCCACATTGCTGCGTGACTTATTTCCACGCTGCTCTTTGTAAGCGTCATTCTTATCGTTGGCCCCCGTCCCATCAAAAAACACGCCGATACGAAAGAGTTTTTCAGGGCGAAGATTGATGACCGGAATACCTTTGGCAACGAGACTGGGACTATTGATGGCGACAATCTCTGTCCCATGTAATAAACGGCCAGGGTGTGGGTAATGGCAATTCAGTGGGACATGATATCGTTCATTCGGGGTTTCCTTACCTTGTCCTACATCCACAAGTTCTGAAATATTCAACGCAAGTCCTTGCTCATTGAGCCACGCTGGATTCACCGAAGAAAACTCATCTTGTGTCAACTTACGAGGAAGATAGAGTAAGTGCTGGTTGTCCAACACCTGATTATCGACACGCCATTGAATCGGTATCGCACTTTGCCAAGCGGTAGGACGAAGCTCATCGCTAAGTGTGAGTTCATCCGAATAGGTCAGGCAGAACCGACAATTACCATTACCGATGATTTTGTACTCTTGAACGAGCTTGCCTTCACTAAAGTGGTAATAATACCCTTGAGTGGCAAGCCCTAGTCGTTCACCAAACTGTACAGCCGGCATCACTGCGAGGAAGGCTTCATTGAGTGCGTTCGTCCCTTTAGGTTTGGCTGAGACGTCAGGGATTGATAAGGGTACTGCAGAATCTCTCGATGACAATGCAAGCGTCCTTAGCGCATCCTCTTTTATGCTGGCCACCAATTGCGTGCTGTGCTCGTTTTCTTGCTCGCTCCAACGAGAATGCATCGGTGACGTACTCGTTTTAGCTAACGCCACATCCCATCCAACATGTGAACTAAAAGACGACTGAGAGCACGAGAGCTCAAAAGTGTATTCAAGATCCTGTCTTTGGTCTTCTTCTGTATTACTGACGGTGGTTTGGGTGCTTACGAGTTTAGGCTCTTGTTGTACCGGTGGGTAGTACGCACTTTTATAAGAAGAGGCAGGCACGGAGGATGCCGCGTTGACTGCCACCCACCTTTCTGATTTTAATTGAGATTTTAATGCGTTGAGGTAAGCATTCGGGCTTTTTTCCACAAAAGGAGCAAGTATTCGTTGCAACTCATCAGGTAGCGCATCATGAAATTTAGATATTGAACCGCTGTCAATCAAGTAGCTTCTTAGCTCATCGGCAGCGATAGACTGACCACCTTGCTTTTGATGAAACTCTACTACTTTTATATCCGATATACTCATGGCACTTATTCCTATACAAGTCCGACTAATTACTGGCGAATAAATAATCGTATCTTACTGAATAATATGGTGAGTGTGTGCCGTTCTTCCCTGTCATTATGACTGAATTACCAGATAGTCAGTATCAACTAATGAACCTGTTAGAAGAAATCAGTTAAATGATATGCCAATTAGGTGATTGGTTATTTGTTGAAACAAAGAATGGGGCATTTTCGTATTTCATACCCCGTCAGCATGCCTCTGGACAAAAATGAGTTTCAGGAATTCTAATATTAGTGATTCATGAATAACTTTTTATAAGGCAAATTTGCCAATTAATACGCCTTTGTACAGTGCGCACTTTGTCTGATTATGTTTAATGGTGCATATTCATTATGCCGTACGTCAGGGACAAAGAAGCCGGACTCATTGAGTTCGGCTTTTGTATGAGCATTTAATTTCCAAACACCTAACCGTTGTTATAAGTCAAAATCAAGCAAGTGCTCAAACTTTCTTTTTTTCGGTTCAGAGGCTGCTTTATTTGAACAAGGAATGTAGTCAACGACCTCTAAACCAAAGCCGTTTTTTTTAAGTTCAACTTGCTTTAGCTTAACTGAGTTGTGGTACTTACTGACTAAATCGGCAAGAGTGGCTCTTTGTTCTACAGGCATACGAGCACCAAAAATGATTGCTGAGATATTAGCTTTTAGTTCAACAGGCCTGTTGCCATGCGTATGTAAATAGCGCCACTCTCTCTCATATGCCCACTCGAGCGCTTTCGAAAGTACAAGAGAATGAATATAGTGTTTTCTGTCTTGTGGGTTACTTTTGACAATAGACTGCAATGAAAAAACAGGAAGTTTATCAGTATAACGAATTGGCAATGTAGAATTGCCACCTAACAGGTTACTTTCAGTTCTCTCATACTCTATACAGAAGCCCTTATGCTGATCTGCGTAATGACTCCACATCAATATATGGTTGTCCACCTCACTCAAGCTTATTACACCAATATCTTGAATTAAGTCTGCAAAGCGATTGGATAAGTTTTGACACATACCATCACGCTCAACAACATCTATGCTTAAGTTATCAAAGCCACCTTTTTCAAAGTGTTGTTTGTATCCAGCTATAGATTCATTTGATATACCTTCAACTCCATTACTAGAAGCTTCCTCTAGAATAAGCTCGAACATCGCTTTCTGATCAATTTCGGGGATCAAAGAAACTGCACAATCAAAAGGATCATTGAACGTACTTGGTTTTGCAGCCCAGCTTACATTATTGATGATTGAGGCTACAGAATTCATATTATAACTCTGATATTTGTACAATTTGTCTACTTCTGGAAAATTCACCTAAAACACCTTTATTCTTATTTTTTATTAATGCAATTCTACTAACATTCTTTTTTTAAGAACAACATCTAATGCATACAAATGAAATTAATAACATAAAATTTATCCGTTTCGTTCGAGGCAACGAACTAGCGCGCAAGCTTGGAACTAGAGCAGGGTTGTGTGAGTGTTTATAGATAGGTCGAATTTACCCCCGTGATACAACACGGGGATTTACGACGAACAGCATTAGAAGAATGGATAACTTCTAGTAGGGCAAAACCCCGTGAACAGGATGTGAATGAGTAAAAGGTCTACCCAATAATGGGGCAGAAGTAAGCTTGCCACATACAGTTCTTAGCTTTAAACTAACGTTGAGAGCCTCGGGTATCCCTGCTTTTTCTTGGAGATACTATTTACTGTCTGGCCAGAAGTAATTGTATCGAATTGAACTTGGCTTTATTGCAAAGCAGACCACCGAGGACATATGATAAGTCTAGGTGCTTTCCCTTCCATATACTTTGGTGATAAAACACCCGACGCTGCACACAGAATGTGTTCCCTCTTCGATTTGAATGACAAACATTCTGTAGCTGTTTACAAAGCCATAGGCATTGCCTGTGGCTTTGTCGTATCTGGGACTAAAAAAACTGGTGCAGCAGGCTTACACACAAATTAATCTATTGATAGTTTCTTATGCTCTAAACACGTTTAGGGGCATTTCTGCGTTACGATGATCAGCCCTTCTAGCACGAGAATGGACAGAAATCCTTTAGTGATATTCATCTACATGACTCGACTCAGATTAGAAAAAGTATCCATCTAGGGATAGCTAGTAATAAATATGGACTTGAACTTGAATCTCTACGCTGCCATTCTCATCTTTAAAGTCGAACTCAAAGGCGTCTCGCAGGTGTTCATGTAAGGAGTCAGTCCCTTCTATTGTTGGTGAGTAAATAGTGGCTATGGGTTGGGTTGTAGTGGTCAACTGATATTGGCCACGTTCCTAGAGTTTAACCAGAACAATCG
>NZ_MAKD01000141.1:0-355 GCF_001691235.1 Vibrio sp. ZF57 | reverse complement strand
TCAGTGCCTTCATAAAAAAAGAAGCTGAATCACCTTCTGGTGGCCGCCTTGTTGGAAGCGATATACATGACTACATCGTTAAACACTTTGACAAGCACTACCACCCTAATTCCATCTATTATCTCCTCGACCACATGGGTTTTTCTTGGATAACTTCTCGTTCCAAACACCCTAAACAATCACAGCAAATACAGGACGATTTTAAAAAAATTCCAAATCGAAACGATCCTTAAGATCCCCGGCCATATTGGGCTAGAGAGTGTTGATGTCTGGTTTCAAGACGAAGCTAGGTTTGGTCAGCAGAACACAACAACACGTCTTTGGGCTACTCGTGGAACGAGACCTCGCGTAGTAA
>NZ_MAKD01000140.1:0-1994 GCF_001691235.1 Vibrio sp. ZF57 | reverse complement strand
CAACTGACTTGTAATCAGTAGGTCACCAGTTCGACTCCGGTAGTCGGCACCATTTCTTTAAAGCTTTAAGAATAATTCCCCTTTAGTTCAGTTGGTAGAACGGCGGACTGTTAATCCGTATGTCGCAAGTTCAAGTCTTGCAAGGGGAGCCAAGTTAATCATCAAGCATAAGCTTTTTGATTCATGATGCCGACTTAGCTCAGTAGGTAGAGCAACTGACTTGTAATCAGTAGGTCACCAGTTCGATTCCGGTAGTCGGCACCATTCTCTTGATTAGAGACTAAACAATCAATTCCCCTTTAGTTCAGTTGGTAGAACGGCGGACTGTTAATCCGTATGTCGCAAGTTCAAGTCTTGCAAGGGGAGCCAATTAAAAGAAGCCGCATCATTGATGCGGCTTTTTTGCATCTAAAGATCCTAACTTATTAATACAACTACCCTCACCTTTCAAATACCATATTCAATTCAGAAACCAACCGTTTTTATATCCTTCCAAAGCTACAAATCTTCGCTACTTAATGCTCTTCAAAATCTCCCAACAACAAACGACACATTCACGTAAGAGTCAGTCACAGTACGTTGCTACTCATTTTATTGACTAGGAGATCGGTTGAAAAAATCAATACTAAGTTTGGAGGTAAGAAAGCTAAATAACGAATCAAGTAAGCGCTGAAAAGCTCTGTAAGACACTTCAATACAAATTGATACACAGATTACTCTTTATCAAAACTATCCACTACAATAGCGCCCATAGAGGCTGGCATTGAAATAACAATCACTCTTTTGATCGATACGACGGGATCACTCAATAGAGGTAATTTGTCCAGGCAAGTCAGTACCAAAGCAACGACCAATGCCGTCATAACATAAGCAATCACTATTCTGAAAATAAACACCGGCAACCGAGCAACAACATCTTTTTGAAAGACACTCTCATACGTATAGAAGCCTAAGAACACCGCAGACAGTAAAAATAGCAGCAATAGATTAGCGGTAGGTAAAGTCTCCCCTAACTTCCAAGCCTCTTCAGAAAAAGAAATCGGCACGGCCAAGGCAAAAGATCCCACAAAGATCTGGCTCGCATCTTCAAAGTTAAAACTCAATTTCATAATTCGACCCATTAGGTTTAAGGCTTTATCTAATTCTGAAAAGAATCACAAAACTATCCGCCAATGATTTGGGGGATTTTTATTTCTACTAAGCAAACAGTAGTGACCTTCTAGCTTCATCTTAGTCGCAATAACCAAAACATAGCTTGAACTAACCAGCAAGAAATCAATATGCTCAGAGCAAAACGGTCAACACGACTGATTAATATCGAGTCAACAAACACATCAAAATCGAAGACAGAGTGGTAACCCCTAATATACCAGCACCTAGAACCAAGGAATCTAAATCCGCAGGGTGATAAACGTCACTTCACGAATACGAGGGATGCTCTATTTCTTAGCTTATATACCCCTCAGGCACCACTTGGGAACACACTTAGCGACTCTCACCTTTAAGCTGAATCTAGCCTACTTTCACCCTTTGAAGTACTTAGAACGAGTCGCTCAATACCATCGAGAGTGGTTTTAAGCTCAATGCATAACAAGAGACATTAAGTCGACTCATTATGAGCTCTAGCGTTCTTAAGAGAAGCCTCCATGATAGAGCCCTAATTACACGTATCCTATAGATTCACAGATAGAGCAGAAGTCAGATTTCGTAGCCGAAAGGCTGTTAACTAACACTGAGAGCCGCTCACTTAATAAAGGAAACATCTACAGCGCGTATGGCTCGAGTATCTGAATGCTAAACTTAAAGCTATATACGTTTGGAATCAGAAATGATGTAGTCCTAATCATGAGTTGGTTTTGGGGAACACCTGAGCTAAGAGCTGTGGGCTGCGGGAAAATCTTTTGTGTAAGTTATTCGACTGACGTGCGAAACACTATGATTTATACCAATTAAAGTAAAAATGTGATCTAATTAAGATTGATGAATTATTGTGA
>NZ_MAKD01000139.1:0-19686 GCF_001691235.1 Vibrio sp. ZF57 | reverse complement strand
GAAGTTGGAAGATGGAAAGTTGTATCTGAACTTAGACAAATCGGTTCAGAAACGCTGGCTGGAGAATACACAAGAGTTCATCCAAGACGCCAACAGCAACTGGACAACCATCAAAACCGTAGAAGCCTATAAGCTCTAGCCTACAGCGCTTATCCATTGCCCAAGAATAAAACGGAAGCGACCGAACGCTTCCGTTTTCATTGGGATTTTCCCCAAAGAGGCCAACCCAAAGCGATTGGCAACACCTACTAAGTCCATTTCTATTCTATACTCCTAGCAGATAAGCTTTTCTTTTTATGGAAGAATAATGACATTACCTAAGATTTTGGTACTCGGCCTCTGCGCCCTATCGACACTGACTTATGCCAACCCATGGCAGTTCGTCAAAAGTGAAGATGGCATCATGATTGATAAAAGGCCACACAGCGAAGGCTTGGTCGAAATACGAGCACAGATGCAAACGCCCACCACTTACTCCGGTTTTTTACTGTTATTGGAAGACAGTGAGAACGTGCCAAACTGGATAGATAATGTATCGCAAAGCCGTGTGTTGATGCAGATATCTGAAGATGAAAACATCGTCTATACCCAATTCAAAGCACCGTGGCCTGCCAGAGATCGAGACATGGTGACCTACTCAAAATACAGCATCGAGGGTGGGCAGTTTGTTTTGTCGATAAAGGATGCGTCGAACTATTTGGCGAAAGAGTCGGGGTACATTCGAATCTACGATGTGGACGCACTTTGGACACTGCAACCGCTGACTAATGGCAATACCTACATCACCTACACCGCGTATGCGAACGCAGGGGGCATCTTGCCAAATTGGTTGATGAACAAGTTATCGATAGGCAGTGCACTGAGCACGTTTAAGGGGCTAAAAGAACAGTTACCAAAGTACCAAGGCCAACAGCACCCTAACCTGCCAAATGAGTCTCGCTAACGATACAAGTCGATAAGTAAATGGAGGCATTAAGGTTAAAGATTAAGGTCTTCTAGCGAGGTCGCGAGCTAAGATAAGCGCCAAGCCAAATACTTGAAGAAACAGGGCGATGTTCTTATAGAAAGCCATTTTCTCATCAAGCCTTTGGATTAACTCAACCAAGGTCAGGTTATCCAAATAGTAATCATCGATTCGAGTTCGTTGCGCTTCTTGTGCACTGTTTATCAGCATCATCAGTTTCGGTAAGTGAGCCAAAGAGATACTTGGCACTTCGCTACTCACCCAACGCCTAAGTTGCCCACGCAGTGCTTCGTCGAGAACCGTGGTCGGCTGCACCGTTTCTAGTTTATCAAGGTGAATCAAAATCGCTTCACGCTTGCGCTCTAGGGTTTCAATCGTATTCCAAGCAAGCTGTATTGAGTACACATTGCCGTATTTGCGATCGTTGTACTCCGCTTTCTCAGCTTCAATTTTATCGAGCACCAAGCTCGACATGACAATCGCCATGATGTTGAGTATCAAGCCTGCGAGGACAATCGCCCAAGCAGGAGGAAGACGCAACGCCATAATGCTCCCTAGAACATTTTATCAAAAGGTAGGTAAGCTAAGTTTAGGACAATCAAAGAGATCATGCAGATAAGCGTTAACACCATACCCACTTTTCTGCCTTTGAAATTCTTCGCTAAGATCCCTTTAGCGTGAATCACTCGCCCCAGAATAAACGCCACACCAATGACATGAATAAGCCACACACCAGCCCCATTCATCTCTAGCAACCCCATCAAAATCACCGTGATTGGGATGTAATCCATCGCGTTACTTTGTGCCGAACGTGCTATCTGTAACGACTCAACACCGCCATCGGCATGAGCAACAAGATTGATTCGTCTTTGCTTAATAACTTCAATCGCCAACCAAATCATTACTACCGTCAGCAGAGCTGCGTAAAGTGCTGTAACCATCATATTTCCCTATTGTTTTGTCTTAACTCAGTGTTCTTTTCTATCTTTTCGACATTAACCGCCAAGATAAAATGATAATCACGCCCGAGCACTTGTAAGAGATCTCTCACACCGAACGTAAGAGATCACAATCAAGCTTCGCAGAAAATTCCTAAAATACAAACCCAACCCCTTGTTTTGTATGAATCCACGCATATTTCTTTCGGTTAGTGAGTACATTTATTTCTTGAGGTGGATTGTGAGTAAAGCCTCTGCAGTGTTTAATACACATGTCGACAGGGAGTTTTGGCAGGAACAGGAAAAAGCCTAACGGATTAGGTATCTTCAGGATGAAGATTTGATGACTTAGGATGAGTTATCAGCAAGGAAGTTTTGCTCTAGGATAGAGTCGCTTGTCAGGATGATGAGTTAGCAAGGACACCGCTAGGAAGGCGATGAATTGGATAGGTTAAAGGATTTAGCCAAGTCAAGGAACGATGCAGGGAGCACCAGTTACCTATTGAAAGATAAGTAACGCGCAGTAGCAGGATGGCTACGAAAAGAATAGACCCCGTTTGGTGAAAGCCAAACGGGGTTTCCTTTTTTGTAACGTCTGAAAGCTGTTCGCAACTAACCGTTCAAAGTCACGTTACAAAATAATGTTCATCAAGAACATTGCACCAAAGGCATTCAATACTGAAATCGCGATCATCACTGGAATATAGCGACCTTCAATACCAATTGGTCCCATGATACGTCCCATGTATTGCACCAACAAACTTGAAGATAAACATCACAGCAACCGCTAGGCCAATTGACGAAGTTACCGCCAAAGAACCATCCATAACTGGAAGGGTGAACAGTACTGTACCTGAAGAGAAGAAGTTAACGATCGCCCCGCGCCAGCATCAGTACTTTGAAGCGACGCAATCAATGCTAAGCCTGAGTTGCCAGGAGTATCCATCAAAGCTAATACTTTCGCCACCGTCTTTCTTTTTCACTATAATCTATTGAATTATTAAGATATCTATCACACCCCACATGCTTATTTAGGTCTACGCTTTTACCCGTGTTAATAACTTATTAACTTCGGAGCGTAATCCATGCTAGGTATCCAGCTTTCAGCTGTTCTCTCTTTATTCTTCTTTTCAACGGTAGCAGCTGCTGCCACTTCTCAGTTGGGAGAGCCACTTAAGCTAACCAGTTCATTTGCTGGCTACCTATCGCTGACTATTTTCGTTGTCGCCTACATCGTGGTGATGATGGAAGAATACCTAAAACTCCGAAAATCCAAGCCGGTTCTACTTGCAGCGGGCCTGATCTGGATAATCATTGGTTTTACCTACCAAGAACACAACCTTGTTGAAGTCGCCAAACAAGCGCTCGAACACAACCTTCTGGAATACGCCGAGCTATTACTCTTTCTGCTCGTCGCCATGACATACATTAGCGCCATGGAAGAGAGAAGACTGTTTGATGCGCTGCAAGCGTGGATGGTAGGCAAAGGCTTCAATTTCCGCTCTCTGTTCTGGATAACCGGTATTCTGGCCTTCTTTATCTCGCCTATTGCCGACAACCTTACGACAGCTCTATTGATGTGTGCCGTTGTTCTCAAGGTTGCAGGCTCTAACCCTAAATTCGTTAATCTCGCTTGTGTGAATATCGTGATAGCCGCCAATGCTGGCGGCGCGTTCAGTCCATTCGGTGACATCACAACGCTAATGGTGTGGCAGGCTGGTTATGTGAGTTTTAGTGAGTTCATTCCTTTGTTTATCCCTTCGGTGATGAATTACCTCGTCCCTGCGTTGATCATGTCTTATTTTGTACCTACGACTCAGCCCGACACGGTTCATCAACACGTTGAATTAAAACGTGGTGCAAGACGAATCGTATTCTTGTTCATCATGACAATAGCGACCGCGGTTGCTTTCCATGCCGTACTCCACTTCCCTCCTGTGATGGGGATGATGATGGGACTCGCCTACCTGCAGTTCTTTGGTTATTACTTACGTAAGACTTTACCCAACTCACTCGCGAAGAAAAAAGCGGTGGCGATCGCCAATAACGATGAAGGCGCCCTGAAACGACTCGGTTCTGTTGTGCCATTCGATGTATTTCGAAGAGTTTCGCATGCCGAATGGGACACGTTGCTGTTCTTCTACGGCGTCGTAATGTGTGTCGGTGGCTTGAGTTTACTTGGATACTTGGAATTAGCCTCGGGCGTGATGTATAGCCAATGGGATCCAATTTGGGCCAACGTCATGGTGGGGATCTTATCGGCTATTGTCGATAACATTCCGGTGATGTTTGCGGTGCTGTCCATGGAGCCACAGATGTCGATAGGTAACTGGCTATTGATTACCTTAACTGCAGGTGTTGGGGGCAGCTTGTTGTCTATTGGTAGTGCAGCAGGCGTGGCGTTGATGGGGGCAGCGCATGGGAAATACACCTTCTTTGGGCACTTAAAATGGATGCCAGTGATCATGATAGGTTATGCCGTCAGTATCGTCGCTCACTTATGGCTTAACAGCGCTCTTTTCTAATTAGACAACTCGCCCAAAGGCTTCTCAACCCTTGTCCAGACATTGCTTAGTTGCATCGCTGGGCAGCGGTTGCAGGTGAGTACCGCACCTTGATGTTGAATCCGCATTACCAATCCAGGGTCAACTCGACTATTTGCGGAATTTAATTTAATGTTGATCAAATCATCTTCGACACGATACGTGCGGGTAACGGTATTACCCATAGTTTGATAAGTCACTTGCCCCGATTCGAACACTAAATAGCTGCCATTCTCAGCGTTCTCATACATGCCTTTGAACAAAACAAGCTGTGGTACTTCGAAGGGGCGACTCGTGTCGGTTAAGCAGCCAGTTAGCAATAATGCAGAGCTGCAGCCAGATATTAGTAAGGGGAATCTATTCATTTGGGCATCCTTGCCTAGAGAACATAGTCAAAGAATATGCAACCAAATCGATATTTCCTAGAAAGCGTTGATTTTAATGCAAAGTCATATTTTAAGAACCACTCGCCTTCACCATTAAGTAGTACGAGATATTCAGCCAGCATCTCGACAGGCTCATGGCTAAATCGCTTGCTAGTCTTGCTCTCTTCCCTCTATCACCAATAAGTGCTGTTTACGTTCTACGCCACCTGCATAACCCGTCAGTTTGCCGTTTTTACCAATCACACGGTGACACGGCACAATCACTGAAACCGGATTTTTGCCATTCGCCAAACCCACAGCACGAACGGCTTTCGGATTGCCTATCGCATCGGCCAGTTGTGCATAGCTCCAAGTCTCTCCATAAGGAATGGTCGTCAGCGCCTGCCAAACCGACTGCTGAAATGGCGTGCCCTTGGCTGCAATCGGCACAGAAAACTGAATAGCTTCGCCCGAGAAATAGCGATTAAGCTGCTCGATAGCCAATGCAAAGATCGGAAAGCTATCATCTTGAACACCCAACGGTTCCGGCTTGGTGGTATGTGTCTCGAACCAAAGGCCGAGCAAGCCTTCATCGTTCGCCTGTAACGTCACGGTTCCCAATGGGCTCTCATAGTAAGTAAAACGGTTGTCCATGATATCTCCTAGCTTAGTATTCCGATTAAGACTGATTCCAACAGTGGAACGTGGCGTAACTACCCCAAGGCGAAACACTCTCTGTATTAATCGTAGAGCGATGCTCAATGAACTTCTTCACCACCAAATCGCTAATCAACAGGTGGTTAGGCTCACTTAGCCCTCTGAGCAGCGCGTACTGAATCGTCCAAGGCCCAATGCCCTTTAGGTCAATCCACTTAGAAGGGTGTTCGGCTTCGTTGTCGACCATGTATTCGGCAAAACGCTTTAAAGTTTCCTTACGACTTCCCGGCATTCTTAAAAAGCTCACATCAGCATCAGCTATTTGTTTAGGTGTTGGGAAATACGCTTTCTCAGATGCATAAGCAATTTGTTGTAATTCAGAGCACTCTTGGGAATTAGCCAACTCTTGTAAAACAGAAGCTTGATGCGTACCAGAAATCTCTCGCACCAGTAAGTTGAGTTGGCCGATCGCTGCTGTTACTGAGACTTGCTGCCCTAGAATCGCTCTTACACCAGCCTCCCAAGCACTCCAAACGCCAGGAATACGGATACCACTCTTGGCAACCAAGTTAGGATCAATGGTCATAAAAAAAGCCTCAACCTTGGCAATATCGACATCAAGGTCGAACATACGTCGAATGTTAGCAATCAAACTTCTTAATTGGCTTATATCGTCCAACTCAAATTCAATATCTAAGCGGTTTTCTTTTACTAAGGTGGCCTTGAACCAGCCTTTAGAACCATTCACATTTACCGTGCGCTTATAATAATCTTCGCCAACGCCTTCTAAGCCCTCAATCATTCTTCGTCGATAAAACCTCAACAAGTGGTTCCAATCTAAGGGTCCATGAAAACCAAGCTGAATATGATTACTCTGAGTGTCACTTGGCTTCGCTCGCCTAATTTGGCTTGGCGAAAGCTGCAGCTCTTTTTGAAAGGCATCATTAAAACGGCGCGTACTATTGAAGCCACTAGCAAAGCCGACATCAGTAATGCTCATGCTACTGGTGTGCAGCAACTGCTTGGCAAACATCAATTGACTGTACAGACTATATTGCTTGGGTGACACGCCGATGTAATTGTCGAATAAGGTTCGTAAATAACGATCTGAAATACCTAACCGCGTTGCAAGGTCGACGATAGATCCTGAATTCAGAGCGCCATTATCAATCAACTGCATCGCACGTAAGAAAGTGGTTTCGACGCCCTTCCAAGCCGGCGAAAAAGGTGCGCTGTCTGGTCGACAACGTAAACAAGGACGATATCCCGCTTTCAATGCTTGAGCTTGATGGGAAAAATATTCGACATTTTCTTCTTTGGGTGGTGTGGCTGGGCAAATCGGGCGACAAAAAATTCCTGTCGTTTTCACCGCTGTAAAAAACATCCCATCAAAGCGAGCATCTCGTGCATATCGAGCCAAATGGCACTGCTCACTGGTTAAGCTGCTGTTGTGATTGATCTTTTTCGACATGCCGTACTCTTACCACTTACCATAGCGTTTGATCCGATACCTAAAAGTTTACCGTGAACCACCATTGTCGCTAGCCACTTTCGGAAGCGAAGGTCAGATAAATCACAAAAAAGGGTTTTAATTTTATTCAATTCGACTAAATTTAACCTAGAGAGGACATTCTTCTCACAACGTCAACGATCGGTACTTAGCACGCCAAGATGCAGAGACCTATCGAATATAAAAAGGAAAAGGCTATGGTTCTACACACATGTCGTATTGTTTTATCAAATCAACAGGTTCTCACCAGTCAATCAGTCGAGCAGTCTCTAAGCTTTCTTGAAGACAAAGCGGACAACGGGATTTCTATGATCGAGATTGACGCAACGGATGGCAATCAAATCCATTCGTACATGTCACACTCTCTTGAAGAGTCTATTGAGAATCTAATGAACCTATAGGGCTTTTAATAAAGGCTACACATACCAGGCTTAAACGATATTTATGGAATTAGAAACGATCTCTAGTTCCGAAAAGAAGTACATTTCTGGTTTAAAACAAAAATGGCTCCCAACTATACAATTAGTTGGGAGCCATTTTTTATTGAATCTAATCAGCAAAGCCACTGCTTACCGCGAATGCCGTTACTCAGGTGCTTGTTCAGCGGCTTGCTGCAATGTGTAAGCCGTCGATGGGTCAATCTCATTAACCAACTTCTCAACCTGCATGATCGCATCAACCGAGGTACTGCTTTTACGGTAGCTCAGATAAATTGGGAGATACCAGTCTTCAACCCCTTTCACCTTGTGCAGCTGACCCGAATCGATAAAAGGTTCGACTAGAGACACCGGAAGATACGCACTGCCGCCTTTCTCTAAAATGAAATCGAGGGCGATACGGGCTGTAGAGGTACGTAGGTACGGTGCTGGCACTTTAGGGTGACGTTCTGCGTGTTCAGAACCAAAGCGCGTTCCCCAATCCACATAAACATACTTATGTTGAAATACAGATTCCAGATCATCTTGCTGCGTTGATACCAACACCAAAACCAAGTCAGCGACTTTTTTACAGTTCAGCTCTTCTGCTTTGATCTGATCGAACGCGAAAGCCATATCTAAGGTTCGTTCTAACAAATTACGGTTCAGTTGCTCGCGCCCCATCACCTCTGCCATAAAGCCGTAACCACCAAAAGAGTCGGTTACCACACTTAAACAGTTTTGCAGATACGCATCCCAAATATTCGGCGTGCCGCCCAGCGTTAACTGCAAGGCTTTACCACTCTCTAACGACAGCTCAAATTTGGCTTGTTGTAGGGTGGACACCATCACTTCGGCATAACCAATCAAACGTTCACCGGAAGATGTGAGTTTGATGTTATTGCGGTCACGAATGAAGAGCTGAGTATCAAAATAGCCTTCAAGCTGTTTGATCCGCGCACTCACCGCCGCTTGTGTTAAATACAAGTTTTCAGCTGCACGCCCAAAATGGCGCACCCTTGCAACCTCAAGAAAGGTTCTAAATACTTTCACATCCATCAAATACATCTCTGTAATAAATCTGCTAACTAGCCGATCTAGGATTGTTTATCGTAAAGGCAAAAACATTTTGTTTCCTATTTTAGCCTTTTAACAATATTTTCGCGTGAGCAATAAACACTAATTTCTATCTAACCACATTACTGAGGCTGATATGTCTGAGACCGAATTCCGACACGGAAAAAAACGTTTTTATGACACCATTAAATTCCCGAGAGGGTTCGCTAAGTCGGGTGATTTTACTCTTTCAGAAGAGGAAATCCTAACCTTGTTTGGTGACACTATGCTTGCACTTGAAACTGGTGAACTAGCACCAATCAATGCAGAAGAAAAACACTTCATTAAAGTGTTGTCTCACCCTCATAAGGCAAAGTCCAAGTTAGAGCGTGTTTGGTTGAAGTACATTCAACTGGCTCGTGGACGCCGTCGCTTTCACACCCTAAACGGCTGCAAACGCGGCGACGTATCTAGGGAAGAATACGAAAGTGAGTTAGTGTTAGAAGATTAGTAAAATCGCTCAAAGTGATACCTCATCACTTTGGGCTTTTTTTTGCCTTCAAACACACATCTTCTTTGTAATTGGTAAGTTTAGCCAACCTATCCATTTTTACCAATATTTATATACAATTCATAGCGATAGCGTGACTAAAACACAGCTCTCGTTCAATCTTATGGGTATTCATCCCACTGAGATTCATCGTTCTTCATCCTGCCCCTGTCTTTTATCACGATAGCGCTCCATTGCCATCATTATTTTTCTAGTTTCAACTATACGCTCAACGCTTGTTTATACTCGAAACACGTTAATGCACCAAAATTCGTCAATGGTTCGAGCGATGCCATTATTGCAATAATCGTATCAAGGCATAGAAACACACCAACCCTTTCAGGTGCTGAATTAGATCAACATTGCTGTATATGACAAACGTATTAATCTTGTTTAACGCCACCAAATATCCATACAATAATTGTGCAATTTTGAGAGTTCCAGTCACAGTTACGACGAAAAAAGCAAAAACTTGACCTAAAACAATAGCGGAACTGGATAACTTATTTTATAATGCGAATTAATGTTTCAGAACACTATAAAATTTTATTTCTAGGGGCAAAATCAATGAGACTTATTCCATTAAGCAACAAAGCTAAAGTAGGTAAATGGGCTGCTCGTCATATCGCAGATTCAATCAACAAGTTCGCTCCAACGGCTGAGCGTCCGTTTGTACTAGGTCTTCCTACTGGTAGCACACCTCTAACTACTTACGCTGAGCTAATTGAACTTTACAAAGCTGGCGAAGTTAGCTTCAAGCACGTTGTAACATTCAACATGGATGAGTACGTTGGCATCGACCCTAACCACCCAGAGTCTTACCGCACATTCATGCACGAGAACTTCTTCAACCACGTTGATATCCAAGCAGAAAACATCAACCTGCTAGACGGCAAAGCTGAAGATATCGATGCTCACTGTGCAGCATACGAAGAGAAAATCCGTTCATACGGCAAAATCAACCTGTTCATGGGCGGCGTAGGCATCGACGGTCACATCGCATTCAACGAACCAGGTTCTTCTCTATCTTCACGCACTCGTATCAAAACGTTGACTGAAGACACTCGTATCGCGAACTCTCGTTTCTTCGATGGCGACATCAACCAAGTTCCTAAATACGCACTAACTATCGGTGTTGCGACTCTTCTAGATGCAGAAGAAGTGATGATCCTTTCTCTAGGCCACAACAAAGCTCAAGCGCTTCAAATGGCTATCGAAGGTTCTGTAAACCACATGTGGACTGTTACAGCTCTACAGATGCACCGTAAAGCTATCATCGTTGCTGATGAGCCAGCTCAACAAGAGCTAAAAGTTAAGACTCTACGCTACTTCCAAGAGCTAGAAGCTGAGAACATCCAAGACCTATAATTCCTATAGTCTTGAATAGCAGGGCGTTTTTATAAAGAGAGCGTCTTGAATAGAAAAAGCCACTGAATGTGGCTTTTTTTGTGCCTGCTGCTTTTGTATTTAATGGGAAGATATTTCGGATATTTTTTAGAAGCACAAAAACAAAAAAGCGATTTCTCAAACAAGAGAAACCGCAATGACGGTATATTCTAAGATGGATAAAACGAATTAAAGCTAGATAAGCTAAATAAACACTTTAGGTGTAAGCTCAAGCGAAAGCTTCAAGCTATGAACTCAATAGCAAAAACTAAGAACTCAGCGCGTTATCTCGGCACAAGGTGTTAATGATGTCTGTAATAGCCAAAACGATCGTGGATTTCACTTTCTGGTTATGTCGACCCAAGAACATTTCTAACATTGGACCAGACATGGTTTTCACCATCTCAGGGTCGTATTCAATAGGCATAATACGCTGAATCGCGTGCACCTTGTTGAGCTCAAATATCACATCAACTTCTGTAAAGCTGGTGTCTTCACCCTGTATTTTCGCCCACTCTTTCAAGGTAACGAAAACCTCTAGATCATCGTAGAGTTCTTTACTGATCACGCCAAGTCCGAGTAGCAACTTAGCACGAATCATGATCTCGCCTAACGGCCCACCACTGTTGAGAAGTGGCTCGACAACGAACTTAATTGCAGTGTCGTCTTTCTTAAAGATGTTTTTTAATACGGCATCTACCGTGTCGTCCAATGCATCATAAGCAGCCATTAGGCAAGCGCTAGCACTCTCAGCTTCCGAAAGGGCTTCGAGTAATTCAGTTTCATGGCTTGTTTGTATTGGCATAACGGCTCGACAATAAGAAAGTGCCACTGGTGTGGCACTTTGATGGTTTATCATTTCAATGCTAGATAAGCTTCTTCCGCTAGTTTAACAACTTCTGAGTCACTATTCAGCTCAGAATAATGCGCTAATGTCTCAGCAAAGCCTTTTTCTGCGAACATTGCTTGAAGTTCAACCGCTTGTGGGTCGTCTTCGTTCTTGTAATGGAACGCAGCAGCGATTGCTTTTACTAGGTGAGCATTCGGTAGGCCGTACTCTAATGTACCGTTTAGAGGCTTAACTAGGCGGTCTTGCGGGCTCAGTTTACGAATTGGCTGACGACCAACGCGGTCTACTTCATCACGTAGGAACGGGTTAGCAAAACGACCTAGAATCTTTTGGATGTAGGCAGCGTGTGCTTCTGGATCAAAGCCGTAACGCTTAATCAGAACCGCACCACTCTCTTCCATCGTCGCTGTTACTTCAGCGCGGATTACGTCATCTTCGATAGAGTCTTTAATAGTCTCATGACCTGCAAGCACACCAAGGTATGCCGTTACCAAGTGACCTGTGTTTAGCGTGAACAGTTTACGCTCAACGAAAGCCATTAGGTTATCAGTGCATTCCATTCCTGGGATGTTTGGAATCTCACCTTTGAATTGTGTTTGATCTACGATCCACTCGCTGAACGTTTCAACCGTTACCGCTAGAGGATCTGTTTCGCCCGCTTCTGCCGGTGGAACAATACGGTCAACCGCAGAATCAACAAAGCCAATGTGCTCTTCAGTGAACGCTTTCATTTCATCAGAAAGGTGCTCTAACACGGCTGCTTTTAATTGGCTAGTACCGCGAACCATGTTCTCTGCCGCGATGATGTTCATTGGTGCAGTGTTGTTTGCTGCTGCACGCTTTTCAATGCCTTGAGCGATAGACTTAGAGATGATTTTAAGAACCGTAGGGCCCACTGCAGTCGTCACAAGATCAGACTCAGCAATGCAATCTACTACTGCGCTTGTCGCTGAGTTTACTGCTGTCACGTTCTTAACAACTTCGACAACACACTCTTCGCCAACAATCTTAACTGGGTATTCTTGGCGTTCAATTAACGCATTTACAACCGTTTCATTTACGTCAGCAAACGTAACCTTCATACCAGCATCAGAAAGAAGCTTACCAATGAAACCACGACCGATATTACCTGCACCAAAATGTAACGCTTTCATAATTTTGACCTTATAAATATTTGAATCTAGATAGCTAACTGCTCAACAACATGCCTTGACGATGTGCCCTAGGCATTAAGCAGTAAGCTATTCAGACTGAATCTTGTTAGAAAGATTAAGACCGAAAATGAGGCCAGTAGGGGGATACCGGCCTCCTTCACTCAGGAGCTTGACTAGAGCTTTTTAGTTTCCGTTGAGAATACGTAGAACATCAGCAGGGTTTGTTGTGTTCTGTAGGCATTCCACAGCTTCTTCATCATCGAGTGAATTGGTAATCGCCATCAGCACCATGTTGTGCTCATCGCCTTGTGCGGCAATACCGATAACCATCTTCGCGATATCATCTTCATCTTCGCCCCACTGAATACCTTCAGGGTACTGACAGAAAACGATGCCGGTTTTTTGTACGTACTGTTTCGCTTCGATTGTGCCGTGTGGTACTGCGATAGACTCACCTAGGTAAGTAGACACAAGCTCTTCACGAGCAAACATGCCATCTACGTATTCTGGTGATACGTTGCCAAGTTTTACTAATTGTTCGCCAGCAAACTTGATTGCGTCTTCTTTTTGAGTCGCTTTAAGGCCAAGGAAGATGCTGTCGTCAGTGAGTGCAAGCTTGTTGCCTTCTTGCGCTGGAGCTGCTGCAGGAGCCGGAGCTTCTACTTTCGCTTCACCACTTTGAGCATCGACAAGCTCGGCAACTAGTTGGTCGTATACGCCGCCGTCTAGGAAGTTGCTTAGAGACATATGCATCGCACCTGGCACAGTGCTACGAGCACGGTCTGTTAGGTCTTTATGCGTAATAACGATTTGCGAATCAGCCGGTAGGTTGTTGATTGCGTAGTTGGTTACTTCAATGTCTAGGCCAGCTGTTGCTACTTTCTTACGTAGTAGACCTGCACCCATTGCACTTGAACCCATACCCGCATCACACGCTACATAAACTGCTTTTACATCCGCTAGGTTTACGTTTGCTTCTGCTGCTGCACCTTTAGAAGACGCTTTCATGTCTTTCATTTGTGCAGAAGCTTTTTCTAGAGAGTCTTCGTCGTCATCTTGAGCTGAAGTTTTAAGCAGAATTGAAGCCACTAAGAAAGATACTGCTGTTGCTGCGATAACTGACAATACAACACCGATGTAAGAGCCTTTTGGCGTCATCAGTAAGATTGCGAAGATAGAGCCTGGTGATGCTGGAGAGATAAGGCCAGAATCGAACATTACGTTAGTGAATACACCCGCCATACCACCTGCGATTACCGCAAGAATTAGACGTGGGTTCATTAGAACGTAAGGGAAGTAAATTTCGTGGATACCCCCTAGGAAGTGGATGATAGATGCACCAGCAGCAGATTGCTTCGCGCTACCTTTACCAAACACCATGTAAGCAAGTAGAAGACCAAAACCAGGACCTGGGTTTGCTTCGATTAGGAAGAAGATAGAGCGACCCATCTCTTCAGATTGCTGGATACCTAGTGGAGAGAAGATACCGTGGTTGATTGCGTTATTTAGGAATAGGATTTTCGCAGGTTCAACAAAGATAGATGCTAGAGGTAGTGCACCCGCTTCTACCATTGCGTTTACGCCAGCCGCAAGTCCGCCAGACAGAATCTTAACCGCAGGACCAATCACGATGAACGCGATGATCGCACAGATCATGCCGATGATACCCGCAGAGAAGTTGTTCACTAGCATTTCGAAACCACTCTTCACTTTACCGTGAACAGCTTCATCGAATTTCTTAATTGCGATACCACCTAGTGGACCTACAATCATTGCACCCATGAACATTGGGATATCAGTACCAACGATAACACCCATTGTTGTGATAGCGCCCACTACCGCACCGCGGTCACCACCAACCATTTTACCACCGGTGTAACCAATCAATAGTGGCAGTAGGTATGTAATCATAGGACCAACCATTGATGCTAACGTTTCGTTAGGCCACCAACCCGTTGGGATGAATAGTGCAGTAATGAAACCCCACGCAATAAATGCGCCGATGTTTGGCATTACCATATTGGATAAGAAACGACCAAAGTTTTGAACCTTAATCTTTGCTTCTGGTGATAACATAGGTAGAACCCCGTAATGTATTGGTTGGTCAAATGACCGAAAGTGTGTACTCAAAAGTCGATTAAAATGTATCACAACATTTCCAAAATGCACCTTAGCCCAACTTTCGTGATAGCCATCACACACGAAAAACACTTTCGGGTTAACAAGCACACCTTAGATCACAAAAACACCATGAATTTAAATTACAAAGCCAAATTAATGAGAATAGATATCATCAACACACGATCTAGATCACATTTTATTTTGTAATACTTAAAAATAAATAGTGATTAAAGTCACATTTAATAAAATATAGCATCTAAGATCTATATAAACCGTATAAAAGAACATCGTGTCACGTATATAAAATATGCACCCAGATGAGCAAAATCGCGATATCTGTAATTTAATTACAGGTTGAGCTACATTTTGCTAAACATACAAAACGAGACCTAACGCTCTACTAAAAACATAGACCACTGAACTGCAGTTAGCATTGATAGATGTGATATGGTATTTACCAACGCTATCGCATCATATATATCCAACACCCATCAGCTGATCACTCCGCTATTTGAGAAAAGACTATGTCAGACAAAATTTCCACATCCGCACTCGCTAAACAAAAAGGCATAGAAGCTAAAGCTTTATTTAGCGATCTAAAAACAGCGGGCTATATAGTGCGTTCACAAGAGCGTTGGATTCTCACAGAACGGGGAGAAAGCTTTGGTGGGGAATATGTCGAACACAAGAAGTTTGGTGTCTTTATTGTCTGGCCAGAGAAACTGCTTATCGATTTGGACTCATTCTCAGGAAAAACACTCACCGCCACCCAGCTTGGCAGTGCCTTTCAACTCAGCGCAAAGAAAATCAACTTACTGCTCAACGAGCTTGGTTGGATAACAAAAGAAGAAGACGGTTGGCATGTCACCTCTACAGGCTTAAAAGCCGGAGGTGAACAAAGAGAAGACAAAGCGACTCAAAACTTATTCGTGGTATGGCACGACTCATTGGTTCGCAATAAACGTTTAAAGCAGTCTGTTGTTGAATTCCTAGGGCATGATGCTGAAAGCCACTCGACCGATGTGTCATTCTCCAGTTTTCGTCAGAAATTTAAGGCGAAGCACCGAAGCTTAGACGGGCATTATGTTCGATCAAAGGGAGAGCTGATCATTGATAACTGGCTTTATATGGCAGGAGTGGTCCATGCGTACGAGCGTCCGCTTCCGATATCAAAAGAAGTGATCAGCGATTTTTATCTACCAAGTGGCAAAGTATACATCCAGTTCTGGGGAACTGATTCTGCGCCAATCGCCGAAAATAAACGTGAAGCTACGAGAAAAATCTATGAAGAGCATGGTTTTGGTTTAATCGAAATCACGCCAGAAGATATCCCCAACCTAGACAGCGTACTTCCGCCATTATTGCGCCAATATGGTATCAAAGCGTACTAAGCTACTGAATCTAGAGATTCCACCTCCATTAAGATCACACTTATTGAATCATTATGGACATTATTAACCATAGTGATTTGATATGTTCGCTATTTTTCCCGAGTCATTCTTCTATTATCTTACACCCATCGACTTGAGCTACCGCAGATACTCGATTTATTGGGGCATGTTCGATAACTATTTAGACGTTCAATCTATTGAGATTCGTTTAAATTGGTTATCCGTTTATTGTTGACGTAACTGAACATAAAACCCTACAACATTTATTATTGATAGATATTAGGATTCAACATGACTCATCCAATCATTACTGATCTAAACACTCGTTACACAGCTAAAAAATACGATGCAGAAAAGCGCATCTCTGCGGAAGACATGGAAGTAATCAAAGAAGCACTTCGCTTGTCAGCTTCTTCTATCAACTCTCAGCCTTGGAAATTCATCATCATTGAGAGTGACGCAGCAAAACAACGCTTCCACAATACTTTCGAAAACATGTTCCAGTTTAACCAACCACATGCGAAAGAAGCGTCACACACGATCCTGTTTGCTCACGATCCTAAGTACACTAAAGAGAAATTCGCGAAGCGTGCTGATACAGAAGTAAGCTCTGGTCACTTACCAGCTGAAATGTACGAGCAATTCTTAGGTGCTTACGCATTCGCAGAAATGAACACAGACGAAACAGGTTTCAACGGTAACTGGACTAAGTCTCAAGTTTACATCGCACTAGGTAACACACTGCACACACTAGCTCGTCTAGGTATCGCTTCAACACCTATGGAAGGTGTAGATGCAGCTATGATCAGCGAAGAGTTTGCTGACGAACTAGAAGGTCACGTTGTTGATGTAGCTCTAGCTATCGGCTACCACAAAGACGGCGAAGACTACAACTACGGCAAACCAAAAGCGCGCCTAGCTCTTGATGAAGTCGTTACAACACTTTAGGGCGTGTTGACCTTTCGTGGTTAAATTTTGTTCGGATGGGGACGCCTAGTCAAAAGCGTTTTAATCGCGGTGAGGGAGAAGTAGCCTAGTCATTCTAAGCAAACCTCCCTCAACAAAGAGTAAAACGCTTTTTGCGGGGGCGCCCAGCTCGAACCCTTCGGGCAGCGTTTGCTGGTCATTTCTACTGCGTTATCGGCTCGAAAGATCAACACGCCCTAGTTATTGATGTGACAGAGCCCTAACCGCAGGGGTATCAGGCAAGAAAACCTCGATAAACAAGAACAAAAAAAGCCAGTCAACAGACTGGCTTTCTTGTATTCATCTTAGTGCGATAAGCACATTGCGTTTAAGTAAAGGCGAACATTAACCGATAAACGAGATGTAACCCTGAAGGATAATCAGGTTAACGATATCGATAAAGAAGGCACCAACAATTGGCACCACCATGAACGCCTGTGGTGAAGGACCAAAACGGTTCACCAAAGAGCCCATGTTCATTACCGCTGTTGGTGTTGCACCTAGGCCGAAACCACAGTGACCACCTGCCATAACCGCTGCGTCGTAGTTAGAACCCATTACTTTGAACGTCACAAAGTAAGAGAAGATACCTAACACAACCGCCTGAACCGCCAGGATAACCAAGAACGGAATCGCAAGGTCAAATATGTTCCAAAGCTTAAGGCTCATTAGCGCCATTGCTAGGAACAGTGACAATGACACCGTACCAAGAATATCGACCGTTTCGCTGTCAGTCTTATGCAGCTTAGTCACTTCAAACACGTTAGTGATGAACACACCGATAAACAACGCGTAAACGAAGTCAGGAATCATCAACCAAGAAATTTCAAAAGTCGCCACCCACTGCTCTAGGTACTTCGCACCCGTGATACAGATAAGAAGGATGAACAACACTTCAATCACCTTCTTCGCCGTCACTTTGTCTTCTTCATACTCGTTGTAAGTAACAAGTTCAGGGAAGCGTTCATGTGTTTGCGTGCCAGTGCCGTACTCAGATTCAAGCTGGTTTTTATCAATCAGCTTTTGCGCCACTGGGCTACCGATAATACCACCGATGATCAAACCAAAGGTCGCTGAAGCCATCGCGATTTCTAGCGTATTTGCAATGCCAAACGTGTCTGCAAAAGTTTGAGACCAAGCCGCGCCTGTGCCGTGACCGCCCGAAAGGGTGATAGAGCCAGCAATCAAACCCATCAAGGGTTCAAGGCCTAGTGCCGTAGCTAAGGTTACGCCTACACCGTTTTGGATAATGATGTAAACCGACGCTACCCCTAAGAATAGGAATACCTTAGCACCACCTTTTATCAGCTGCGTGTAGTTCGCCGCAAGACCGACCGTTGCAAAGAACATCAACATAAACGTGTTCTGCAGGGGCAAGGAAAACTCAAGATCAAGGCCGTTAAAGTGCAGGGCTGTAATAGCAAAAGCGACAATCAAGCCGCCGACAATGGGCTCTGGAATGTTGTACTTTTTGAGAATCGGAAGCTTTGCATTGACGAAATGACCTAGAAACAAAACACTAATCGCGATTAGGAAGGATTCTAGTGGTCCAATTGAAATTAATTGATTCATATAACCTCTATTTTTTTACGTTCTCATCTTCCCTAATGAGTCTAGTTTTATCTGTAATTATTTGTGCTGCTCTACCTATATTTATACAAACTGGAGAGAAAGTGTGGATTCGAAAAGCGAACACATTACTGCGATCGCTTAGTACCATGTTAGTAGCACGTTAACTTTTATAGGAGATAAAAGGATTTGTGACAACAATCACCTCCTAAAAGTTGAAAACGGCGTGAGTATCTATGCCGCTGACTCTGCTTTCTTAATACCTAAAAAAGCAAAAAGGAGCTATTTCTAGCTCCTCTTTCATCACCATCGCTGGTAATTAGAATTTTTTCGGTGCGTAACCAGTCATAACCTCAATGCGAAGTTCTTTACCGATCTTCGTCATTGGGTGAACAATTACGAGTCCTTTAACAGACTTTTTAAGTTTACCCATATCCGCTTGCTCAGCCTTAGTGATCTCACGGCTAAATGGCATATCAACCAGAGACTTACGCTCTTGGTTCACATCATAGCTTTCTTTGTGTTTAAGCTGGGCAATTTTCTTAGTTAGCTTCTTAATCTCTTCCTCGAACTGACGAACAACAGGACGATCATTACGAGTTTTAGCAGCATCTAACTTGTGGCGACACTTGTCTAGACGGTTGTTAATTTGTTGAAGTTCGTTTTTAACACTCATAATAATTTCCTAAGATTAAACAAGCCAATTCGGATTGGGGCGCGGAGTATAGCACAAGGGTTGTGTTGAACCGAAATTTATCTGTTAATTACCAATAGAAACGAATCACATCGACACCGCTCATTCAGCTTACTTATTCTTTGTGGCGAATCTCTAAGCGGATTATTCATTGATAGGATAGCGCCTACTTCAAAAATTGCAGTCCTCGATGCATCAAAATTCCGTCTAAACTTATACTCTAACGAAATAACTAAATCAGGGTACACAGCTTGGAGTTGTTACCCCCAGCACGACTCTGAATCGCAACGTAATCACAAGGATAGCCGATGACATTATTGAAACGAACATTGACCTGCAGCCTAGCCCTGAGTGCAATGTTTGCCACAACTTATGCATCTAGTGAACAAGCCACCCAAAGTAACCTAATCGTCGAGTACTCTACACCGCAAAATACCGAAGAAGAGCAGCTCAAACGAGAGATTCAAAGCAGTGGCGTTAATGACACCGTGGTCGACCTATCAAACCAACTCTTCATGTTTGAGAAGCCATTAACCATTCAATATGGCGGGGGAGA
>NZ_MAKD01000138.1:0-1215 GCF_001691235.1 Vibrio sp. ZF57 | reverse complement strand
CAGGGCAAGATTACGAAGCCCCTTGCCCTGCAAGGACTTGCGAAAGGTAAGCGTTATTGCGGTTCGCTTTTTTCTGCTTTCTTTTGATCCCTGCTTTGAAGCTGATTTCTTCCGTCAGCAGATTTAAAGCTATATGTCTTATAACTGCTAAATTCTCACCGGCTTGCTCTCGACGTATCCGACATTCATCTTCTTTAAAACCAACGTCTAATCGCCAGTGCATCTGATTTTCAATGCTCCAATGTGCTCGCGTGCTCTCTAGTAAAGCTTTAGCCGTTAGTTTTGCTGAGCTTATGTAGTGCTTGATTTGCATTGTTTCTGCTGGCTTATCACCTTCTTGACGAATTGAAACGACCATACCAATTGTGGAGAGTTCAGCCCAATCAAACGCTATATAGCCTAAGAAATCTGTATTGTGAACAACCATACTCAAACGCGTTTCTGTACGACCATGCCCTTTCTCTTGAGTGACGTATTTATCACCTTCAAAACTATTAATCATACTAGAATTAAACACTTGGCTAATCGCTTGCTCCAATCGTTTTTGATTACCTTTTACCGCTAAGAGATAATCTGCATCTTGAGCGACTATCTTTTCAGCTATATCCTTCTGGCATCCCATAGCATCAATAGTCACTAAACAACCTCGCAAGGAAAGCATTTCAAGCAGTTCAGGGATCGCTTTTATTTCATTGCTTTTATCCGCAGTCTTCACTTGTCCTAGTACAACTTGGTTTGCTGCACTAAAGGCACTAACCATATGGATTGCACCACAACGCTTGTCTTTGTTGTATGTGCCTCTGAGAGTTTTGCCGTCGATAGCAATCACTTCACCCTCTGTCGTCTCATGACAGTCTTTCATCCACGCAGTAAAGCATCGTTGCAGTTGCTTGGCGGAAATAAGATTGATAACTCGGGCAATGGTATCGTGTACTGGTATGCCTTGTTTGAAATCACCATACTGCCTAAGCCATTCCAAGTTATCTTCACCAAAATCTTCAATATCCTCCCAACCTTCAGCACCAGCAATCACTGCTGCAATTGTTAAGAAGATAATGTCGGTTAGCGTGTGCTCTATTTTCCAAGCTTGGCGAGGGTCTCGAATAACTGAAATATGGTCCAAAAGGCTTAATCCATTCATTATGGCTAAATATCTGCTGTTAAAAAACAGTATATGATCACACCTAAATCTGATCATCAAATCGATCTTGAATG
>NZ_MAKD01000137.1:107086-285808 GCF_001691235.1 Vibrio sp. ZF57 | reverse complement strand
TAAAACCGATGTAAGTGCCCTGAATAGCAGAGTCTTCTTTTATCTCAACCGCAAACCCATTCGATTTCAGTGTCCCATCGACATTGAATTCAGTTGGTTCAATACGAAATTTAGCTACATCATCACTACCAGCAGTAAAGGTAATCGTCTCGGTAGCGCTGACCGCACTTCCACTTGGAGAGGATCCATCAGCAAGGTTGGCTTCTGAGAGAGTAACTGGCGGGATCAAATCAATGATTGGATCTTGACCGTCAGTGATACTTAGCTCAAGCGATGAAGTGTCAGTGTCTCCATCACCATCTTCAGCTAAAAACGAGAACTGTTTGACGAGAGTTTCACTGCTTGAGTGGTCGATATCACGAGCGACTTCAAAACTAAAATCGCCATTTAGTGAGATGGTTACAACACCCTCAGTAAAACTGAATGTTTGAACAGCATCTGGCAGCAAGCTCTGATCTAGTGAGTAATCAACACCATCATAGTTAAACGATTGAATTGTCGAGCCATCAGCGCCTTCGAAGTTGAATAGGTTATACGAAACAACGGTATCGCCGGCTAAAGTTGGTTCCGTGACTGACTCAACTTTATCAACTAGCTCAACAACATCATCTGTGACATTAACGAGAATCTCTGCGGCTTCTGGTGTACTCGAACCGCCAGATAGTGCAGAACGGTCGCCATCTGCATCAACAGCATAAATTGGCAATGCAAAAGTTAGCAGCGCATCTTCAGCGCCTTGATGAGAAAGTTCTTCATAAAGATTAAACTCATAGTTGCCCAATGAAGGGCTATCAATTTTAACATCAAAGACCGTAATTCTCGTTCCATTGACCTCAACGTAACCTTCATAAGTTCTTACACCACCGATCTCACCAATCAGCTCAAGTAGCACAGCCTCACCATTTGAAACCAAGGTGCCACCCGTATTAAATTCCGTCGGCTCCAGTTCATAATGGTCGATGATGTCACTTTCAAAAATATCCGCGGTAATACTGCCGCTGCCAGACACTGCCGCCGTGCCCTCTTGTGAGCCGCCAATGATGCCTGCTTCATCGACACTAATACTGTCGACATTAGTAATGACTGGGCTATCGCCATCAGTGATAACAATGTTGATGTTATTGGTTACAACATCTTGGTCGAAATCGGTAATCGTGATCGGTAAATCGAACGTCAGTGAATCGGTGCCCACTTGTTCTATTGGATTAAACTGCTCGAATTTATAAGTACCATCGGTATCTAGTGAGATAGTGAGAACAACCTCACCTCGACCTTGAATGGACAAAGTGATCGTTGTCCCATCATCAGATAGCCTTGCAAGCGTATTTTGATTATCGCTGAGCAACCCATCAAACTGGTCCAGTGCACCAGCATCAAATACAGCTGATTGAAGATTATCACTACCAATATTGGAGAACGTTCCTTCAATTGCTGCACTGCTAGTTTCTACGTTACTGATATTCACACTTTCAGCAGACGGATCGCCCCCATCAACCACGGCAACTTGCGCATTAATTGGTGTTGCTAATGGGTTTCCGGCGGTGTCTTCACCTTGAATATCAAAAGTGATGTTAATTTGATCGCCTGTATAGGAAACCTGACCGCCACCAACAGACGTTACGTGATCAATTGGTTGAGAAATCGTTGTGGTCAATGAAAGCTCAGCGTTGTTTCCAACACTAACAACATCGATGTCGATGCGTAATACTTCATCGGTGCCTTGAACACCAATGATAGAGTTCGTCGCCGCATCATAAGTAAACGTAACGGGTTGACCACTTGAAGTAATATCACTGTTTAGCTCTGTGAGTAGCGAAGCGAGAGACAGTGCTTCTGGAACAAAAGAATCAGGGGAGAGCGCTAAACTACCAGCAATAATCGTTTCGGTAGTTGTAATAGATTGGGGGTAGGTATTGCCAGAAATGGAGCCTTCGGTGAGCACTTCACTGATTGATTGACCGCCCGATGAACGGGTTATTGTTCTGAACTCTTCTCGGTCTTCATCAACCGTTTGTTCTGCTAGACCTGCGGTCTCAAAAAATGTCGACGGATGAGTTTCGGTGTAGTTGTAGTCAATCGTCACAAAGCCAGCGTTTGCAGAACCTAATCCGCCCCCCGCAGCCGTTGCTTCTAAGATTTGGGTCGGATCGGCACCACCTAAAATGGCTTCTTGGATAGCAGCAAATTCATCATCATCAAAATCTCCTGCATCGGCTTGCTGTAAGTCAAAATTAACTTCTCCAGCGATAGGAGCATCAGCCCACACTAAGTCTTGATCAACACAGCCAACACAATTACTTGCCACCTCAGTGACACCGTTTGGATTACCTAATAACAGCTCTGCTTGGTTTGCAGTGATAACAATCTCGTTTTCACGAATAATATCGCCAACTGAAATTTTTCGTGCGCTTCCATCAGACTTAACCGCAATGACTTCTCCACTCACTGCCTCTACAACTGCAGCTTGGCGCGAAACTTCAATACCCATATATCCCCCGAGGTCACAAAATGCTGTATTGCCCAACATCGTGAAAATGATAGTAATAACGGTTTCAGGCTTAAATTATATTCAGAACTTATTCTCTGCATTAACAATCAATTACGTAGACTGATGTATGTGATGAGTCAGTTCCGTTTCGCCTGTTTTTTTTATAGTTTACTTAACTTTAAGCCTAGTCTTCCTTATCCGAAATGTCATGTCTGTGCGAAGTGACTTCTTTTCACAAATCTAGGCATTCACTTTAGTTTGTTCATGGACTAAGCAAAAGTTTATAGGGTGTTGATTAATATGCAATAAAACGCATACCTTAATTACACCTCAAATTTTTATAAATATATACAGTAATAAAGTTGATAAATCATTAGGATTTATGGGCGATTGATAGGGTCGATATATACCTAAACCCCAAAGAAGAACTAAATCCCATATTTGAGACAAGGTGTAGCACAAAGCTGATGAGAAACTGTTCAAACACCGTATATGGCGTCAATTACATATACAACCGTTAGAGTATTGAATGGGTATGCAGGGACAATGAGTAGAATTTGCAAATGGATATTTCGAGGTATCCAAAAAAAGCCCACTAAGTTGAACCTTAGTGGGCTTTAAAATCAGTATATAGCGTTATGTTGTTAGCAATGACACACAACTATTTAGCGAGGCGGTTCGCCGTCCAAACGTAAAGTAGCTCGAGAGCAATCGTCGCACCAGCCAATGCTGTAATCTCGCTTTGGTCATACGCTGGAGAAACTTCTACAACGTCCATACCAACCATGTTGATGCCCTGCAAACCACGGATAATTTTCAGAACTTTATCTGAATTCAAACCGCCGCATACCGGAGTACCTGTACCCGGAGCAAAAGCAGGATCCAGACAATCGATATCAAACGTTAAGTACACTGGCTTATTACCAACAATACCTTTCACTTGAGCAATGATCTCGTCCACGCTCATGTCGTTCGCTTGCATCGCATTAATGACATTGAAGCCGTGACCTTCCTGTTTATACTCAGTGCGAATTCCAATTTGCACTGAATGTTCAGGCGAAATTAAACCTTCATTTGGCGCATGGTAGAACATAGTACCGTGATCGTAACGACTACCCTGACTGTAAGTGTCAGTGTGCGCGTCGAAGTGAATCAGAGCCATCTCACCGTACTTCTTGCCATATGCTCTTAACAAAGGCAGTGTAATGAAGTGATCGCCACCTAAACCTAACAGAGTTTTACCACTGTTTAGAATCGCATCAGCAGCTGCTTCTAAACGTTGAGTTAGGTCTTCTGCATCACCGCAATCAAACACAAGGTCGCCAGCATCAATGACCGAGGTGTGTTCAAATACATTGAAGTCCCAAGGGAATTTTTTACCTTCCCACGCCAAGTTTACTGACGCACGACGAATCGCATCAGGTCCCATACGAGCACCCGGACGACCAGACGTCGCCATATCTAACGGCGCGCCCAACACAACCACATCAGCATCGTTGTCGATTGGGTTTTGCACCAATGGACGACGCATAAACGTCATCGCATTGGAGTACAACGAGTAATCTGGTTTCGTAAATAGATCGTTCATTAAAAATCCTCAAGATAGGTGTAACCCATCAAGCCTTGCTCTAACTCTTCAAGTACGCTTTGCTGCTCTTGCGCTGGTACTTTCGCGGTGACCAATTCTTTGTACTTCTGACGAATTAGGTCCATATCGATATGAACGTAACGCATCATGTCTTCTACTGTGTCGCCTTCGTTGATGTAGTCAATGTTCGCTTCTCCGCTTTCATCAACATTCACCACAACACTGTGCGTATCACCAAATAGGTTATGCATATCGCCCAAGATCTCTTGGTACGCGCCTACTAGGAAGAAGCCCATTAGGTATGGTTCATCTGGGTTCCACGCTGGCACTGGCAATGTTGTTTCAATGCCTTGACCATCAACATACTGGTCAATCGTACCGTCAGAGTCACAAGTGATGTCCAACACCACAGCACGACGCTCATCCGCATTATCTAAACCGCTCAGTGGCAATACAGGGAACACCTGATCAATACCCCAAGCATCTGGCAATGACTGGAATAGTGAAAAGTTCACGAAGAACTTGTCCGCTAAACGCTCGCTCAACTCATCCAAAATTGGACGGTGGTAACGGTTCTTTGTGCTCATGCGAGTGCTAAGCTCGTAGTTAATACGCAAAGACATTTGCTCTGCCCAAGCACGATGCTGAAGATTCAGCATACCGGTCGCAAATTGGTTGTGCGCTTCTGCAATATCGCTCTGAGTGTCGTTATAGATCTCAATCAACGCACGGTCATCATTACCAGCATCGAGCTCTAAGAAGTTCTTCCACATGTTGTTTAGCAACAGTGGTGCGTCTGCTTCTGGCGCAGCCATATCTTCCGGTGAGTAGCTTTCAGTACCAATCACGTTGGTGATCAACACAGCATGGTGCGCAGTCAGTGAGCGACCAGACTCCGAAATAATCACAGGTTGTGGCTGATTGTAGAGTTTACAAATATCCCCTACTGTCATCACGATGTTACGAGCGTACTCAAGCAAGCCGTAATTCATTGAGTTTGAAGATTGGCTACGCGTGCCGTCGTAATCGACTGCCAAGCCACCACCAACATCTAAGAACTTCAGTTGAGCGCCAATATCACGCAGTTCACAGTAGAAACGAGCCGCTTCACTCACGCCATTTCGCACGTCACGAATGTTTGCCATTTGTGAACCTAGGTGGAAGTGCACGAGTTCAAGTACATCCAGCTGGTCTTCGGCTTTCAAGCGTTCGATAACAGTAAGCACTTGTGATGCAGACAAACCGAATTTCGACTTCTCACCACCACTTGCTTGCCATTTACCTGCACCTTGAGAAGCAAGACGAATACGT
Organism: Vibrio sp. ZF57; assembly: GCF_001691235.1. NCBI lineage: Bacteria > Pseudomonadati > Pseudomonadota > Gammaproteobacteria > Vibrionales > Vibrionaceae > Vibrio > Vibrio sp. ZF57. Next base: position 280,421 of record NZ_MAKD01000137.1, on the reverse strand, counting down.
AAACCCAAACGAGGTTTTACGCCAAGTGCTTTCGCTTCAGAAAGAACAAGATCAAGCTCAGACAACTTCTCTAGAACGATAAAGACTTTGTGGCCTAGCTTTTCGCCAATCAGTGCAAGGCGGATGTATTCTCTGTCTTTGTAACCGTTACACACGATCACAGAGCTCGCTTTTTGAGCCAACGCCAGTACCGCTAATAGTTCAGGTTTGCTGCCCGCCTCTAGTCCTAGCTGCTTTTGCTCTAATTGAGCTTGGCTCGCTAAGATCTCATCAACCACTTCTTTTTGTTGGTTAACTTTAATCGGATAAACAAGTAGGTAACGATTGTCGTACTGATATTCGTCGATCGCTTGGTTAAATGCGTTACAGATATTGTGCACACGTTGATGCACTATTTGAGGAAAACGCACAAGAGCAGGTAAACCAATATTTCTTTGCTCTAACTGTTTTACGATCTTACTTAGTGGGACTTGATGATCCGTCTCGCTCGGTGAAACATACACCTCACCGTTATCATCAATTCCATAAAAACCTTGGCTCCAGTGCTTTACATTATACTCAGCACGGATGCGTTCCAAATTAACCGAATTTTCCAATTCTAGAGACCTCACACTATAGGGCCATCGACAGAAGATACCTCTTTGGAATAGCGAGGTATAACCCAACAAAAAGCGTTCAAAAACGATTTGTTGGCTGCATTAACCGATATTATTAAGAGCGAGTCCAACCATTGATATTTGTGGTGACGATTACGTTTTTTTATCGACAGATCGACTTAAAATGACAGGTAAGGAATTACAAGGTTTTAGGGTAAAAAACAGGCTGAAGCGCATTAAATATAAAGCAATTTCTCACATTAAATTAGGGAGAAAAAATGTGCAGAAACCAAAAGATTTTTAGTAAATTGAGTGAGGTTAAGTCAGAGTTGTGACAAATATAAGCACTTCACAATCTGAACTCTCGCTATCACCAACACAGCTTGTGTCCCGCGATTCGATGCCGATAAACACTTCATTCTTCCTACTAGAACTCGCTCACTTCAATGTTGTAACCGCTCAATTTTTGAACTTTTCTCGCGCATATCTTGTATTCGGTTCAATCTTCTTGTAATTTTAACTGACCAACCAATCGGTCAGCCTTCGAATTTAGGGGATACTATGAGCCATAATCTAGACCTTGAACCAAACACGTCGAGCACCAACGACATGGATCAAATATTCAACCGACAACAAGATCACTACCGTAACAACGTTAATCCAACACTTGATCAGAGACGAAATGATCTCTCAGTCTTGAAAAAACTATTAATGCGCTACCAAGAGCAGTTAATTGAAGCGGTATCAGAAGATTATGGCCATCGAGCAGAGCACGACAGCTTAATTGCTGACATCACCCCTTCCCTACACCAGATCAATTACAGTGATAAAAACCTGAAGAAGTGGTTGAAGCCTTCACGTCGAAAAGCCGGCTTGATGCTAACACCAGCCAAGATTACTGTGCATTATCAGCCAGTAGGTGTGGTTGGTATCATCGTGCCTTGGAACTTCCCAGTCATGCTCTCTTTAGGCCCTCTGATCACAGCGTTAGCAGCGGGCAACACGGCGATGCTCAAGATGTCGGAGTTTACTCCAGCGACCAACCGAGTTTTAAAAGCGATGTTGGCCGAAGGCTTTAGTGAAGATCAGGTTGCGATTATCGAAGGCGAAGCTGACGTTTCCGCTAAATTTAGCCAACTGCCGTTTGACCATATCCTTTTCACAGGCTCAACCGCTGTGGGTAAACACGTTATGAGAGCAGCGGCTAACAACTTAACACCAGTTACCTTGGAATTAGGCGGCAAATCTCCAACCATCATTGCCCCTGACTTTGATGTAGCTGACGCTGTTGAACGTATCTTGTTTGCCAAGAGTCTAAACGCTGGCCAGATATGTGTAGCGCCTGATTACATCTTATTGCCGCGAGAAAAATCAGACGAGTTCATCACAGCCTATAAGCGTTATTTCAAGAAGCTTTATAAAGCCGGTATTGAGAGCAAAGACTTAACCTCAGTGATCAACATGCGCCAATACAATCGCTTGAAAGGTGTCATTGAAGACGCACAAGCCAAAGGCGCGGTTATTCACACGGTAACCGAACAAGCACAAGACGATGTAAACCACAGAATGACGCCGCACCTTCTCACCGAAGTGAACGATGAGATGCTCGCGATGCAAGAAGAGCTGTTTGGTCCTGTTTTGCCTATCGTGCCTTATGATTCCATCGAAGAAGCAATCAATTACATCACAGAGAGAGAACGCCCACTGGCTCTGTACCTAATGAGCCATAATAAAGAAACCCAAGACAAGCTTTTATCAGACACGCACTCTGGCGGCGTGTGTATTAATGATTCTTTGGTGCATGTGGCTGCAGAAGACGCACCATTCGGTGGCATCGGCCCTTCAGGCATGGGACACTATCACGGCATTGAGGGCTTCAAGACCCTTAGCCATGCCAAAACCGTTCTAAGTAGAGGAAAAATCAACTTCACCAAGTTAATGCATCCTCCTTACAACAACCCAATCAAGAAACTGATGTTCAAAGTACTCAATAGATGATCACCAAAAGACAAAAAATCCTAGATGCTGCACTCCTGCTCTTCTCTCAACAAGGGCTAGAGGGCACATCTACCGGACAAATAGCGAAAACAGCCGGCGTGGCAAAAGCGACGTTGTTCCACCACTTCGAGAATAAATCTCTATTGATTGATGAACTGTTTCGCGAGCTGAAGCTAGAGCTATTCTCGACCCTTCAACCGCACACTGATGTGGCTGTAGAAGATCGCTACCAAACCTTTAAGTTCATGTGGATCACAGGAATTGAGTGGGCATTAGAGAATCCGGTTGCGATGAAGTTCTTCACCAATGTTCATTTCGACCCAACGACTCAAACTCGAGAAGTGATTGTTTCACAGATGTTCGCATCGCTAGACGAGATCATTTTGAAAGGGCAACAAGATGGTGAATTGATGGTGTTGGACATTAACCTTGTTAGACACTTCATTCATAGCCACTTTCTGATTTGTGCAAACTGGCTGATTGAACAAAGCGAGTCTCCACCAGAGCAAACATCGAAGTACATCAACGATAGCTTTGATATGTGTTGGCGCGCCGTTGGTGGGCAAACCAAGTAGCTTTAGCTTTAAGCCCAAGGCTCTAAGCTCTAAGCTCTAAGCTCTAAACCCAAAGATATAAGTTCTAGACTCAACTGATTTCCAATAATGATCACTAAAGCGCCACAAAGGCGCTTTAATTATTTGAACACAATTTAATCACCTCAACATATTGACTCAGAGTACTTTCTTTCAGTACCATCCCACCATCATTTCAAAAGAGAATAACGCCATAATGAAGTACTAACATCCTGACATCCGATTTATTTTTATAAAAATCATTTGGACACTCGGGGTTAGTGGGCGTTACTTCATCATCTATTTTCGCGACAAATCAAGCTCTTAAAGATCCGTTTTTTGACAAACAAACATCTTTAAGATCATTACCTCAAAGACAGGAACCATCTCAATACCGCTTTCTCTCTTTCATTGGTCATCTATCTAAGTAACGCCTTTGGCGATCTGTTGTTAGCATCCAGCAGGAGCTTGCACAGAAAAGCGCCTCACCCCTTTTACTCGTTTACACGTAAAGGGAGGTATTTCTATGCCGACTATATTAGCCAATAATCTCTCATTCCAACTCGATACTGGTGAGTGGTTATTCAAAAACATCACCTTTAATTTGAGCACTCGCCTCACAGGCCTAGTCGGAAGAAATGGGGCTGGAAAGTCATTGTTACTTTCGTTGCTCGTTGGACAAAAACAGCCCACAACGGGCAGTGTTTCGCGCCAAGGTTCAATCGGCTTTTACTCTCAGTTACCATCAACGCTACTGGATACCAACATCACCATCGCTGACTTCTTAGGACTCACCGAAAAGTTAGAAGCGTTAAGCGCCATAGAACAAGGTAGCTGTGAACTGCAGCACTTCAATATCGTTGGCGATGATTGGGATTTAGAGGCGCGTACCCAGCAGTTGCTAGGTACATTAAAGATCACTCGTGATTTGAACACACTTTGTTGCTCTTTGAGTGGTGGGCAACTCGCCCTGTTACAGCTTCATCAGCTATTCGTATCAAATAACGACATACTGATCCTCGATGAGCCTTCGAACCATTTGGATAACGACGGACGCAATTGGCTACTAGAACAATGCCAGTTGTTTGAAGGTAAGGTACTTGTCGTCAGCCATGATCGAAGCTTATTGAGACAAATGGAAGGTATCTACCATCTCAACAGTTTGGGGTTACGTTTCTATAAAGGAAACTACGATGACTACTTCAAACAAATGTCGAATCAGGCCGATGCACTAGATAAACAGATTGCACATCACCAATCCGAAAAGAAACGACTGGAGCGCCAAGCTCAAGCTAATAAGGAAAAAGCACAGCAACGTGAGTCTCAAGGTAATCGACTCAGAAAGTCCGGTAGCCAACCCAAGATATTATTGGATGCGATGAAAGATAAAGCAGGACGAACGCAAGGAGCATCAGCCACTAGTCAAAAGAACTTAAAGGACCAAAACCAACATAAGCTTCAATCTCTTAAAGAACAAAAGGAACAACTAAAACCACAGGCCTTGTATCTACAGCAGAGTAATAGCAAGAAAAAGAACTCGCTATTAACCGTTGAAGATTGCCATCTGAGTTTTGGTTCTGACGCTCGTATCAACTTTTCTATGTCGCAAGGTGAACGGTGTTATCTCACTGGTGCAAACAGCTGCGGAAAGTCGACGCTGTTAAAGGCCATTCATGGGCAACACTCGAACTATACAGGTTCCATTAAACGCTTAGGGTCCACAGTATACTTGGATCAACACTTTGGACTATTAGACACCAACGACACAATGTTCGATAGCCTGGTGACACATAGCGGCAGCATGACAGAAAGTGACGCACGAACCTTGTTAGCTGGTATTGGATTCAGACGAGACTCCGTCTACCGCAAAATAGCTCACCTAAGCGGTGGAGAGAAAATGAAACTGGCGATGTTGATCGTCAGCCATAAACAGGATTCGCCATTACTGCTGCTAGATGAACCAGACAATCACCTAGACATCGACTCGAAGCAAATATTAGCTTCGGCTCTGCGTGAATACCAAGGCGCTATCATCTTGGTCAGTCATGATAGCGATTTTGTTGAGGAGGTCGGCGTTAGCCAAAACCATATCCAGCTTTAACCTTCGTAAATTCGTTCACTTAGTTTAGTTAAGCGAGTATTCTTCCGGATACTCGCCTTTCTTGATTGAGACAAGTAAACTACGCGCCTCGAACATCTATTCATAAGGCTAAGGTTTGCATACTCTAGAACAATTAAAATCAGGGCAACTTAAAGGTATTAAGCGCTTAAAACTGTCGGAAAGTCTCACCGAGTTTCCTCTAGAAATCATAGAGCTTGCAGATTCACTTGAGATCCTTGACCTTTCAGGTAATCAGCTGTCAGACCTACCAGCCGAGTTATCAAAGCTAACTAACCTGCGTATTATCTTCGCGTCGAATAACCTGTTTACGCACCTGCCTGATGTTCTAGGGTCACTTCCTAAGCTCAAAATGGTTGGCTTCAAAACCAACCAAATCAAAACCGTTAGCGAACAATCTCTGCCGACTCAACTACGTTGGTTAATCCTGACCGACAATGAGATTGAGGCCCTGCCTAGCTCACTAGGTGAAAGACCGCGACTACAGAAACTGGCATTGGCGGGTAACAAGATTCGCGTGTTACCAGAAAGCATGGAAAACCTATCCAACCTTGAGCTAGTTCGCCTGTCTGCAAACCAGTTGACTGAATTCCCAGAGTTCCTTATCAAGCTACCAAAACTGGCTTGGTTAGCGTTTGCGGGTAACCCGTTTTGCAAACACCCTAGCAGCTTAGATAGCGTGCCTGCGGTTAGCTCTCAAAGCTATTCACTGAATCAAGTACTTGGCCAAGGCGCATCTGGCGTGATCTCGCATGCAAGCTGGCTAAACAGCGACTTCGATTTTCCACAGGAAGTGGCGGTTAAAGTGTTTAAAGGCGAAGTCACCAGTGACGGCTACCCACATGATGAACTGGAAGCGTGCTTGCAGGCTGGACACCATAACAACTTGGTAAAATCTATCGCCCAAGTAGAGGAACAAGATTACCTAGCTTTGGTGATGGAACTCATTCCAAACAGCTACTACAACCTAGGGCTACCACCAACACTCGAGACTTGCACGCGTGATACTTTCCCAGAAGGTTTCGAACTTTCAATTGCTCAAATCAATAGCATTACAGAGCAGATGATTGATGTGTTTGAACACCTTCATGCCAATAAAGTCTCTCATGGTGATCTATACGCTCACAACACTTTAGTGAACGAACAAGGTCAGATGATCTTTGGTGACTTTGGCGCTGCGACTATCTACGGCTACCTAACTGAAGAACATCAACAAGGTATTCGCCGAATTGAAGCACGTGCATTGAAGTACTTTATTGAAGACCTACTGACGATTTGTGCAAAGCAAGATCAAGACAGCGAGCTTTATACTCGATTGGCGAACTTCGAAGCTTAATAGAAGTATTCAGTCAGATTGAAGACAACAAAGCCAACATCACTGTTGGCTTTTTTATATGCTAATTAAACGAACCAGCGTTTAGCTTTCAACTTGAACAAGCTTCAAGTACGAATGCAGCTCTCCGCTCTTATACTCAACCGCAGAGTGAATATTAAGGTCAGCACGAGCCACAACAGCAAACTGGTAGCAGTTCTCACCCTTCAGAATCTCGACGTGTAACAAACCGTCTTTTAGTTGCCACTGCCCTGTTGTTTCAAATCGGTCGAACAAACGATATTCAATCAAAGAACCGTCAGCATTGAAGTGCACTTCAGTGATGTAACCGCCGGGGCAGCTCTTCACCCAAACTCGATTCTCGATATCACTGACCGTAAAGTTACGCCTTGTGTCACGCCACGCTAGAAAGCCTTCGCTATCATAAAGAGCAATGTCGAGATCAGTTCTAGAAATTAACGGCTGCTCAGTTTGCTCACGACAATAAAGTTGGAGCAAAATTTTCTGAACTGTTTCATTCTGTAATTCATTCATTGTGACTTCTCTTTCTCATTGCTCTGCGTTAGACGCGGTATTGATCAACCAATTCTATTTAAAGCGGGCTACACAAGCTCGTAAGAAACCACATACAGCTGAGAGATACCTGGATAGATATCTTGAATCACGTCTTTCAGTACTTGCAGCGTCATGTTCTCTTGCTGAGCATGGAACTCACCTAAGTCATCAAACAAAATTGGCTCAACGCTGATGATCTTAAGATTACAGAACACACGGTCTTGCTCTAGCGTCGATACTTCCACAACACTGCCTGGCTGGTAGTCTCGCTCAGATTCATCACGAATAGTAATCGTCTTCTTGCCAGATAGGATGTCAGTTTCAAAACGTTCGAAGAACGTCATAGTGGTCGGTGCGGTCATTTATTTCGGTCGCTTTACATTTAAAGGTTAGGTAAATGTTTATATACCAGAATGCGTGTTCAAGCGAATAAAAATTAGGTGCGAGATGCGAGAGAGTATGGCAAAGCCAAATTACAGGCAATAAAAAAGGAGAACCGAAGTTCTCCTTTTCTTAAACCTTTAAGCTAACTCTAAATTATAGAGATGCTTTCGCTTTTTCAACTAGAACAGCAAATGCTGCTTTGTCGAATACTGCGATGTCAGCAAGAATCTTACGGTCGATCTCGATAGATGCTTTCTTTAGGCCATTGATGAAACGGCTGTAAGATAGACCATTTTGACGAGATGCCGCGTTGATACGTGCAATCCAAAGTTGACGGAATTGACGTTTCTTGTTGCGACGGTCACGGTAAGCGTATTGACCAGCTTTGGTAACTGCTTGGAAAGCTACGCGGTAAACACGTGAACGTGCTCCGTAGTAACCTTTAGCTTGTTTTAGAACTTTCTTATGACGTGCACGAGCTTGTACACCACGTTTTACGCGAGGCATTATGCTTCTCCTAAACTAAACGAATTTATAAACTAAAAAGAATTAAGCGTATGGCATCATACGTAGAACTTGAGCAACTTCACATTTAGGAAGGATCGAGTTCGGACGTAGCTGACGCTTGTTCTTAGTAGTACGCTTAGTCAGGATGTGACGTTTACCAGCGTGCTTAAACTTAATACCACCAGCAGTTTTCTGGAAACGCTTAGCAGCACCTTTGTTGGTTTTCATCTTAGGCATGATGAATAACTCCGCATTGTTGAGTTGTTAATAACATAGTAATTAGGGCGAATAAAACCCCGCAACCTGAGGCTGCAGGGTTCAATTACTTGCAAAGCCGTTAATTACTTCTTTTTAGGGGCCAACACCATGATCATCTGGCGACCTTCAATTCTCGTTGGGAAAGATTCGACTACTGCAAATTCTTCAGTATCCGCTTTCAAACGATTAAGAACGTCAACACCGATTTCTTGGTGAGCCATTTCGCGGCCACGGAAGCGAATTGTTACCTTCACTTTGTTGCCGTCTTCTAGGAAACCAGTCAGGTTGCGTAGTTTTACCTGATAGTCTCCAATATCAGTTCCAGGTCGGAATTTAATTTCCTTGATCTGAACCTGCTTTTGCTTCTTCTTCTGCTCTTTCGCAGCTTTGCTCTTCTCGAAGAGGAACTTACCGTAGTCCATCACACGACAAACTGGCGGCTCGGCGTTAGGGCTGATCTCTACAAGATCCATACCAGCTTCATTTGCAGCTTCCATCGCTTCAGCGATTGATACTACACCAACAGCTTCGCCGTCTGCGCCAGTTAGACGCACTTCACGAACGCCACGAATGTCACCGTTTAAACGGTGCTGGTTTTGTTTGGCCGGTTGTTGGCCACGTCTTCCGCCTTTAATAGCTATTCCTCCAGATTGAGCTTACGGCTTGAAACCTCGGCTTGGATGTATGAAATAAAGTCATCCACTTTAAATTTGCCAAGGTCCTTACCTTTACGTGTACGTACTGCAATTTCGCCGGCTTCCATTTCTTGGTCACCACACACAAGCATGAACGGTACACGTTTCAAAGTATGTTCGCGGATTTTAAAGCCAATCTTCTCATTTCTCAAGTCTGCTTTGACTCTAAATCCACTTTTTTGCAGTTTTTTCGTAATTTCTTGCACATATTCAGACTGTTTGTCTGTAATGCCCATTACAACTGCTTGTTCTGGCGCCAACCACGTTGGGAAGAAGCCAGCGTATTCTTCAATAAGAATACCAATGAAGCGTTCTAGTGAACCTAAAATCGCGCGGTGGATCATAACTGGCGTGTGACGCTCGTTATCTTCACCTACGTAAGTAGCACCTAAACGTTCTGGTAATGCAAAATCGAGCTGCACTGTACCACATTGCCAAGCGCGGTCCAAACAATCATGCAAAGTAAATTCAATCTTAGGTCCGTAGAACGCACCCTCGCCTTCTTGAATCTCGTATGCAATGTCCATTGCCTCTAGCGCTTGCTTAAGGTCAGCCTCTGCACGGTCCCACATTTCGTCTGAACCTACACGCTGTTCTGGACGAGTAGATAGCTTAACAACGATGCTTTCGAAGCCGAAAGTTGTGTAAGTATCGTAAACCATTTCAATACAAGCTTTAACTTCTTGTTGAACTTGGTCTTCAGTACAGAATACGTGAGCATCATCTTGAGTGAAGCCACGAACACGCATAATGCCGTGAAGTGCGCCAGACGGCTCGTTACGGTGACATGAGCCGAACTCAGCCATACGTAGCGGTAGATCACGGTAAGATTTCAAACCTTGGTTGAAGATTTGAACGTGACCAGGACAGTTCATTGGCTTGATAGCGTATTCACGGTTCTCTGAAGAAGTAGTGAACATCGCTTCAGCGTACTTATCCCAGTGACCAGAGCGTTCCCAAAGAACACGGTCCATCATTAATGGGCCTTTAACTTCTTGGTAATCGTACTCAGTCAGTTTTTGACGAATAAATACTTCTAGCTCACGGAAGATAGTCCAACCGTTGTGGTGCCAGAACACCATGCCTGGTGCTTCTTGCTGCATGTGGAATAGGTCAAGCGCTTTACCGATTTTACGGTGGTCACGTTTAGCCGCTTCTTCTAGGCGCACAAGGTGAGCTTTAAGTGCCTTCTTGTCGTGGAATGCAGTGCCGTAGATACGTTGAAGCATCTTGTTGTCACTGTTACCACGCCAGTATGCACCCGCTACGTTAAGTAGAGTGAAGTGCTGGCAGAAGCTCATGTTAGGCACGTGTGGACCACGACACATATCGATGTATTCTTCGTGATGGTACAGGCCTGGACGATCGTCTTTAGAAACGTTCTCGTCCAAGATTTCAATCTTGTAAGTCTCGCCGCGAGCTTCGAATGCGTCGCGCGCTTCCTGCCAGCTAACTTTCTTCTTAACAACCTGGTATTTGGTCTTCGCTAGCTCTTTCATGCGCTTTTCGATCTTTTCTAGATCGTCTTGCGTTAGAGAGTGCTCAAGATCGATATCGTAGTAGAAACCGTTATCGATAGTAGGACCGATCGCCATTTTCGCTTCTGGAAAAAGCTGCTTAACCGCGTGGCCTAAAAGGTGAGCACAAGAGTGACGAACGATTTCAAGGCCATCAACTTCATCTTTAGCTGTGATGATTTCTAGGCTTGCATCGTTTTCGATAAGATCACAAGCATCAACACGCTCGCCGTCTACACGACCAGCAATGGTAGCTTTCGCAAGACCAGGACCGATTGATAGGGCAACATCTAGAGTTGATACAGGGTTGTCAAATTGACGCTGACTACCGTCAGGAAGAGTAATAATTGGCATTATTTGTCCTTTACAGTGGTGTTGCACACCAAGCAACACATGAAAATGTTTAATATATGTCTTTCAATCAACGAGTACGCTGATTGGGGATATATGCATAATAAATATACCCACATAGAAGCAAATACAGATGCCACATCTGTGAGTAGCCGAACATTGTAACGAAATAATATGAAATGACAATGTTAGTCCCGCAGCACCACAAAACTATATGACTGAAATGTCTCTTCTATATAGGACCTTCTAACACCCTAAGCTAACGTTCAATGATTGGTTCTTTGTCTTTATTTACAAACAAAAAAACCGAACGGTTAAGTTCGGCTATAGAAATCGTACTGTCTTGTCTCTATTAATAGAAAAAGCGACTACTAACAGAAAGAGCAACTACGCACTTATGATTCTTGAGATGGCGTTGCGAATGTCTGAATCGGCAGCGTTCGCAGGCAAGCTGAATGAGATGTACTGGTCGCCACGGAAGCTCATTGAGCGATCGATTTCTGCGAGGCAGTGAACCATTGAGCCTTCAACGATGAATGACAGCTCGATCTCTTTATTATTCATGAAACCGCCACTACGAAATTCAATCTCTTGGTAACAACCAGAGCGAGAAGCAAAGCTATTGCCTTTTAAGAAGCCCTTCTCTACGTCTGCTTTCACCATTGTCATGCCCGATACTTCGACACCTTGGATAATTTTAGCAACTGTTGGCAATGGGTGTACGGAGATAAAGTCACGGTCTTTAGGGTCAATCGCGAAGCCTATATCTAGGTTGGTTTCAACCCACACATGGCATTGGTTCATTTGTGCGTTCAACGCGGTGACTGGCGTTTCATCATTTAACTTAAGACGGAATGGCACCAGTTTGGTTTCGCCCGGTTGGATAACAAAAGGTTCTACCGCTTGAATACGACCCAGTGAAAAGGTTTCGTAGCTGGTGCTGTCTTCCGTTTCTACTTTTACTTCTGTGTTGAGAACCAAGTTGATCAGGTCGATTTGTTGCTCAACGTCACCACCAACAATGTGAACATTGCCAGACAACTCTCCACCTTGGAAAACTTCAATATTATCTAAGACAGTATCAACCTTTGCTGCACCGATGCCCAACGAGGCCTTTAATTTCTTAAACATATTATTTCCCTTTCTAATTATCTGATTTACGAATAGTTATTGCGTGACAATTTGCGACACTTGCCTCACAGAATCAAGCAATTTGCCCCATCTATGTTGAATAAGGTCACATTGCCCGAGGAAATGTTGAAATCGTGAAAAATTCCGTTACTCTATTTGTATAGTCAAATAAGGTTTCATTATGTCGAAAGCGCCGCTCTACCTTCAGATAAAACAGTTCATAGACGATAATATCAACAGTGGTCACTGGCCAGTGGGTTACCAGATAACCACAGAACTCGAACTCACAGAGCAGTTCAATGTGAGTCGAATGACGGTCAATAAAGCCATTCGAGATCTTGTGTCTGAAGGCAAACTCATCAGGAAGCCAAGGCTAGGTACTTTTGTTTGTGAACCAGACGAAAAAGCGCAATCTCCGCTGCTTGATATCAACAACATAGCGCAAGAGATCAAAGACCGAGGCCAAACGTATACTAGCCAAGTTATCAAGCACGATAGTATCAAGGCTGATGAAAGCACCGCTACACGGTTAGGTGTGATGATTAACGCAGAAGTGTTCTATAGTGAAATCATACACTTTTCGGACAACGCACCGATACAACTGGAAGCACGCTGGGTGAATTCTCAAGCCGCTCCAAAATACCTAGAGCAAGATTTTTCAACCTCTACCCCCAATGAATACCTTTCAAAAAGCTGCCCGTTGAGTGCTATCGAGCATACGGTTGAAGCCATTATTCCTGACTCTCAAATCAGAACGTCACTAAAGCTATCTGAATCAGAGCCTTGCCTTCTTTTGAATAGAAGAACATGGAGCAAAGAGCGCCTCATCAGCTTTGCATTGCTCTACCATCCTGGCTCTAAGTACAAATTAAGCTCCAAGATACTTCTAGATTAAAGAACATCATCCTGATCGCCGATCACATTTTTGCAACATCAACTTGATTCGGGGCAGCGTTTAGCCTATTTATTTGTATATACATTTAATGTTTAGCAAAGATCTAGGTGATTATGAATTTGATCCTCAAAAGCGCACGAGTGGTCTCCATGAGTTCGGGAGTCGACGGTTATCAGCCCTCCTCTCCTCAAGATATCGTTATCGAAAGCGGTAAAATCGTGTCCATCTCTTGTTCAAACCAAGACGTACTTGCTTCTGAGTTAGAACAAGTAAGTATTGATGGTTCTTTGGATTACATCACCTATGATTGCAAAAACAAGTTAGTCACCCCTGGGCTGATTGATTGCCACACTCACCTCGTATTTGCGGGTAATCGTGCCAATGAATTTGAGCAGCGTTTGAATGGTGTGTCTTACACCGACATCGCCAAGCAAGGCGGTGGTATTTTAGCGACAGTAACCGCAACGCGCGCAGCACAAGAATCTGAACTGGTTGAAATGGCACTACCTAGGCTCGATGGCCTACTAAGAAGTGGCGTAACCAGCATCGAAGTAAAATCCGGCTATGGTTTAACTCTTGAAGATGAGCTCAAGATGTTACGTGCAGCCAAAGCGTTAGAGAATCATCGCCGAATTAAGATCACCACCACTCTCCTTGCAGCCCATGCTGTGCCACCCGAATATAAAGAACAACCGGACAGCTATATCGATCTGGTTTGCCAAGAGATCATTCCTAAAGCTGCAGAGCAAGGCCTAGCCGATGCGGTTGACGTGTTCTGTGAATCTATCGGCTTCAACCTTGAACAAACCGAACGTGTCTTTGCAGCAGCCAAAGCCCATGGGCTCGCGATTAAAGGCCATACAGAGCAGCTTTCTAATATGGGTGGCAGTGCGCTTGCAGCTAAATACGGCGCACTCTCTGTTGACCATGTTGAGTACCTTGATGAAACAGGAGTCAAAGCACTGGCTGAATCAGGCACAGTTGCCACCTTGCTACCCGGTGCTTTCTATTTCCTTAAAGAGACTCAACAACCGCCCGTTGCCCTACTTCTTGAACACAACGTTCCAATGGCGATCGCGACCGACCTAAACCCCGGCACTTCTCCCTTTGCTGATTTAACGCTGATGATGAACATGAGCTGCACCCTGTTTGGCACGACGCCTGAAGAAGCGCTGCGCGGTGTAACTTGTAACGCTGCTGCTGCCATTGGCGACTCACAAACCAAAGGCAAAATTGAAATTGGTTATGCCGCTGACTTAGCTATCTGGAATATCGATCACCCTGCTGACCTGAGCTATCAAGTCGGTGTTCCTCATCTGCATAAACGCATTGTTAATGGCGAGGTGTGTCATGACTCAATCTAATTCCAACGGCATTCAAGATAGCGCGGCAACCGTACATAACTTTGTGTGGACAGGGCGCAATGATCTTGAAGATGGCGCACTCGGCACACGCGTACATCACATTACCAAGCAAGTGCAACATAGTGACTTAAGTAACGAGCTTAATGACCGCGCCATCGCCTTGGTAGGCTTTGCCAGCGATGCTGGAGTTGCAAGGAATAAAGGACGCGTGGGCGCGAAACAAGCACCTAACCTGATTCGCCAAGCGTTAGCTAATATGGCTTGGCACAGTGACTCACACATTGCGGATCTTGGTGACATCGAGTGTAACGATGGTCAATTAGAAGTCAGCCAGAAACAGTGTGCTTCTGTGATTGCCAATGCGTTATCAACCAACAAAGTGATTACCCTTGGCGGTGGTCACGAGGTTGCTTGGGCATCGTTTCAAGGTCTTGCGGAACATTTACACCAAACGGAACACCGACATAAAACTAAACACCTTCATAAAGATCAGCCAGAACGCAAACCTAAGATCGGCATCGTTAACTTTGATGCTCACTTTGATCTTCGTGAATTTGAAAGCAACATCGCCGACGTTAAACCCAGTTCAGGTACGCCTTTTAATCAAATCAGCGATTACTGCCACAAGCATCAATGGCCGTTTCATTACGCTTGTCTTGGTGTGAGTGCGGCTAGTAATACCAAAGCGCTGTTTAATAAAGCTGACCAACTGGGCGTTTGGTATGAACACGACCGCAACATGACCCAAGTAAACCAAGTCGCTCAACTGGTTAAGTTGCAAAAATTCATCGCTGAATGTGATTACCTCTATCTCACCATTGATCTCGATGTATTCCCCGCAGCGACTGCGCCGGGCGTAAGTGCACCAGCGGCAAGAGGCGTGAGCTATGAAGCACTCGCTCCGTTTCTAGAACAGATTTTCAAACACAGTGAAAAACTCATTATCGCGGACATTGCGGAATACAACCCAGACTACGACATCGATGGCCAAACGGCTCGATTGGCGGCACGTTTGTGTTGGGATATAGCCAGTGCAATGGCCAGCGACTAATCCAGCTATACCGATAACTACAACTACAACTACAACTACAACGATATAACGTGAAACAGAAGGAATTCCAAAATGACGGAACACCACAACAGTGACCCTCGTCTCGACACGACTCGCGAAATTCGCGCACCTCATGGCACCACTTTGCGCGCTAAATCTTGGTTAACAGAAGCACCACTGCGTATGCTGATGAACAACCTAGACCCTGATGTGGCAGAACATCCACATGCACTGGTTGTGTATGGCGGTATCGGTCGCGCGGCACGTGATTGGAAATGTTATGACAAGATTGTTGAAGTATTAGAGCGTTTAGAAGACGACCAAACGTTGCTTGTTCAATCAGGTAAACCTGTGGGCGTGTTCCCGACACATAAAAACGCACCTCGCGTACTGATCGCTAACTCGAACCTTGTTCCACACTGGGCGAACTGGGAACACTTCAACGAGCTCGATAAAGAAGGCTTGATGATGTACGGCCAGATGACCGCAGGTAGCTGGATTTACATTGGCTCACAAGGCATCGTTCAAGGCACTTATGAAACGTTTGTCGCTATCGCGAAGAAGCACTTTCAAGGAGAAGCAAACGGCAAGTGGGTTCTAACGGGTGGTCTTGGCGGTATGGGCGGTGCTCAACCTCTCGCAGCGACTATGGCTGGCTTCTCGATGATTGCGGTTGAATGTGATGAATCACGAATCGATTACCGCTTGCGTACAGGCTATGTCGACAAAAAAGCCACCAGCATAGATGAAGCGATGGCAATGATTAAAGAATCAGACACACCAATCTCTGTTGGCCTACTCGGTAACGCAGCAGATGTATTCCCAGAGCTTGTTGAACGCAATATCACGCCTGACGTAGTGACTGACCAAACCTCTGCCCACGATCCGCTGAACGGCTACTTGCCGCAAGGTTGGACGATGGAGAAAGCAGCACAAGAACGTTTAATTGATGAAGCGAAAGTAGTGAAAGCCGCTAAGCAATCAATGGCGATTCAAGTTCAAGCTATGTTAGATCTTCAGTACCGTGGCGCTGCGACCGTAGATTACGGCAACAACATTCGCCAAATGGCACTTGAAGAAGGTGTGGAAAACGCGTTTGATTTCCCAGGTTTCGTTCCAGCCTATATACGACCTTTATTTTGTGAAGGCGTCGGTCCGTTCCGTTGGGCTGCCCTATCTGGCGACCCAGAAGACATCTACAAAACAGACCAAAAAGTAAAAGAACTGATTCCAGATAACCCGCATCTACACAACTGGCTAGATATGGCGCGTGAACGCATTCAGTTCCAAGGCTTACCGGCTCGTATTTGTTGGGTTGGCTTGAAAGATCGCGAACGTTTAGGCCAAGCATTCAATGAAATGGTTAAAAATGGCGAACTGAAAGCGCCGGTTGTTATCGGTCGTGACCACCTAGATTCAGGTTCAGTGGCAAGCCCGAACCGCGAAACAGAAGGCATGATGGACGGGTCAGATGCCGTATCAGATTGGCCTCTATTGAACGCTCTGCTAAATACTGCAGGCGGCGCGACATGGGTTTCTCTGCACCATGGTGGTGGCGTTGGTATGGGCTTCTCGCAACACTCAGGAATGGTGATTTGTTGTGACGGCAGTGAAGATGCATCACAGCGTATTGCTCGTGTACTTCACAACGACCCAGCAACAGGCGTTATGCGTCATGCTGATGCGGGTTACGATATTGCCAAGCAGTGTGCTAAAGAACAGAAGCTTGATTTGCCTATGCTAAACGAAGAACTTCGTCGCCTTTAATGTCTGGAGAAAACATGTTGAATTTATTACTTAAACCAGGACTTCTTGGCCTACCTGAACTGCGTGAGATTAGCCGTAGCCCTGTAAACTTATCACTTGACCCTGCAGCGATTCCTGATATTGAAGCGAGCATGCACGTTGTAGAACAAGTGATTGCTGAAGATCGCACTGTGTATGGCATCAATACGGGTTTTGGCTTATTGGCAAATACCAAAATTGCGCCTGAAGATTTAGAAGTATTACAGAAAAGTATCGTACTTTCTCACGCTGCGGGCATTGGCAAGTTCATGTCTGATGAAACCGTACGCTTGATGATGGTATTGAAGATTAACAGCTTGTCTCGCGGTTACTCGGGTATCCGACTCAAGGTCATCAACGCTCTTATCGATCTTGTGAACGCACAGGTTTACCCATGTGTTCCACAAAAAGGATCTGTGGGTGCTTCAGGAGATCTTGCTCCCCTCGCCCACATGAGTACGGTACTTCTAGGTGAAGGCCAAGCGCGCCACAACGGCAAAATCATCACTGGCTTAGAAGCAATGCAGATCGCTGGCTTGGAGCCAATCACACTTGCTCCGAAAGAAGGCTTAGCTCTGTTAAACGGCACACAAGCATCGACTGCCTTTGCATTAGAAGGTCTGTTCGCAGCGGAAGACTTGTTTGCGTCTGCAACCGTATGTGGTGCAATGTCTGTTGAAGCTGCACTGGGTAGTCGTCGTCCGTTTGACCCTCGAATTCATCGCGTTCGTGGTCATCGTGGTCAAATGGATGCCGCGCTTGCTTATCGCCATATGCTTGATCAAAAGAGTGAGATTGGTGAATCACACACTTGCTGTGAAAAGGTTCAAGACCCTTACTCGTTGCGCTGTCAGCCTCAAGTGATGGGTGCCTGTTTACAGCAAATTCGTAATTCAGCAGAAACGTTAAACGTTGAAGCGAACTCGGTATCGGATAACCCACTGGTATTTGCTGAAGACGGCGACATTATTTCAGGTGGTAACTTCCACGCAGAACCTGTGGCAATGGCAGCGGATAACCTAGCACTTGCGATTGCAGAAATTGGTAGCCTTTCTGAACGAAGAATGGCACTGCTGATTGATAGCGCACTAAGCAAACTTCCACCTTTCTTAGTCGATAACGGCGGCGTTAACTCAGGCTTTATGATTGCTCAAGTAACCTCTGCTGCTCTGGCAAGCGAGAATAAAACACTGGCACACCCAGCATCAGTAGACAGCCTTCCAACATCGGCAAACCAAGAAGATCATGTATCTATGGCAACCTTTGCGGGTCGTCGACTGCGTGACATGGCAGAAAACACCCGTGGCATCTTGGCTGTTGAATACTTAGCAGCAGCACAAGGCTTGGATTTTAGAGCACCAAATCTCTCTTCTCCTCGAGTAGAAGAAGCAAAACAGATACTGCGCGAGAAAGTCAGCTTCTACGACAAAGACCGTTACTTCTCACCTGATATCGAGCAAGCAAATCTACTGCTCAAATTATCAGTGCATAACCATCTAATGCCAGAAGGCCTACTGTGTAGCTTCTAAGGTTTGGCGAAATAGCACGTCATATAAACAGGGGCTATTGATTAGCCCTTGTTGCATTGAATCCAAGCCCCTATTCCCCTCAAAATCGTCACATACCATCCAACGTATTTATCTAATCGACTGATATATAAGCAAAGTTAACTGGATAGACCATTAGAACGAAGTTAGTTAGCTATAATCCACCCCAGATTTGATGACTAATAGCGATACTATGTTTCTGACACCTTACTTTTCTACTGAAGACAATCAATTTCAATTCACTCGTGAACAAGCAAGCCACTTTGCTAAAAAAGTAGCTGGCGATTTCAACCCGATTCACGATGAAGACAACAAGCGCTTCTGTGTACCTGGCGATCTTTTATTTGCAGTACTTCTGCAAAAAGAAGGCATCAGCCAAAAAATGCGTTTTGATTTTTCTGGTATGGTTGGTAACGGTATTGCGTTAAGCGTTGACAACAAGTGTGAAAAAGAGAGCTCACTTATCGATGCAAATGGTAAAGAGTACCTACACATGTCTTGTGAAGGTGAGAAGAGCCATGATCAAGCATTCATCGAGCACGTAGTAACAAACTACGTTAAGTTCTCTGGCATGAACTTCCCACACATCATGGTTCCTCTTATGGAAGAACAACAAATGATGATCAACTGCCAACGTCCTCTAGTGATTTACGAGAGCATGGAAGTTGAATTTACTCGCCTAGACCTGTCTCACCCAGAAGTTGAATTCTCTGGCGCGACTTTTGATGTTGAAGGAAAACGTGGCATCGTGACCCTGAACTTCGATTTCAAAGAAGACGGCGAAGTAGTAGGTAAAGGCGTGAAGCGTATGGTAGCAAGTGGCCTTAAGCCATACGACCAAGCTTCTGTAGACGACCTAGTAAACCGCTTCAACGAACGCAAAGAGATGTTTCTAGCTCAGTTCACAGCCGCTGCTTAATCAGCTCAAGAACAAGATCAATAAAGCCCAGCTTGATAATCTCAAGCTGGGCTTTTTTATTTCGATTACTAAGCCAGCACTCAAATCATCACTAAATCCAGCGTCTAACCTTTTGTTTGTAATCAACATATTCTGCGCCGAATAATTGTTCTAGTGCTCGCTCTTCGGGTTTGATTTGGAAGTAATTCATGTAGATTACGAAGCCAAAGCTAAGTAGTACACTGAAGATATTCTGGAAGAAGTAGCCAAAGCAAAATAGCAGGATGAACAACCCTAAGTACATTGGGTTTCGCGTGTAGCCAAAAATTCCACTGTCCACGACGGCTGAAGCGGTTTCTACTTTGATCGGGTTAACGGTGGTTTTCTGTTTTCGAAATTCCAATATGCCGGATATTCCGATCACACCACTCAATGTGACTCCGATTCCTAACACAATCATTCCATAAGGCAATGCCAGTGTCCCTTGGCTCAACTGTTGAGCGCAGAAGTATGATGCTACGAATACAATAATGAACAGTGCAACTGGTGGTACTTTTAATTCTAGAAATTTCATACTTTTCCTTATTAACATTCCTTTGTTAGTTTAGAAAAAAGCCCAGCAATTGCTGGGCTAAATGTATTAGAGAATTTTTGCTAGCGCCTGTAATGGGTGAGCAAGCTTCTCACCTTCAAAACGCTTCACTTGGCTGCGGCAAGAATAGCCCGTCACCAAGCAACGATCTTTTGGTAAGTCCTGCATTTGAGGCTTCCAGCTTAAACCATATATGTCTTTCGACATTTGTAGCTTATCGACTTCGTGGCCGAAAGTTCCCGCCATACCACAACAGCCGACAGGAACGCTGGTTAACGCCGCCCCAAAGTGTTTGAAGATAGTACCCCACTCTTTTTCAGCGTTCGGCATTTTGGTTTTCTCAGTACAGTGAGCAAACAAGTACCACATATCTTCACTTGCTGAGCGTGCTTCGAACTCACCTAGCGATGGCATTAACCATTCATGCACAGTAAGTACATCAAAGTCGCCGCGCTTGTCACCTAAGATCTCGACGTATTCATCGCGGTAACAAAGCACAAGAGCAGGATCAACACCGACCAAAGGAATTCCGATATCCGCCACCATCGACAAGAAATCCGAAGTCGATTTCGCCTCACGTGCAAAACGATTTAAGAAGCCCTTGATGTGCAACGCTTTACCATTAGGTTTGAACGGCAGCAGTACCGGAGTTTTGCCAAGTTTTTGAGCCAGAGTGACAAAGTCTTCAATCACCTCGGCATCATAGAAGCTGGTAAACGGGTCTTGAACGATCAGCACATGCTGTTTCTTCTGTTCAGAAGACAAGCCTTCTAAATACTGTAAATCGAAGAGTTGCAGCTCTTTACTCGCTAGACGATTTTTGAGCGTAGGCACCGACATCAATGGTGCATCAACATAACCGACCGTTTTAGCTGTTGCCGTTTGGATCCACTTTTGACCCAATGCAGCGTTGACTACTTTTGGCGCTTTCGCCATCAGCGGCAGCATGGTTTCAATGTTGGCAACTAGATAATCTTTTGCAGGGCGCTGGTAACGCGAGTAGTAGATGTTCAAGAATCGAGAACGGAAACTTGGTACATCGACTTTGATCGGACATTGACTCGCACACGCTTTACACGCCAAACAACCGTTCATCGCCTCATGAACTTCATGCGAGAAATCGTACTCATGGCGTTTGTTCATCGTATTGCGAACACGCTCAATCATAGTCTTAACGGGTGTGTTGTCTTTCAACGCTTCTTGCTCAAGGTCGAGAATATCAACGCCTTGTTCAGTCAGTTGACGCAACCACTCTCTTACCAAGCCTGCGCGGCCTTTGGGTGAGTGACGTCGGTCAGCCGTAACTTTCATTGAAGGACACATTGGCGAGCTAGTATCGTAGTTGAAACACAAGCCGTTACCGTTACATTCCATTGCTTGTTTGAAGCTGTCACGAACTTGTACGTCGATCTGACGGTCGTAGAAACCACGCTTGGTATCGGTGACTTTCACCAATTCAGCGTCACTTTCTAAAGGCGTACAGATCTTGCCTGGGTTCATCTTGTTGTGCGGGTCGAATGCTGCTTTAATACGTCTTAATTCGGTAAACAGCTCTTCACCAAAGAAGTCTGGGCCATACTCAGAACGGAAACCTTTACCGTGCTCGCCCCACATTAAACCGCCGTATTTCGCCACCAGCTTAACCACTTCATCAGAGACTTCATGCATCAATGCTTCTTGCATCGGGTCACACAGATCCAATGCTGGACGAACGTGTAATACGCCCGCGTCAACGTGACCAAACATGCCGTAATTCAACTCTTTTGAATCGAGTAACACTCTAAATTCAGAGATGAAATCCGCGAGGTTTTCTGGTGGTACACAAGTATCTTCAGCAAAAGCGACTGGCTTAGCTCGGCCTTTCGCCGCACCTAACAGACCCACTGCTTTCTTACGCATGTTGTAGATTCGGCCAATGCTCGCCAAATCGCTACAAACTTGAAAACCAATCACGCCGGCTTCTTCGCTTTCAACCATGGTTTCAAGGCGTGCAGTCAGCGCTTGAACTTGCTGTTCAACTTCCGCTTCATCTTGGCCTGCAAACTCAACCATGTTGATGCCAAGCATCTCTTTGTTCGGAACATCAGTCAGCAAATCGCTCACGGTGTGCCAAACGATGTCTTGCTTCGCTAGGTTCAATACTCTTGAATCTACCGTTTCAACAGACAGTGCTTTCGCTTCCACCATGAACGGCGCATTACGCAGCGCAGAATCAAACGTGTTGTATTTCACGTTAACCAGTGTGCGCGCTTTTGGAATCTTGGTTAGGTTTAACTTTGCTTCCGTGATGAATGCTAAAGAACCTTCAGCGCCACATAGAACGCGAGTTAGGTCAAAGCTGTCATCTTGTTCGTTGATTGCATTCTTTAGGTCATAGCCTGTTAAGAAGCGATTCAGCGGAGGGAATTTATCTAAGATTTGAGCGCGTTTGTCTCGACAAACCGCCTCTGTCACCACAAGTGCATGGTGAGCGAATTCACCCTCTACAGGTAAGCCGTGTGATAAATCAGATTCTAGACATGAACCATCTGCGAACACCGCTTGCAGCGACAATACATGGTCAGACGTTTTGCCGTACTTCAATGACCCTTGGCCCGAAGCATCGGTATTGATCATGCCACCCAAGGTTGCTCGGTTACTGGTAGAAAGGTCTGGAGAGAAAAAGTAACCATAAGGGCGAACAGCGTCGTTCAATTGATCTTTAACGACACCAGACTGAACTCTTACCCAGCCCTCTTTCTCGTTAATCTCAAGAACCTTATTCATGTATCGCGACAGGTCAACCACGACACCTTTTGTTAAAGATTGTCCGTTGGTTCCGGTACCGCCGCCACGAGGGGAAAAAGTCACGCGTTCGTAAGCGGATTTAGAAACCACTTTACCGATAAGCACAACGTCTTGCGTTGTTTTAGGAAGGATGACCGCCTGCGGCAATTGCTGATAGACACTATTATCAGTCGCCACAGCCAAACGGCTAGAATATTGAGATTCAATGTCGCCAGTAAAGCCCGCTGTTTTTAGTTCATCTAAAAAGCGTACGACAACTGGATCGACATCAGCATTGAGTTGAAGTCTTGGTAACATTTGCTTCCTGCCCCTACTTCGCTGATCCTATCAGCATTGGGTTATCTGAGATTTATAATAATTTTCTTTGAATTTCGTCACTTTACTACTATTAAGATCATATAAAAAGGTGATCAAATCAGAATCTCAGTGCAAGAATGGAGAAATAGTCACTTTCGTCTTAATTCAGTAACAATATACTGAATAACATTTTGTTTAAGACATCTCCACGAGCACATCACAATGAAAAAAAACAAAACAGTCACAACTGAAGATATCCTTCTTAAACTATGCCAATCAGTCTCAAGCGTACTGACTTCAGCGACGGCTTCTCAGGTGTCCTATTCAGCCATGGTTCAAAAGATCAACAAGACAAGCCTAAAGCCAGATTTTGGTTGCTTCGTTCTGTTTGACGGCGGCTTTTCTGGTCTCGTTGTTATTAATTTTACGTCCAAAGCAGCGCTAGAGATCTACACCAATTACATGCGCAATATGGGCATGCCTGAAAACGAGCTTGCTGTGCTTCATACTTCAGACGAAGTGGGTGATGTATTGGGTGAGTTGATGAACCAATTAGTTGGCGATTTCACCAATAAAATCCGCAAAGAGCTGCAAACCAACATCACACAAAACCAACCGAAAATGCTGGCTCTGAACAAGCAAGTTAACCTTTCTGTTGATACCAATCTCGACCGTCCACAAGCTCGTCGTGTGACCTTCTCTACCGCTAATAACAACATCTTCTACCTTGAGCTTGCGATGGATAAGACTGAGTTCATTCAATTAGAAGAATTTGAAATCGCAGAAGACGAATGTCCAGATAGCATTCTTGAGGCGACTCAGAAAAAAATGCAAGAAGCGAACAAGCCAGCTCAAAGCTCTGGCAATGATTCTGCGGCAGATCTACTCGATGAACTGGGTATCTAGTTTACGAATGCTCTAGACATATTGAAAAAACGTGTCACTAACGCCATCAATACGCTTGATGGCGTTTTTGTTTTTACCGCCAACTGGGCTCATGCAGTTCAATGTTCACCGCCTTCCTTGTTCATCAAACCAGTTTTGCCTTTCTGTTACCCGCGAAAACATGTAAAATGTTGGACTTTTAAAAATTTGCGGTACTGATTAAATTGTCGATGGATAAGAAAAAAGCCCTAAAGAAAATTGCCAAGTGTCTTGAGCTTGGAAATTCTGCGAACGTCAATGAAGCTGCCAATGCGATAAAAATGGCGCATAACTTGATGCTGAAATATGGTCTCGAAAAAGACGATATTGAATTTATCAAGATGGGGAAAACTCAGTCCAGTCACCTGTTACCTGCAAATATCAGTTCTACACTGCTGCGTGTTATTCGCGGTATCAACACCAAATTTGGCGTAGAAGCCGTATTGCTGAATCATAAAGGCCTAAAGCGTGTTGAGTTCATTGGTGAAGCCGACCGCGCGATCTTCGCAGCGTTCGCTTTCGATATCATTTATCGTGAACTGAATGAACACACCGGCCAATTCAGAAATAGCTTTGCTGGCTCTGGCACAGGGTCCTTAGAAGTGACACGCCGCGTGAACTCGTTTGTTTCAGGCTGGGTTGAAGGTGCGCTTGAAAAGCTACCAACTATTACCCCAGACGACGAATCAAACAACAAGATCAATAATTACATTGATAAAGAATTCAAAAATATCGACCGTGAAACGTTCAAACAGCAACTGAGAGAAGCGATGAAAAACCTCACCGCCGATTATGAAGTTGGTTTGAAGAAAGGTCGTAAATTGTCTGTTAATCGACCAGTTGGCGGTACCCAGGCAGCTAAAAAGATAACTAAATCATAGAGCCACTTTACATTGCTTCGACGTATTGATAAAAACCATCAATAAGATTTACAGGACTATGTTTGTCACTCGGATTCATTCGTTTGACAGAAGTACATGATGGAGAAATACGTTAAAAAAATCACACTAGCCCTAGCGCTTACTATCGCTTTAACGGGTTGTCAGGCAACTCAACGCCAAAACGCGACAACTGGCGAATCTGAGGCTAACTCTGCAACTCAAGGCGCTCTAATTGGTGCACTCGCTGGTGCCGTTGCTGGTGCTGCAACTGGTGACTCTAAAGACCGTGGTAAACGTGCACTTATTGGTGCTGCCGGTGGCGCCGCTGTTGGTGGTGGTATTGGTTACTACTTTGACCGACAAGAAGCTGCCCTTCGTGAAGAGCTAATGAATTCAGGCGTTCAAGTTGAACGTGTCGGTGAAAACCAACTTCTACTTCGCCTAGAAAACGGCATCGGTTTTGATTCTGGCTCTTACGCTTTGGAATCAAGCATTCACAATACCCTTCGCGGCGTTGCTCGCATCCTAGTTGAATACCCAGACACTAGCCTAGTGATTGAAGGTCACACTGACAGCGAATCGACGAACCAAATCCTTTCTGACCGTCGAGCTGAATCTGTTCGTGCATTCTTGATCTCTCAAGACGTTGCTGCAGGTCGTGCTATTGCTCGTGGTAACGGTGAGCGCTACCCTCTATGTGACAATAACACCTCTCAAGGTCGTGCTTGTAACCGTCGCGTAGAAATTCAAATCTTGCCGCTTAAGTAGCACGATTAAAGCCCAGTCCATCTTTATCTATTGAATTAACCTCTATATAGTTGTTTATCAGTTATGTTACTCATTTAACGTGATAATAATAATCAACGACCATAAAGCGTATTCATACTGACATATCGATTCTGGGCTTTTTTACGAGACTTATCTTTTGCTGATCCTATCCAACATTCTGTCATCATCATTTCTTAGAACACTATTTCTAGCCCTCACCTTTTCCACGATTCAACTGTCCACCACACATTTCGTGCACGCAGCAAGCAGTGATGAATTTTCACTAGAATCACAACCTCAAGATCCAGTTTCTCAATACCAATTGGCTCAAGCTTATGAATCGGGTGTCGACGTTCCTGTTAGCACCAGTGATGCATTGTATTGGTACACGCAGTCAGCAGAAAACGGCAACCCAAACGCGCAATTTAGACTGGGTGAATGGTACTTGGCAGGTACAGGTGTTGAACAAAGTAACAAGCTTGCTTTGGAATGGTTTATTAAAGCGGCGTTGCAAGGTAACCAGCGCGCACCTATCGAGGTAGCAAAAATCTACGAATCCTCGCTAGAACAAGACCTCCTTCAACCATTAGATAAAGCGCAGCTATGGTATGAAGCAGCCTTAAAAGATAATCCACAAGCAGAAGAGGGCTACAACCGCATTTTGGAAGCACAATTCAACCAGCAACGTGCAAAACAGATCTCTTCAATAGAACAGCTCGATGACAGCATCGACTCTGAAATAGACACCAGTCAGGGGGTATCTAAGCACGTTCAATCTAACCAAGCATCACGCTCTAACCTCTCCAGTTCTAACCTAACTAGCTCTGACTATATGATTGGTGCTGCGTTGGCCGTGTTGATTTCAATCATCAGCATTATTGCGACGCTCGTTATCTCAAGAAAAAGACAAGCTCTAAAGTCGGGTGATTCGCGACAGCAACAACAATCACTTGAAGCGCAGCTTAGCTCGAAGGACCTTACGATTAAGCAGCAAAAACGCCAGCTGAACACTATGTTCCACGAATTGAAGAAGCAGAAAAACAGCAAAGGTCTGAGTAATTTGCAGGTGGCCTGCGCGCTATTTGGCTACACACCTAGCTCAATCCCCGACCAGAAAAGCATCAAGATCCGATACAAACAGCTATCAAAGATCTACCATCCAGATGGTCACGGATGTGACGAAGAAATGAAACGTTTGAACAATGCGCTAAAAACCATTTTACAAAATGTTACAAAATCGTAAACAAACACACATCTTCATTTTCCTAGATCTCAAAGATATCGATTTTATTGGTGTTGCAATCGATCCCCCTCTCAAAAACGGGTAACAAACTATTAACTAATGGGTCTTACTTGTGTCATAATTTGCGCCGAAAATACACCTGACTTAAACAGGTGAGGAGAGAATATGTTCACAATAGAAGGCGTTTGTGATTGGTGCAAAAAGCCAAGCCTAGTTAAAAAGCACGACTACCTAGATGGTAAGTGTCATCATGCATGTAACGAGTGCAATGATATTGCAACCATTGATGTTCGCCAGTTCAATATTGGTGAAATGGAAATGAGAGCAAAACTCTCCCAAGCGACATTGAGATAAGCAACACCGTGAAATATAAGAAAGCGCCTAAGGCGCTTTTTTTGTGCCTGTGGTTTTAGATCTTCTTTCTTCTTTCTTCTTTCTTCTTTCTTCTTTCTTCTTTGTTCTCTCTTCTATACAGGTATATACAGTACTTTTCTGCAAAAACCAGTGTATACACCTGTATAAAGCTCACATTTATTCAACTTATGATACAAAACAGCAGATTCATTCAAATTTAATTTATCGAATACTTTCAATGATTTAATCATTTACCATCCATAACCTCAGACGAAATCGTCCAATAATCCCGCAAAAAACGCTTGATCTTATAAGCAACTAAAACTACTGTATACACATACAGCATGTATATAAGGACAGCAAAATGATTCAAGCACACGTTAAAGCACAACACTCTAGCCCGCTAGTTCACTGCGCATTTACATCAGTTTCTCGTAAAAGCAAAAATTCAAACGAGGAAGCGTTGTTTGCAAGAATGGCGTTGCTGTCCAATCAACATCAGTGGTTACTGTTTACGGCTCAAACACCAAGACCATCGGCTAAGCAGCTTAAGCAACATAATGTTTGCTGCGACCGCGTTATTCATATGAAAGCCTCTCATCAAATGACTGAGGTAGAGACTGTCGAGAAAGCAATCCGCTCTAAGAATGCGAGCGCGATTGTTGCAAGTGCATCGATTGATCAGTTCAGCCAACAGTACCTAAGAACATTAGGGTTACGCTTTCAATGTGAAGTCTTCTTTATGGATGCAAATTCAGAGCGTATTCACTAAGCCACCTTGCTTAATAACATGTTGGCTCAAAAACATGGTCCACAAACATAGCTTAATCTTTTAGCTAACAAACTTAATTTAACTTAAGAAACAATTCGCCAAAACACAGTCCAAACATACTGCCTTCCCCTGCCCTACAATTCGCCCATTTTTTAGCGGATTGTTAGGCGGGGGTTTTTATTTAAACAACAGATTTAGCAAACGTTTGCTTTTTCTCTGGAAGCAAATAGTAGATTGGGTATAATGCCCGTCTAATCATGTGCACACCGCACTTCTCTGTATGACGTTTGATAAAAGATAGGAATGTCTAAATGAGCCTTGCTGATCAAGTTCTTGCCGTAAATGATGACCTACCAATCCGTACTGATAAACCTGTCCACAGTGGCAAGGTTCGTTCGGTCTACTGGTTAACTGAAGAAGATAGCCAACGACTAATTAAAGAGAAAGGCTACGATGTAGCACCAGATGCGCCTTTAGCAATCATGGTGATCAGTGACCGTATCTCTGCATTTGATTGTATCTGGCGTGGTGAAGGGAATCTTAAAGGTGTTCCAGGTAAGGGAGCGGCTCTGAATGCTATCTCTAACCACTGGTTCAAATTGTTTAAAGACAACGGACTTGCTGACAGTCATATTCTTGATATCCCTCACCCGTTCGTATGGATTGTACAAAAAGCTCGCCCAGTCATGATCGAAGCGATTTGTCGTCAATACATCACTGGTTCAATGTGGCGTGCATACGCAAACGGCGAACGTGAATTCTGTGGTATCGAGATGCCTGAAGGCCTTGAGAAAGACAAGAAGTTGCCTGAGCTACTGATCACGCCTTCAACAAAAGGGATTCTGAAAGGTATTCCTGGCGTTCCAGAAGCTGACGATGTGAACATCACACGCAACAACATCGAAGATAACTTCGCAGCATTCAACTTTACTCAAGCAAGCGACATCGCGCATTACGAAAAACTTCTTAAAGAAGGCTTCAACGTAATCAGCCAAGCGCTAGCAAAAGTAGACCAAACCTTTGTTGATACCAAATTTGAGTTTGGCTACGTCAACGATGCTCAAGGCAAAGAAAAGCTTATCTACATGGACGAAGTCGGTACTCCAGATTCATCTCGCATTTGGGATACTCAGGAATATAACAACGGCAACATCGTTGAGAATTCAAAAGAAGGCTTCCGTCAGTTCTTGCTTAACTACTTCCCTGATGCCGACATTCTTTTGAATAAAGAGCGTATGCCAGAACGTGAAGCATTGGCTCGTGACAATGAACTTCCACTGGATTCTCTAATGTCTCTGTCTCGCACTTACCTTGATATCGCAGCGAAAATCACAGGTGCGGAGATCGTACTGAGCGAAAATCCTAAGCAAGAGATCATCGATGTACTGCGCGCTGACTATGGTCTAATCGACTAGTCGCTTAATTGCTAATTGCTTAATCGCTTAATCTCAAAATAAAAAGCTCGAAAGCTAATAAGCTCGTAGACTCAAGTTTTAGATACTAAAAGGGCCTCAATATTTGAGGCCCTTTTTACGTGTACGTTTTTACTATTCCTCGAGAGAGATTATAGGCGAGCTGAAGTTACAGCTTAATCGTGAACTCTTCTCCAGAATTACCCGCAATCACTAAATGACTGCGCGATTCAATATACTCGATCTGCTCTTCTTCAAGTGAATATGGCATCACCACTTTGAGCTCATTGATCCCTTCCAGCTTAGCGAGCTTGAGTAAGGTAACAATGTTCGACTCATCACTTTTACGCGTCGACATTGATTTCAATGCCATCTGCCATAAACGATCCTCTGGGGTGCCCAACTCTTTAATGCTATCTCGCCAGACGGTACTGAACACTGGCGCAATTGTGGTGAGTGCTTCCAGAAAAGTCCATTTTTTACTGCATGAGGCGCCAAGAAATGTTGTG
This sequence comes from Vibrio sp. ZF57, assembly GCF_001691235.1. Lineage (NCBI taxonomy): Bacteria > Pseudomonadati > Pseudomonadota > Gammaproteobacteria > Vibrionales > Vibrionaceae > Vibrio > Vibrio sp. ZF57. The sequence continues at coordinate 250,326 of NZ_MAKD01000137.1, read as the reverse complement.
TAATCGAACTCTACACGCGTCTCTTCCTGTTTATCCATGATGTCCCCCGACACTTTGGCAACACAATATACTCAATATCTATCAACTCTTTCTTTATAGCAATAGGATATAGAAGAATAGTCTTTTATGACCTTTTGATTGGTTAAAAAGGAATATAAAAATCAAACTTGTAACAAAATAAGCACTGAAAAATCATATATGCATCTATTTGATTAATATTTTAGAGATAAAACTTATCCATCTATTTGATATCAATTATTCGACTCGCTTTTTTGAACTGAATACGCCAACCAGACCATGTCGGTAGCTCCCAACGTTTTGGCGATAACTTTCGGCTACCCGACTGATAATGGACGTAAATCAGCTTTCTTGCGGGCAAGTATTCAACATCGAGTTGCAAGTCGGCAAGGCTCAATGCAAACGGGTATTTTTCCGAAAATTCTGAGTAGAGCCAAGTTGGAATGCCATCGAACGGTATGTCTGCATGATCGAACATTTCCAATTCGCTGACATCAGTAACACCTAGTACTTCAAGCTGCTCTATAAACCATAGCTCAAAGTTAATGTTCTCAATTTCTGGTGTGTATTTAGTTTGTTCATCGAGACCAAGTTTCACATACAACTGCCAGTGTTTGATTTCTTGAGTGCGAGCCTTTGCAAAACCGGGAAGCTGCTCTCCATTTAACACAAGGTCGACGATAGGTTTTAACGATAGTTGCCCTTCAGCGGCGACGAGTTTGGTTGTAATCGTGCGGCCTGCGTACACCAATGCCATCTCGGTAAAAACACCATCATCATTCACAACGGTTTCGCCTTGCTCCCACTCTCCTAGTTCAGCATCAATGAGAAGCTCAAGAGGAATGGGTGTCGTGACCGTCGCTAAGGTCAGTGTTTGCTTAACGCCTCTTCCCGGCAAGCTGTGAGTATCCAACACCAACATCGCTTGTGCATTATCAGGGAAACGGTTCTGACGACCGAGCACCACTTCTAAAACACCATTGGCAAAGGCTTCTTTCCTTTTCAGTCGGCGCACAAACACCAGTTCAGGATGCAGATTCACAATGGTCTTGAGCAATTCAATGCGTTGGAAACGTGACGCGACTTCTAACTGAGGAAGTTCAAATACCTCCCGCATTTGCTTCGCCAATCCTTGAGCTTCATTCAGAGCCTGTTGGTCGATGTCTAAATGCGGATATTCTCGACCGCGCACAATCTGAATCAACAGGCTTAAATCACACCCTTCCTTCTCTTGTTGCGCGAGCGCTTCAAGATGTTCTGCATTGTTTGGTAACTGATACAAGCGAGCAGGAACGGACAGCGCCGCAGTGAGATCAACCATCGCCTCTTTTAATGCTTTGGTTTTGATTCGAGTAACGATATCGGCATACAAAGCATCAATCGGCAACGGATACAGCTTTTTACCATGCTCGGTAACTTGATGGTCGGCGTTAATCGCTTCCATCGTCAGCAAGGTTTGAGTTGCACTGTTGAGTGATTTCTCTGGAATAGGGTCAAGGAAGGACAAGCTCTCAAGCGGAGATCCACAACATGCTGCGGCCAACATAGGTTCAGTCAGCTCTTCACGCTGCAATTCAGGCGGTGTGACTAACTCTAACGCCGCATGTTCACCATATAGACGCACGCAAACGCCATCCATTACCCTACCCGCGCGGCCAGCTCGCTGTTTGGCACTCGCTCGTGATATGGATTTAAGCATCAGTGTGGTTCTGCCATTACGCTGAACGGTGCGTCTCTCTAATCCTGAATCTATCACCACGCCAATGTCAGGAATGGTTAATGAGGTTTCTGCAACGTTGGTCGCAAGGATGACCTTTCTCAAACCATTACCTTCAGTATTGATATTCCGACCCGATAACGCTGAATCTCGCTCTTTATCACTGACCGACGCATGCAATTTAACAACTTGGATATCTGGATTTTTCGCTAAGGCTTGTTCGCATTGCACGATCTCTTTTTTACCCGGTAGAAAAACCAACATATCGCCAGAAGAAGCGATCAACTGATGATTAACTTCTTCCACGATGCGCTGCCCTAGATGTCGACTATCAGGCAGTGTTCTGGATTCATTCGCTCTGTGTTCAATCTCAACTTGATAAGTTCGCCCCTCGCAGCTAATTCGATTCGCATCCAAGTAATCAGCAAGACGCTCCCCTTCAATGGTTGCTGAAGTGATCACCAAGCGATGGCTCTCTTTTTGTTTCAGAATCGCCACCAGCAGATCAATGTCCCAGCGCCTCTCGTGAAACTCATCCACCACAATCACATCAAAACTGGCTAATCCGTCTTCTGATAACCAACGCAGCGCGATACCGGGCGTCACAAAAACAACGTTAGTTTGCTCGTTATACTCTGACTCAAGCTTAATCGCATAGCCAACCTTGCTACCAAGCTTCTCACCCGATTGCTGTGCGAGGTATTTAGCCAATGACGTACACGCGATACGTCTTGGTTCCACCACCAGCACTCGTCCATGCTGAGAAGCCCAAAGTGGCAGGCGCGTTGATTTACCTGATCCGGTTTCCGCCTCTACGACAAGGTGAGAATTAGCGATTTGTTCGTGGAATACGTTTTGATAAGCATCGATGGGAAGTAATGACATAAAATGGCGAGTAGCGAAAAAGTGTGAGCAAAGTATAACGAATTATCGTGTTGAAATTCGATAAGTGTGGGACAGAGGTAAGAATATCATTTTGTTTGCTCAGATCGCGGAGAAACTATTTACAATTGAATAACTAAACCGTTATCATTTTTTAGTTACCCTTTCTCCCATATTAGGCATCCAATGAACAACGATAAACGCCCTCTATATATCCCTTATGCTGGTCCTGCTCTACTAAGTACACCTCTTCTAAACAAAGGCAGCGCATTCTCTGCTGAAGAGCGCAGTTCTTTCAACCTTGAAGGTTTGTTACCGGAAACAACCGAAACAATCCAAGAGCAAGTAGGACGTGCATACAAACAATATTGTAACTTCGAAAGTGATATGGATAAGCATATCTACCTTCGTAACATCCAAGACACTAATGAAACGCTTTTTTATCGTTTAGTTCAAAACCACATTTCTGAAATGATGCCTATCATTTACACGCCAACGGTTGGCGCAGCATGTGAGAACTTCTCAAATATTTACCGTCGTGGCCGTGGTCTGTTTATCTCATACCCGAACCGCGATCGTATCGATGACCTACTGAATAATGCGACAAACCACAACGTTAAAGTTATCGTGGTTACGGATGGTGAGCGTATTCTTGGTTTGGGAGACCAAGGCATCGGTGGTATGGGTATTCCAATTGGTAAGCTAGCACTTTATACAGCTTGTGGCGGTATCAGCCCAGCTTACATGCTACCAATCGTGCTCGATGTGGGTACTAACAACCCTCAACGTCTTGCTGACCCAATGTACATGGGCTGGCGTCATCCTCGTATTACGGGTGCTGACTACGATGCATTCGTTGAAGAGTTCATCCAAGCGGTTCAACGCCGTTGGCCTGATGCATTAGTTCAGTTCGAAGATTTCGCACAAAAAAACGCAATGCCACTGCTTGAGCGCTACAAAGATCGCATCTGTTGTTTCAACGATGATATCCAAGGCACAGCAGCCGTAACGGTTGGTTCTCTACTTGCAGCATGTAAAGCAGCAAACAGCAAACTTTCAGATCAACGCATCACCTTCTTAGGTGCGGGTTCTGCAGGTTGTGGTATTGCTGAAGCTATCATTGCCCAAATGGTGTCTGAAGGTATCAGCGATGCACAAGCTCGCTCTCAAGTTTACATGGTTGACCGTTGGGGTCTGCTACAAGAAGGCATGCAAAACCTGCTTGATTTCCAACAGCGTCTGGTTCAAACCAACGAAAACACCAAAGACTGGGAAAGCGATGGCACTGGTTTCTCTCTACTAGACGTAGTTCGCCACGCGAAACCAACCGTATTGGTTGGTGTGTCTGGTGCTCCAGGTCTATTCAGCAAAGAAGTCATCAAAGAGATGAACCTACACAGTGAACGCCCTATCGTGTTCCCACTGTCGAACCCAACAAGCCGTGTTGAAGCGACGCCAAACGACATTATTCGTTGGACTGATGGCCAAGCACTTGTTGCGACAGGTAGCCCATTTGAGCCAGTCGTTCACAACGGCACAACTTACCCAATCGCTCAGTGTAACAACAGCTACATCTTCCCAGGTATTGGCCTTGGTGTATTGGCTGTGAATGCTTCACGCATCACTGACGAAATGCTAATGGAATCAAGCCGTGCACTTGCTACGTGTTCTCCACTAGCAATCAATGGCACAGGTGCTCTACTTCCACCATTGGAAGAGATCCACACGGTATCTAAGAAAATTGCTCTTGCGGTAGGTAAAAAGGCGATTGAACAGGGCGTTGCTCTAGAGATCACTGAAGAAGCACTGCAACAAGCGATTGACCAGCACTTCTGGCAGCCAGTTTACCGTCGCTACAAGCGCACGGCATTCTAATAAAGCGTACTGCGCTTGGAATAAAGAGCGTTAACGACTCTTATATGAGCCTCTGCAATTGCAGGGGCTTTTTTCTTTAAACTGTCTTGTCTTTTTAACTGATTTTTCTCATTTTTATTTGGTATTATCGAGCACTCAAAAATTAATGCTCAGTGAAAGGACCATACCGAGAGTGAAATTTGATTCTCACATTATCCGTAGCTACATAAAAAAAGCTTACAAAAAACTGCAAGGTTTTCTGTTTGGCGCTTTCCTCGTGTTCTTAGTAGGCAGCGCTGCGGTTATTGCGATCGATTATTGGGTTTCATGGCAAGCGGAAGATCGCATCATCTACGATATAGATGAAGTGCCCGAGCTTGAGGTCGCCGTTGTGCTTGGCACGAGTAAATATTTGGGTCGAACACTCAACGACTATTATAAGCACCGAATCGAAGCCGCGATTGAGCTGTTCGACCGTGAAAAAGTCGACCAGTTTCTGTTAAGTGGTGATAACGCTCATCGCTCTTACAATGAGCCGTGGACGATGAAACGCGACTTGCTGAAAGCGGGTGTACCCGATGAACGCATTAACCTCGATTACGCAGGCTTTAGAACCTTAGACTCGATTGTTCGCGCCAAAAAGATATTCGATACCGATAACTTTCTGATCATCACTCAAAAATTCCACTGTGAAAGAGCGTTATTCATCGCCAATTCTTACGATATTCATGCACAATGTTTAGCGGTTTCAGGACCAACCCATCACTCGGGAAGCTCAATACGTTTGCGTGAAGTGTTTGCGCGCACCAAAGCATTCCTTGATCTGTATATTATGGGGACAACGCCAAAGTTCCTTGGACCTAAAGAGCCGATTCAACCGAGTCCAAAACCGGAATCATTTCCGATCCCAAACCCTATCACCGACCCCACTGTAACCCCTGTTGTAGACCCTACAAAAAGCCCGATTGCAGACCCAGCAGAGACAGATGTGTAGAAAACTACACATTTTGAATTTGTTGCCTCACACTTCCCCATTGTTAAGCAAAAACACACCAACACTCCTTTATTAACTTGAGTAACATTCTTCCAACAAAGTCTGACCCTACATCAAGCTATATACCTCGACAATAATAAGCATGACTCAATGAAGTCACGCGCCAATACAACGAGGATAAACAAAAGGAGCGTCTTATGACGGCACTTGTTACTACACTGAAACACTGGTTGTTTACCCGCAACAGCATGATATTAATTGGTAATTTCACGCTATTCGCACTCTTGCTCAACACCCTTCCTTTCGAATCACAAGTCAATACTGGTTTGAGTATTCTCGTGTTCGTTGCGGTTCTATGGTTAACCGAAGCTATTCATGTCAGCATCACCGCTCTGCTCGTTCCACTCTTGGCTGTCTTGTTTGGTGTGTTCAATACGCCCGCTGCATTAGCGAACTTCTCGAACCCAATCATCTTCCTATTCATGGGTGGTTTTGCCCTTGCTGCTGCGCTCAACAAGCAAGAGCTCGATAAGGCGATTGCCGACAAAGTTCTGCTGATTGCAAAAGGCAGAATGTCGGTGGCGGTGTTCATGCTATTCGGTGTGAGTGCAGGCTTGTCGATGTGGATTTCGAACACAGCAACGACTGCAATGATGCTTCCCCTTGTTCTTGGCATCATGAACAAAGTTGACCAAAGTGAAGACCGCAACACCTACGTGTTCGTACTGCTGGGTATCGCTTACTGTGCATCGATTGGTGGTATCGCAACCTTAGTGGGTAGCCCACCGAACGCAATCGCCGCTGCAGAAGTTGGCTTGAGCTTTACTGAGTGGATGGCGCTAGGTCTTCCAATCTCAATGATCTTACTGCCAATCGCGATGATTATTCTTTACGTGATGACTAAGCCAAAGCTTGACCACAAATTCGAGCTAGACCATGCCCCAGTTGAGTGGACAAACAGCAAGAAAATCACACTGTCTATCTTCCTTCTAACCGTAACGCTTTGGATATTCGGTAAACCAATCAACGCAATGATTGGCGGATTCTCTAAATTTGATAGCTTAGTAGCGATTGGCGCAATTGTACTGCTTGGCGCTTCTAGAGCGGTGGAATGGAAAGACGTTGAGAAGAAAACGGACTGGGGTGTTCTTATCCTATTCGGTGGTGGTATCTGCTTAAGTAACATTCTAAAAGCGACAGGAACCAGCGTATTCTTAGCACACTCACTAAGCGGATTTTTAGAAACAGCTGGCGTACTGCTTACGATTCTAGCCGTGGTAGCGTTCGTGGTATTCCTAACGGAATTTGCGAGTAACACAGCGAGTGCAGCACTTCTGGTGCCAGTATTCGCAACCATCGCTGAAGCACTTGGTATGTCGCCAGTTATTTTGTCTGCACTGATCGCTGTTGCTGCGTCTTGTGCCTTCATGCTTCCTGTTGCAACACCACCAAACGCAATCGTGTTTGGCTCGGGTCACATCAAGCAGAAAGAGATGATGCGAATCGGTATGGTGTTGAACCTAGTTTGTATCCTAGTTCTGACTCTGTTCGCTTGGATCTTCTGGTAAACACTAACGTTCTATAAGCGCATGCTTACAGGAATGCTCCCCTAAACTGGTTGAACTTCCCCCGGTTCAACCAAGACAAAAATGCCCGTTCAGCGTAAGCAAGCACTGAACGGGCATATAAAAACAAGAAACGCTTTCCCTTTTGGTGGCCCCGCGCCACCTTTTTTGTTTTGGCTTTTGGGAGAAGAACCATAAAAACGCCACACGTCACATATGCACGTGTGGCTTATAAACTCATCAAAACAATTTTCAGATTAGTGACTCAAGATCACCTGGTTTCGACCTGAATGCTTTGCTTGATATAAAGCTTCATCAGCGCGAGCAATGGTCTCTGTCACTCGCTCTTGCTTCATCTCGGCAACACCGATACTGCATGTCAGCGGATCGCCATGAACCCAAAGGTGCTGGCTAACCAATAATCGAATGCGTTCAGCTTTTATCTGCGCCTCTCCGGCTTCGGTCTCAGGGCAAAAAACAATGAACTCTTCACCACCCCATCTCACCAACTTGTCGGTAGCGCTGATCGAACTGCCCACCACCATGCTGAACTCGCGTAAAATATGGTCACCCATTTGATGTCCGTACTTGTCATTTACACTCTTGAAGTAGTCGATATCGAGATACAACATACCCAGCTTGCCATGTCCTTGCTTCACATGTTGTGACTGCATTTTCAACCAATCACGAATCGCGTGGCGGTTTAGTATTCCGGTTAACTCATCACGATGGGCCATCTCTGAAAATTCAAAATTCTGTTCTCTCAGTGCGCGATTGACGTTCTTTAAGTGGTGATGTCTTTTCTCTGCGATCACCATGCGTTTTCTTGAACGGTTTAACTCTGACAGCAAGAATACGGTGCCCGTCCCCACCCACACAAACAGTAGGATCATGAACAAGCTTTCTGCGGTGATATACGAACCTTCGAACTCAATACTGCGGATGACGATTCTGTGGTGACCGAGTTTCGCTCCAGACGCAGTAGCAAACTCAACCATATTCACATTCGAAAATTCAGGGGCCGAATGCTCTAACGCAATGTCGTTGTCAGCCAGCCACCATGTCATCACTTGCAGATTTTTGATCGGGATTTCAATCACACCACCATCGATTCCTGGAGAAAACTCCATCCCATTGTACTTGTGCGTGTACTCGTCATCAGGAACTGAATAAGCAGGGTTGTAGTTACGTAGATAGGTTCTCAAACGGCCACTAGAGTCAGCCTCCGCATGGTAATCAATGTTCACTCTAAAGGTGTGGTACTGAGAAAGGTCAAGGCCCGAGGTGATGTCAGGGTTGATACGAATCGACAGCCCACAGTAAGGCCACGGATACTCAGATTCTTTAAGTTCACAATCGAGAGTGTACTGTCCATTTTCATAGGATAACTGGGACGTACTGACTCCCCTATCAACTTGATCACTGGTCGCGATAAATTCATATTTATCAGGGGTAATTGCCGTTATCACACGATTTCCGCTCACACGGTAATACTGCACAATGGCAAGCGTTGCGATAACTAGAAAGATAACAATCTTATGGATCCACTTCACGTCTAAGCTTCCTGCTTAATATCCCTATAGTTGGGATTTCACGATAAAAAACAAGTTAGATAAATTAGTGATCTTAATACCAATAAATCACTAAAAAACGTTATATCACGCCCGAACAAAATGTCATACTATATTTTAATGCATGTATTTTCTGTTGATTATTCACGGCGAGAATCAAGTAATATTGCGTATAAAAACAGGCTCTATTTGTTATACTCATCGCATAATCATCGTTAACCGTACTGCCTGCTCACAGCGCAATCGAGTCGACGAAATAATAATCAAAATACAACGAGTAATGTCATGTCTTTATTAGCAAAAGGAACACTCAAAAAGATGAGTGCTTCCCTTGATGGCGCGGTTACCTACCGTTTGCCTGTAGGCGAAGAGTTTGTAGAGCTAAACCCTCTGATTGGTAAAACCATCAACCTCACTCACACCGGCAATATTTTTTGCTGCTCATGTGGTAAGAAAACTAAGAAGAGCTACTCTCAAGGCCACTGTTTTGTGTGCATGAAAAAGCTAGCAAGCTGCGACATGTGCATCATGAAGCCAGAGACTTGTCACTACGATGAAGGCACGTGTCGCGAGCCTCAATGGGGTGAAGAGAACTGCATGGTTGATCACTTCGTTTACCTATCGAACACATCAAGCCTAAAAGTAGGTATCACTCGTCACACTCAAATCCCTACCCGTTGGATTGACCAAGGCGCGACTCAAGGTTTGCCTATCTTGAAGGTAAAAACACGTCAGATTTCTGGCCTGATCGAAGTTGAGTTAGCAAAGCACATTGCTGACAAAACCAACTGGCGCACGCTGCTTAAAGGCGACGGCGACGATATGGAATTGGTAGAAAAAGCCAAAGAACTGTTGCCGTTGGTTGAGGATAAAATCCAAGAGATCAGAGCGAAGTTTGGTGATGATGCTATCGAGATTCTGAGCGAAAACATCACTTCATTGAGCTACCCAGTTGAACAGCACCCAGTGAAGATTGTGTCGCATAACTTTGATAAGAACCCTGAAGTGACAGGCGTACTTCAAGGCATTAAAGGCCAATACCTAATCCTAGATACTGGTGTGATTAACATCCGTAAATTTGGTTCTTACGAAGTGGAAGTGTCGGCATAACTTGTAGAACTTAAACGTTTCTTATAGTTAGAGGCGTTTCTTATAGTTAGAAGCGCTTAGTGAATAGCCAAAAAATAAAATGCCCTCAAGTGATGACTTGAGGGCATTTTTCGTTGTCGATCCTATTCGCTTTCGATGACGATTTTAGGCGTTAGAGCGCAACCACATCTCCGTCTACACAATTCTTGCCGTTGGCTTTCGCGCGATAGAGAGATTGATCGGTTAAATTCACGAGTGCATCAATCGTGACACCGTCTTCACAGGCTTGGCTATCACTGATTCCGATACTGACACTCGAATTAAATCGTAACTGTTCATCGATTCTGAATTCAACTTGATTGAACTGTTGGCGAATCTCTTCTGACACTTCGTGTGCTGTTTCAAGAGACGTGTTTGGGATAAATATAATGAACTCTTCGCCACCCCAACGGCCTGCGACTCCGCCGGCTTTCTCGGCACTGCGCTTGGTAATATTAGCCAAAGCACAAATGACCTCATCACCGACCATATGACCGTAAGTGTCATTAATCGACTTAAAATCATCGATATCTAGCAGCATACAAACAAGGTAGTTTTTAGAGGACATGTGCTCTCTCAACCACTCATAAATCGCTCTGCGGTTAAGTAAGTCGGTCATTTCATCGAAGTTCGCTTGGTGTACCAACTGCTTTTCCAGAATCACCTTTTGAGTCACATCTTCGAGCACAACCTGAACGGCTGGCTGACCTTTCCAAGTAATCGCATTGTCGTAAATATTGAAGAACCGATGAACGCCGTCAAAGCCAATGTTTTCAACCACGGTACTAGTACCTGACAACTCCCCTGATACGATCGCGTGATAGTGCTTGCTGATGCCATCGGCATTCTGTTTTGGTACCAGTTCAAGGATAGAGTCCAGCTCTAATACTTGCTCGATGGAAGCCGCGCCTTGCATGTTGACCCAAGATTGATTAACCATCAGCGGCTTGAAATCTCGGTGAACCAAGATGCCCTGCCCAGATTGCATGATCATGTCGTGATACATCTTATCTTGCTCAAGCACCGCATTTTGCAGCTGAATCGCTGGGGAAAGATCGATAACCGTGACTTGCAGTGCAGGTCTTCCCTGCCACTCCGTCACATGGTCGATAGAAAACACAGTGAACTCTCTGCCATTACGATCAATATTGGTATAGGTGTGAACCTGAGGGTCGCGTTGACCACTGACCGTTTCAAGGTAATTTTGATAAGCTAAAACATGGTAATCTTCTGAGATTAAATCTAGAAAGCTATCGATATTAGAAAGTAGTTCTTCGGGCGATTGGTATCCATAGATGCGAGCATAGTTAGCGTCAACACTCACTACATTCATATCTTGAATAGTTATTACACCGTACGTGGATTCGAAATTTATTGAAGACATTGCCAACTCCGCACTCTAGCTACACTTCATAAACTGGAGCATAACAACACATCCTGCCAACGCTTCCACACAATCTATCACGCGCTAGGGACATTAATATGCCATCTAGTATATCGTACTGTTGCGGCCTTCTCTACAACTCAATTGCTAACACGAGTTAGTAAAAGTAGACAAGCATCTCAATCCCATTATTCGCGTCAAAAAACAGAAATAGATAACCTATACCAATGTAACCATTATCTTTTTCTACTTTTGGCCTTGAACTGATGAAAGAATCCGCTCCCAACCACTTCAAATCCTGTTCGCTATTCTTTTAAACCTGCGCACTATTCTTTAAACCTACGAACTATTCATTCCAATCAGAGAAATATGAGACTAAGAAGTCGATAGCTAACCGTGCTCTCTGTGGAAGAAAACGACGGTTCTGATAAACAATCCAACTGCTTGTGCCCGCTCCCCAATACTCTTCTAACACAGGGACGAGTTTTCCATTGCTAAGACTGCCATTGAAACTGCTTTTAGGAAGATAAACGATGCCAAGCCCCTCTTCACATGCTTTCAGTACTGCGCTCGAATTGTTACTGCGCCAGCGTCCATGTATTCGTACTGCATTTAACGATTTTCCCTCTTTCTCAAATAACCACTGATCACTGTTAGCGATAATACAGCTATGCATTTTCAACTGCTCTGGATGAGTAGGCGAACCAAATTGCTCTATATAGTCTTTACTGGCTGCAGCCGCCATTGGACGATCGACCAACTTTCTTGCCACCAGCCCTGAATCGTCTAATCGACCATAACGAATGGCAAAGTCGATACCATCTTCGATGAAGTTCACCATCTTAGTATTGAAGTTCATTTCTATGGTGAGTTCAGGATGATCTTTGGCAAATTCCATCAGCGCTGTCGCAACATGATTTTCTGCAAATGCACCCGCAGCACTAACACGTAATGTACCGCTAAGCTGAGTTTGTTGAGACGTGACTTGTTCATTCGCTTGTTGCAGCCCAATGACCAAGTCTTTGCACTGCTGATAATAGGTATGACCCGATTCGGTCAGGCTCACCATCCGTGTTGAACGCGCAAGCAACGCCACGCCAACTCTCTCTTCCAACCTTGAAACTTGGCGACTGACATGACTAGTACTGCAACCCAACTGTTTTGCTGCTGCAGAAAAGCCGTGACACTCGGCTACCGCAACAAACTCATTAATACCTTCAAAGCTGTCCATACTTAATCTACCCGTATCTTATCTTTGCTATATAGCAACAATGTTTTGCCTGTTTAGTATATTATCACCTAATTGGTTTGGAACTAGTATTAGATACAACAAGACGGCGATAGCTAAGTAACAACACGATACCTAGCGCTTAACGAAAAGCGTCAGCATCTAATTACAGGCATCGTTTCTAAATAAAAAAACAGCAGCTCAAAGGGACGAATCATGAAAAAAATACTAATACCTGTAACTAATCACGCAACATTAGGCGATACAGACCAAGCGAACGGGACTTATGCGCCTGAACTGACTCATGCTCTCAAAGAGATCATTGCTGCGGGTTTTGAGTACGACATCGCTTCTATCAAGGGTGGTAAAGGCCCATTGTACGGAACCGATATTGAAGGGGATTCAGTAAACGCTGAGATCTTGGCTGATGATGACTTCCAAAACCGCATCAACAATACGATTCCTGTAAACCAAATTAATGCAGAAAGCTACGATGCTATCTTCTACCCAGGTGGTTTCGGTTTGCTTTCAGACCTAGCAACCAACGAGCAATTCGCTGCTATTGCGGCTAAGCATTACGAAGATGGTGGTGTGATTGCGTCAGTATGTCACGGCCCTGCGGCGCTGCTTCCGATTGTTTTAAGCAACGGCGAGAAGCTACTAAGCTCTAAATCGGTGACTGGCTTTACACGTGAAGAAGAGATCGACTTTGGCACCATCAACGACATTCCGTTCCTACTGGAAGAGTCTCTTGCTCGCAGCGCAGCGCGTTTCAACAAGGTTCAACCTTGGCAAGAGCTTGTGATTGTTGATGAGCGAGTGATTACTGGCCAAAACCCAACCAGCGCGCACGCTGTAGGTGCAACTCTGGTTAAGCACCTGTCTTAGTTAAATCAAGGGCTTATTCGAATAACTGGCGTTGATCAAATAAGCTCAATCAAATAAAAAGAGCATGCTTCCTACTCAATACTCTTGAGAGAAGCATGCTCTTTTTTCGATCTAAAGGCACAAACAGCAAAGGCAAGTGACTTCTTATTAATTACTTCTTGCTAATGGCTTCTCGCTAATTACTTCGCAAGATCCCTTCAAGCACATTGAACAGCAAGTCGATCTCTTCAATCGAGTTGTAATGCATACAACCAATACGCACCACGCCCTGCTCTTCAATACCCAACTGTTTCACCAAACCTAATGCGTAGAAATGTCCGTTCCACACACAGATATTATGTTCACCCAGCTTCTTGGCGATGAACTCTGGAGAATGGTTTTCAAAGGTAACCGCAAAGGTTGGCGTTCTTAGGTTCGAATCAAACTCTGTTTTCCCGTAAAGCTTTGCCCCTTCAAGATCAGACAAGCGTTTAAGGAAGTACTCACTGAGCTGGCTTTCATGCTTATTATAAAGCGCGTAGCTTTGCTCTAAACGAGAACGCAATGAGTCGGTTGGCTCACCGAATTGCGCCAAGTAATCTACCGCCGCAACCACACCTGCAAGGCCTTCAAAGCTTTGCGTACCTGTTTCAAAACGGCCTGGGCCAATATTGGTTGCAGGCTCAACCTTGTAAGGCTTTAACGTGTGTAGCCATTGAGGTGCAACATAAGCAATGCCCACATGTGGGCCGAAGAATTTATACGCTGAACACGCTAAGAAATCACAATTCAGCTGCTGAACATCGATCAAGTGATGTGGCGCGTAATGAACGGCATCGACATAAACCTGCGCACCATGCTGATGTGCAAGCTCAATAACTTTTGCCATGTCGACAATAGAGCCAGTCGTGTTCGAAGCAAACGTCACCGCGACAAGCTTGGTTTTCTCGTTAAGCAGCGATTCAAAATGCGCCATATCCAAACTGCAATCCGACTCGTCTACACGAACTTGGCGAACAATCGCGCCTTTGTCGTCTGCCGCTTGCTGCCAGCTCGATACATTTGAGTAATGGTCTAACGCCGTGACGATAACTTCATCGCCCTCTTTCCAATCGCGGCTGATCGCTCGGCTAAGTTGGAAGGTCAGAGATGTCATGTTCGCGCCGAACACAACGTTGCCAGAAGACTCCGCATTAAGCAGTGCTTGCGCCGCTTCTCGCGCTTGCTGCATTAAGCTTGTGGTCTTTTGGCTAGAAAAATAGTGGCCGCCTAGGTTTGAATTAAAATGCCCTAGGTATTCGGTCATTGAAGCTAAAACATTCTCAGGTACCTGAGAGCCACCCGGCCCATCAAAAAAGGTCACCGGCTTACCGTTATGGTATTGGCCTAGCGCGCTAAACTGCTGGCGCACATCATTAAGAGTGAAGGACATTGCGCGCATCCTTAGCCGTTAGAACAAACACATCCATGTAGCCCATCTCGCCGTGGTCTATGGTACGAATCGGTTGTGCATTGTGCCAAAGCTTACTATCAGCAAGCATTGCCACTTCACCATCGCCTAACACTTTTCTGAAGAACGGTGCTTCGTGGCTATCTTGATAAAGCATCACTTCACCACCCACAATGTTGTGGCGAGTAACACCAATGATCGCGATGTGGTCAAAACCGTCCTGGTGAACACCTTCTGGTGCAACTTGAGTTTCTTCAAAAATAGCGGCAATGCGGATTTGATGGATTTCGATTTCTTGCCCGTCTTCAAGCCCATTGGTTTCAATAAACAGTTCACACATCTCTTGCATGCCTTCGCTGCTTAGGATTGGTGCTTCAATTGGCTCGAATTGGCGAACAACGTCACCTTGAAAGTGATTAATGTCTTCAGACTGAACAAAGTTATGTTTGTCTAGCTCTACGACTTGTCCATTACTGAATTGAACCACCGAGTACCTTCTCAATCGAAACTGACCATCCGCATGCTCTGTGCTTGGAAGCTTAGAGAATGACGGTGACAACTCCTCAACTGCGTGGTTACTGAGGTGGGTAATATGTAGGGTATTTTCGTGAGCATGTAACATCATCGACTCCTTAATGATTGTTAATAAACTTTCTATATTTAACGTTTTGTTTACATAAAGGATACTTGAAGATCTTGCCAAATCAACATTAAACAATCATTTATCCCGTCAGATTTAATAATTCAGACATTAAATCCAATTTGAAAATCAAAAGCAGTGTATAACACCAGAATAAAAGATGACCAACTCTTAAAACTAGCACACTCCACTAGCTAGTTATAAATCCCTACAAATTAAAATTTAACGATATTATTAACTAGCATGCTATGTTTCATATTGTGTCAGCCCTTTCGCTTCAATACGCCAGCCTCCTTGCATGAGCTCAGGCATCACACTCGCCATCATTCATTTCTATGCTTTTGCACCGCGAAATACGACCTACCTATCAATTGCCAAACTATTGATTATTTACACAACAAACTGAAATTGGTTAATTTATGAGTACGCCAGAAACCAAACGCCTTTGCTTGCGCGTCTGGAACAGGTCGAGTTCGGGGGGAACTCGGCCGCCCTCAAATAGAGTGCTTTCTAATAAAACCTACAATTATAAATGATGCGTTTATTTGGAATATGATGGTCTGCCTTTATGTCCTAACTTAGAATTCGTTAAAAATAGGCGACTATAAAGATTGGGAATGTTCTACACAAAACAGATGAGAGGGTAAGCAAGCTTGAAAGGTTGGTTGCTAAAAGAGCCACCTTTGGTGACATTTACACCAAAAGTCAAAACGAAAATAAGTTAACTAGACTTAAAACGATTCACTTAGAAAATAGGGAATTTAGCTAACACTCAATTTCACTGGACTGATTTTTAAAACCGTTCTTCGAGCGCTTCTGCTGGTACATTCGCTGGTCAGCTAAGCTCAAACACTCAGAAAAATTGACACATTCAAAACTAGATGCGCTTCCAAAACTGAGGCCAGACTGAGGCCAATCAGCACTGCGAATTTGCTCTTCCACCTGAGTCACTCTAAGCTCAATCTGAGAATAGAGAGCCTCAACTTGTTTCTCTTTATCCACTTTCAACAACCAGATAAATTCGTCGCCACCAGCTCGATAAACCATTCCAAGGTCTGTAAATTTTTCTCGCATCATGCGGCTGGTGTATTCTAAAAAGCGATCCCCTTCATCATGACCATAAGTATCATTAATCGATTTAAGGCCATCACAATCGATGAAGACGATACAATAGGAATGATGTACTAATTGTTTACTCGCATCATTAAAATCCAGCCGGTTTCCAAGCCCCGTTAAACTATCCACCCTCGACTGGATATAGGTTTTCTGATGTTGATGTTGTTGAATCCGCAACCATTCAGTCAGTGACAATAAAATGCAGGTACAATCTATTGCTAATGCAACAACAACGATGACTTCTGTCGATCTCTGAGTCGGCAATGGTGCAAAATGCGCAAAAATGTAATATACCAAAGCCGTGCCATAACAAAGACCACCGATCAAATAATATTTAGCGACAAAGTTTCGTTGATAAACCATCAATACGCCAGTCACTATCATTGTCGGCACCCAGATTGCCGCAATTAAATGGGACATAACAAAAGTCAACGAAAACGGGGCAAAGACATTAATAAACCCGATAATGACACACAGCCAACTAAAGGCCTGAAAGGTAAGATTAATACGAATAAAATGCTGCGGAAATCCAAACAATAATCTTGTGTAATAGCAAGAAAAAGCAACCGCAAACGGAAACAATACCATTCCAAAATAAACTGGGTTCCAGCTTTGGCTTGATAATAAGTACCCCCAAGCGCCTGAAGCGGCGAACCATCCCAGGCCATGTAGCCCAACATAACCAGCACAAGCCAGTGTGACTGGATGTTTAGTTTGAAAGTAACAAAAAAGAGCGAAAACTCCCAACGTTAGCATGACAGTAATAGAAGCTAATGTGAGCGTATTGTTGCGGAAAACGTGAATATAAAATGGATATTCAGGTTGAAGAGTGAAGTTAACTGCCTTTGGAAATTTCTTTGCTTCCAAGTAGAGCCAAAGTGTTCCAGATTCCTCCGCATTCAATATTAACGGGAAGCTTTGCCTATGCAGATGCAAGATACTCTTGTTACTTAATTGGCCAAAATCAAGTATTCGCCTTACTTGACCATTTGTTGATTGCCAGTACCCCCAACCTTGATCCAAATAGTTTGCACGGAGTGTAACTATTTGTTGTGACGACTTGATATCGGAGTTGGCCAAATCAACTCTCAACCCAAACGCCCCTTCACCACCAAATATCGTTTCAATCCTTGGAGAGGATTCAATGTGTTTTTTTAATATGGGAAAATCGACTGGATCAGATAACAAAGGCATTTCATACCATCTTACAGCTTCATTAGCTAACACAGATTGTTCCCCGCTGACCTGCAGCGGAGAAGCAAAAACCGAATTCAGGCACACAATAAACACATTGATAAAAAGGATTAGAATCTGCATAGAGTTCAAATGATTCCGCGCAATATATAAATATCAATAATAACACATACAAAAAAATAACAACTGAGAAACACTCAACAGTTCAAGTATTAACCAACATTACACCTGTTTGTAATCATGCCGTTCATACTAAAAGTGCGTCTTGTGGTCGCTTATCTGCACGCTAATTTTGATGAATTCTTGCAGCGTCTTTTAACGCAAACTTTTTAAAATAAAACATAGGATTCAGGTTCTCTTGTTTTTCTACTCATCAATGTATACGCAAAAAAGTAAATACTGCTATAGAAACACCATGATCAAGAAGGCCCTAAAAGTGAGCAATATGCATAGCTGTTTGCAAGAGCACTTTCCTTGACTTATCGCTATTGATCTAATACGCAGGATTACAAGACCATCATTTAGTTCGGTTATGTTCTAACGTATAACGATTAATTACACTTCTGCCCTTGTTTAACCTTTTATTGCCTCCATATTTTCCATACAATCCTAAGCGATTATAAATTAAAACAAATTCAATTTCGGAGTCCTCATGAGCGACGTAAAGCACTGTAATTTATTGATTCTTGGTTCTGGCCCTGCTGGCTATACAGCTGCAGTTTACGCTGCTCGTGCAAACCTAAACCCAGTACTTGTTACGGGTATGCAGCAAGGTGGTCAGCTTACAACCACAACAGAAGTGGAAAACTGGCCGGGAGATGCTGAAGGTTTAACGGGTCCAGCACTGATGGATCGCATGAAAGAGCACGCAGAGCGCTTTGAAACAGAGATCCTGTTCGACCACATTAACGAAGTAGACCTTTCAAACCGCCCTTTCCGTCTTAAAGGCGATTCTGGCGAGTACACGTGTGATGCGTTGATCATCTCAACGGGCGCATCGGCTAAGTACTTAGGTTTAGAGTCTGAAGAAGCATTCAAAGGCCGTGGCGTTTCTGCTTGTGCTACATGTGATGGTTTCTTCTATCGCAACCAGAAAGTCGCGGTTGTGGGTGGTGGTAACACGGCTGTTGAAGAAGCACTTTACCTGTCTAACATCGCGTCTGAAGTTCACCTAGTTCACCGCCGTGACACGTTCCGCGCTGAAAAGATTCTAGTGAAGCGTTTAATGGACAAAGTAGAGAACGGCAACATTGTTCTTCACACTGATCGCACGCTAGACGAGGTTCTGGGCGACGACATGGGCGTAACTGGCGTTCGTATTAAAGATACTCAGTCTGATAAGACAGAAGACATCGAAGTAATGGGCGCATTCATTGCTATCGGTCACCAACCAAACACTGAAATCTTCAAGGGCCAAGTGGATATGAAAGATGACTACATCATCGTTCAGTCAGGTCTTGAAGGTAACGCGACACAAACCAGCATCCCAGGCGTGTTCGCTGCAGGTGATGTAATGGACCACAACTACCGCCAAGCAATTACTTCTGCAGGCACAGGTTGTATGGCTGCATTGGATGCTGAACGCTTCCTAGATGGTCTTAACGATAAGTAAATCTGAGATTGCAGATTTGATTATCTGAACTCTCGCCTCAGTAGATGCAGGGCATCATCACAATTTGTTGTAAATCCCTAGAGCCCAGCGGTATATCCACTGGGCTTTCTTTTGTATACTACCCGCCCTCAACAAATAATAATTATCATTAAGCCTTCATAATGGATAAGAAAAAACAACGCAGCTTGAATAAGTGGCTTAAGCAACAGAGTAAGTTAGCGAAACGCTGGCTTATGATTGCGATTAGCCTTGGCGTACTTTCAAGCGTGTTTTTAATTGCTCAAGCAGCTCTTCTCGCCTCTATTCTTCACCAGCTGATCATCGAGAATGTCGATAAATCTGAACTGGTTGGTCATTTCGCAGGCTTGGCATTATCGGTCGTTGGCCGTGCTGGCTGTACATGGGGACGTGAGATCGCAGGTTATCGCTGTGGTGAACAGATCCGTGTTTACATCAGGCAACTCATCCTTGATAAGTTACGTGAGTTAGGCCCTGCTTATATCAAAGGCAAACCTGCCGGTACGTGGGCAACCCTGTTGCTAGAACAAGTAGAAGACATGCAGGACTTCTTCTCTCGTTACTTACCTCAAATGTCTTTATCGGTAATGATTCCATTCATTATTTTGGTCGTGGTATTCCCTGTAAACTGGGCAGCTGGCCTTATCTTCTTGCTGACTGCGCCACTGGTGCCGATGTTCATGGCATTGGTTGGCATGAAAGCAGCCGATGCAAACCGTAAAAACTTCAAAGCACTGCAACGTCTTTCTGGTCACTTTTACGACCGTTTGCAGTCAATGACAACCATCCGTCTATTTGACCGCACAAACGCTGAAACAGAAGTATTGAAAGGTGCATCTGAGGTGTTCAGAACGCGCACCATGGATGTATTGAAGATCGCTTTCTTGTCTTCTGCAGTACTTGAGTTCTTCACGTCGATCTCTATCGCGATGACGGCGGTTTACTTTGGTTTCACCTACATCGGTGAGCTTAACTTCGGTCACTACGGCGCAGGCATTACGCTATTCGCAGGTTTGTTTATCCTTATCTTGGCGCCAGAGTTTTACCAACCTCTGCGTGACTTAGGTACTTTCTACCATGCGAAACAACAAGCGGTTGGCGCAGCTGAAAGTATTGTCGAGTTCCTAGAAACCGACATCACTAAGGTTAAATCAGGCGACACTCAGCTTGATCCGGCTCAAGGCATCAATATTGAAGCTCAAGATCTCAAAGTGTTAAGCCCTGAAGGTGTTCAACTGGTTGGCCCTATCTCGTTTGCACTGAATACTCGCCAATCGACTGCGTTAGTTGGTCCAAGTGGTGCGGGTAAAACAAGTTTGATCAACGCCATTCTTGGTTTCATGCCTTATGAAGGAAGCTTGAAAATCAATGGCATTGAACTGCGTGACCTAGACTTAGCCTCTTGGCGTAAAACGATTAGTTGGGTTGGTCAAAACCCGTTGCTACTGCACGGCACAATTCGTGACAACGTCACTCTAGGTAAGCACGATATCACTGACCAAGTTGTCGAGAATGCACTTGAGCAGTCTTTTGCTAACGAATTCGTAAATGAGCACGGCTTGGATTACATGATTTCTGATCGCTCTGGCGGTCTGTCTGTGGGTCAATCTCAGCGTTTGGCTCTAGCTCGCGCAATGATTCAAGACGGTCAGTTCTGGTTGCTCGATGAACCCACTGCCAGCCTAGATACTCGTAGCGAACAGTTGGTAATGAAAGGCATCAATAGCAACATCGAAAGCCGCACTGCCCTACTTGTGACGCACCAACTTGCCCCGCTTCAATCGGTCGATAACATTCTGGTTATGCGCGATGGTGGTCTTGTTGAACAAGGTCATTACTCTCAGCTTTCGACTGCGGGTGGTTTATTCGAAGAGATGCTTAACGCGAACTTAGCTCAACAAGATAATAAGGGTAATTTAGATGCGTGATTTACTGCCTTACCTGAAACTCTATAAAAAGCATTGGTTTGGCCTATCGCTAGGCATGCTATTGGCTTTTGCTACTCTATCGGCTTCTATCGGCTTGTTAACGCTATCAGGCTGGTTTATTTCAGCTTCTGCGGTTGCTGGCCTTACGATTGCACGTGAAACCTTCAACTACATGCTACCGGGTGGTGGTGTACGTGGTTTGGCAATGAGCCGTACTGCGGGTCGTTGGGGTGAACGTGTTGTCAGCCACAATGCAACATTCAAATTGTTAACTGATCTGCGTATCTTCTTCTTCAAGAAGCTGGCTCCGCTGATCCCAGGTCGTATTTCAAACCTTCGTGATGCTGATCTTCTGAACCGCTTGGTTGCTGATGTCGACGCCATGGACCACGTGTACTTACGTTTAGTAAGCCCAGTGACGGTGGGTGTGTTCGGGATCTTCTTCCTGACTCTGTTCTTGATGTGGTTCGATAGTTCGCTTGGTTTGATCTTGGGTTCTATCCTTCTGATCATGCTGTTGGTTTGGCCAATCTTGTTCTACAAATTGGGTAAACGTAACGGTGGTGAACTGACACAGAACAAAGCTGATCTTCGTGTGACTACGTTAGATTGGATTGAAGGCTACAGCGAACTGACTCTGTTTGGTGCGGAAGAACGTTACCGTAATGCGATTCTAGAGACACAACAGAAGCTGATGGCGAATCAGTTTGTGAATGCCAACCTAACCGGTATGGCGTCAGCAGCACTGATGCTGTTCAACGGTTTGACACTGGTTCTTATGCTTTGGCTTGCGGCTGACGGTGTGGGTGGTAATGCACCAGACCCGTTCATCGCGCTAATGGCATTCGCAACCATGGCAAGCTTCGAGCTATTAATGCCAATTGCAGGTGCGTTCCAGCATTTAGGTCAAACTCTGTCTTCAGCACGTCGCTTGAACGAAGTTATTTTGTCGGAGCCTGAAGTTCAGTTTGCTGAAGAGAAACTCGACATCAACAAGCCGCTTGATATTACGTTCTCAAACGTGACGTTCAACTACCCTGACTCTGAGCGCAGTGTTCTGAACGCTGTTGACCTAACGATCCCTGCCACGCACAAGGTTGCGATTGTTGGTCAAACGGGTTCTGGTAAATCGACTCTGATCCAGCTTCTGACTCGCTACTGGGATCCTAAAAAGGGCTACATATCAATCGCGGGTATTGAACTGACGCAGTGGAACGAATCGCAGCTTCGTGAATCAATCAGTGTAGTAAGCCAACGTGTCGACATTCTAAATGGTACTTTGCGTGACAACTTGTTGATTGCAAGACCAGAAGCGACCGATGATCACTTAGCGAATATCCTAAAAGACGTTGGTCTAGAAAAGCTGCTTGAGAATAACGCACTTGATAGCTGGTTAGGTGACGGTGGTCGTCAACTATCTGGTGGTGAGAAGCGCCGTATTGGCATCGCACGTGCGATTCTTCATGATGCCCCTATCCTGCTTCTCGATGAGCCAACAGAAGGCTTAGATAAGCAAACAGAACACAGCATCATGGCACTGTTCGAGAAGCACTTTGAAGGCAAGACTGTTATCTTCATTACGCACCGTTTGATTGGTCTGGAATCGATGGACTCCATCGTTCTGATTGAACAAGGCGAGATTGTTGAAAACGGCTCTCACGAGAAGCTATTAAACGAAGAAGGACGTTACTTCCAACTTCGTCAGGCAATATAGCTTCCCCTTAAGCTATAAAGAAAACCATTCAAAGCCCGAGTTTGATGCTCGGGCTTTTTGTTTGTCTGTAATTCTAGTATCGAGCAACCATTCCCCCTTAAACGGTTGTTCATGCGCTGATTAGTTTTGCCCTTTCCTACAAAAACTTACCATTTATAAAGCAACGAGTTGCGCATAATTCAAGTCGTAGCACATTACTATGATCATCTTTCTAGGATAATACGTATCGATCAACCTCATGGAATAACCTCCCCCTAAAATAATGGAGAACAGTGTATGTCTTTACGATTAATCGCAACAACGATAGCGCTTGTAGGTGCTAGCTTTACCGCTCAAGCAAGCTCGGAATGTGAAGTATCGATTGATGCTAGTGATCAAATGAAATTTTCAACTGACACATTAAGCGTTCCAGCGAGCTGTAAAGAAGTGAAGCTGACGCTAAACCATACTGGTTCTATGCCAGCCCAATCAATGGGTCACAACGTCGTTATAACAGACACTGCGTCGCTACAAGCAGTAGGCATCGATGGTATGTCGGCAGGTATCGACAATAACTACGTAAAACCTGACGACAGCCGCGTTTACGCCTTCACTCGTGTTATCGGTGGTGGCGAGTCAACCTCAATCACTTTCAGCACAGAGAAAATGACAGCCGGTGGCGACTACTCTTTCCTATGTTCATTCCCGGGCCACTGGGCAATCATGAAGGGCAAGTTTGAGTTTAAATAACTCGTTAGTCTAGATTGTACAGATACATCAAAGCCCCAACCTAAGTCGGGGCTTTGTTATATTGGCTTCGATTACAGCTTGAAGCGGCTGATTTCGCTTTCTAGCTCGTGAGACAGCTCAGAAAGTTGAGCGGCTTGCTCTGCAGCTTGGTGTGCTTCGTCTGCTAGCTCGTTAGATACGTCACGGATTCCTTCAGTGTTACGAGTAATCTCAGACGTTACTGACGCTTGCTCTTCTGCAGCAGAAGCAATCTGTGTTGCCATGTCACTGATGCGTTCAACAGCAGCATGGATTTGCGTTAGGCTTGCAGCCGCTGAGTTCGCGTCATCAACACTGGTTTCAGCAAGTGTACGGCTATCGTTCATGATGTTAACCGCTTTGCCTGTTGTACCTTGCAGCAACTCAATCGTTTGTTGAATTTCTTGCGTTGAACCGTGTGTACGTTGGCTCAGAACTCGAACTTCATCCGCTACTACTGCGAAACCACGACCTTGCTCACCGGCACGTGCTGCTTCAATAGCGGCGTTAAGTGCAAGTAGGTTTGTTTGTTCTGCAATACCTTGAATGTTAGACAAGATAGCGTTGATGCTGTTGCCGTGCTCTTCAAGTTCTAGAATCACGTTAGTTGCGATTTGAACTTCTTGAGCCAGGTTTTGGATAGAGCTTTGAGTCTGTGTCACTTGACCAGTACCGTGCTCACACGCGCCAACCGCTTCAGATGAGTTCTGTGCAGTATGGTCTGCGTTACCTGCGATCTCTTGTGTTGCTGCAGCCATTTCGTTAACGGCTGTTGCTACCATGTTGATCTCGTCTTGTTGCATTTGGATACGAGCACTACGTTCTTCAGCTTGAGAAGCCGTTTGACGCGCTTGGTTGCCCAGCGCAGCAGATACTTCGCTTAGCTTGATCACCATGGTGTGCATGTTGCCCACAAAACGGTTGAAGTTTGCTGCAAGCTGACCAATTTCGTCGTCGCTCTTAGGCTCAAGGCGTTGAGTAAGATCGCCCTCACCTGAAGCAATTTCTTCAAGTGCTGCTGAAACGCGGTTTAGGTCGCGGAATAGGAAGCTTACTAACCAAGACACAAGTACGATTACGATGAGCGTAATAATGACAGCAGTGATGATCAGCTGAGTAAGTAGCGTTGAGTGGTTCGCTTCTTCTGTTGCTTTGTCCATCTGAACCGCGAAGATCCAGTTAGTGTTAGGCACCTTCGTGAAGTAAAGCAGCTTGTCTGCGCCGCGCTCTTTGATGATCTCGATGCTACCCGTACGCACTGCGTTTTCGATGATAGGCATAGAGATATCGTTTGAAAGTTGGCTTACCGGCTTCAAGCTTAGTGCTGAATCTGGGTGTGCTAGGAATGTGCCGTCAGAGGCATCAATTAGCATTGCGTAAGCGTTGTCACCAACATCAAGGCTGATTACATCGTTAACCAACTGGTCGATCAGTACGTCTGCACCAACAACACCAACAAGTTGGCCGTTGTGGCGAACAGGTTCTGCGATCGTTACTAGAAGTGCTTTGGTGATTGCATCTTGGTAAGCCGTAGTAATGATTTGCTTACCTGCAGCGTTTGCTTCTTGGTACCAAGGACGTTGACGAGGATCGTAATCTGCACGATTACGTTCAGGATGTGAACGGTACATTCCACCTTCTGGAGTACCTAAAAAGATATCGTCAAAGCCACCCGCTACACGAGCTTGTCTAAGGAAAGGAACAACATCATCCTCTCGTGAAAAGTCATTAAATGCTGATGCGATATCAGTACGGATATCAATCCAGTTTTTAATACCTTCAGATGCTGCTTCAGATACGCTTTCAGCTCGTAGGTATACGCCATTACGAGTCTGTTCAAATAATTGGTTTGCTGACAACCAAGTCAACGCTGTAGCCATAACGACAACAGCAGATAGGCTAGCGCCTATCAACTTCTGCTTTAGTGTTAGTTTCATGTCAAAGTTTCACGAGTGGTGGGAAATCTCGCGCATACTACCCAATATTAGTATTAAATTCGAGCGATTTCACAATTTAATATTGGAATATAATTTTAAGCAAACCATAAGCTTAAGTAATGTCAAATCCTTGGCTTATCGCCAAATTTAAGGCGGTGTTGTCTCTACGGTTATTAACATTTTTATCGCACTTCACATGCTTAAAAGAGACAAGAAAACACGGTAAAGAGGAAACAAAAAAGGCAGAAGAGTTTCCTCTTCTGCCTTCATATTATTTACCGTTCTACTGCGTATAAATTGCAGTAGATTTCAGCTTAAAAAGCCTAGCGTTTTTCTGTACGCATACCCATTAGCAAGCTCACACACATCAGTAATAGAATGATGGTAAATGGTAATGCCGTCGAGATTGCACCCGCTTGTAGAGCTTGTACTGCTTCAGTACCACCAACCCACAATAGAGCCACAGCAATCGCACCTTCAAGGAACGCCCAGAACACACGTTGAGGCACAGGCGTATCAACTTTACCACCCGCGGTGATGCTGTCGATTACTAGAGAGCCTGAGTCAGACGATGTAATGAAGAATACTAGAACCAATACAACCGCAATGATTGAAAGCAGAGTCCCGAACGGCAGTGCATCAAACATTTGGAACATTGCTAGTGATACATCCGTTAGGCCGTCTTGACCAAGAATACCAACGTTATTCACGATTTGGTCAATCGCCATGCCACCGAATACTGACATCCAAATGATAGTCACTGTAGTCGGTACAATCAGTACTGCTGTGATGAACTCACGAACGGTACGACCTTTAGAAACACGTGCGATAAACATACCTACGAATGGAGACCATGAGATCCACCAAGCCCAGTAGAATACAGTCCAACCGTGCATCCACGTTTCATCTTCACGACCGTGAGGGTTACTCAACGGAATGATGTTTTCAATGTATGCCATCAATGTCGTTGGGATAGAACCTAAAGTCACCGCGTAGCCGATTAGAGCCACTAAGATAAGCAGTAGGAAAGCCACCAACATGTTGATGTTACTGATAACTTTAACGCCACCATCAATACCACGAAGTACTGATACTACCGCCAATAAAGTCACCGCTGTAATCACAATAACTTGCAGACCTAAGCCCGCTTCAATGCCGAATACATGCTGAATACCACTTGCCGCTTGTTGTGCACCAAGACCTAACGATGTCGCCAGACCAAATAGCGTTGCAAGTACAGCAAGAATATCAACAATGTGACCTGCCCAGCCCCAAGCTCTATCACCTAAAATTGGGTAAAAGATAGAACGGATAGAAAGAGGCAATCCCTTGTTGTAAGAGAAAAACGCAAGTGACAGTGCTACTACGCCATAAATCGCCCAAGGGTGTAGACCCCAGTGATACATGGTTGCGCCCAATGCCAGTTTTGCAGCTTCTGGTGTGTTTGGTTCAACACCTAACGGAGTTTCAAACCAACCCGTGAAGTAAGCCGCTGGCTCTGCCACACTCCAGAACATCAAGCCGATACCCATACCTGCGGCAAACAGCATCGATAGCCAAGAGAAGAATGAGTAATCTGCCGTCGCATCAACACCACCAAGGCGGATTTTGCCGTACGGAGAAACAATCAAACCTAAGCAGAAAATTACGAAAATATTACCCGACCAGATGAAAAGCCAATCAAACGAATTGATAATCTGGCCTTTAACACCATCTAGCGCAGCCTTTGCTGAAGCGGTATCTGTAATAAGAACACCGATCAGGAACAAAGCGATAAGTCCCGCACTAATACCAAATACTGGGTTATGAACATCAAAACCCCATTTTTGGACGTTATCTTGACCGACAGTGTAATCCGTACTGTCGATACTGTATTTATCTATACCTTTAGTCATCATCCCTCTCTACGGAATTCTATTAGGGTCTATTGACCTCGTATTCCTTACTTACCTGCGACTTAATTACAAACTCGAACCTACGATCCAAGTAGTACAAGCTGTTGTCACAATAATTCAAATACTTGGATGTCTGAAGTTTAGCAGGTTAACTTGTTGTTTTCAGTAAACCAGAATCGGTTCGATGGAATTTCAAACAATATTCACGTAATTACTCAAGTTTATGACGAAAAAAAGGTCGACCCTGTCGACCTTTTTATCAAAAATACTTTTAACTCAAAGCATTTTGGTGCTTAACCAATTGATTTTCAGTTCGTAAACCGAGTAATAAGCTTAGGCACATAAGCAATAATATGAACGCAAATGGAAGTGCCATAGAAACGGTACCGGCTTGCAATGCTTGGATAGATTCTGTGCCACCAACCCACAATAGAACCGCAGCAATCGCACCGCCATCAACGCCCAAAAAACACGTTGAGGAACAGGTGAATCCACTTTACCGCCAGAGGTAATGCTATCGATAACCAATGAGCCTGAATCAGAAGAGGTGATAAAGAACACCATAATCAAACCAATCGATACCACTGAAAGCACAGAGCTCATTGGCAGAGCATCGTAAGTATGGAAAAGAGAAAGTGTAATATCTTGCAGACCATTCACACCAATCTCGCCCACCTTGTTCGCCACTTGATCAATCGCGATGCCACCGAAAATAGCCATCCAGATGATGATTACTGTCGTTGGGATGAACAATACAGCAAC
Source organism: Vibrio sp. ZF57 (assembly GCF_001691235.1). NCBI lineage: Bacteria > Pseudomonadati > Pseudomonadota > Gammaproteobacteria > Vibrionales > Vibrionaceae > Vibrio > Vibrio sp. ZF57. The sequence goes on along the minus strand of NZ_MAKD01000137.1, from coordinate 222,105 downwards.
GATGAATTCACGAATCGTTCGACCTTTAGAGATACGAGCGATGAACATGCCTACGAATGGTGACCAAGACATCCACCATGCCCAGTAGAATACCGTCCAACCTTGCATCCACGTTTCGTCATCACGACCGTGAGGATTGCTTAAGGGAATGAAGTTTTCAATGTAGCCCATTAGCGCGGTTGGGATTGCTTTAATACCCGCCATGCCACCAGCGATGGCAACGAAGATAAGTAAGCCCAAAGCAACCAGCATGTTCACATTACTCAGAAGCTTTACACCACCGTTGATGCCACGAACCACGGACATTGTCGCTAAGAAAGTAACCACTGCGATAACAATCAGCTGCATGCCAATACCGCCATCGGTACCAAATACATGGTTAATACCACTGGTCGCTTGTTGAGCACCTAAGCCCAATGAAGTTGCAAGGCCAAATAGCGTTGCAAGCACAGCGACGATATCAACAATATGACCAAACCAACCCCAAGTTCTATCACCCAAGATAGGGTAGAAAATAGAGCGGATTGATAGAGGTAAACCTTTATTGAAGGTGAAGAAGGCAAGCGCTAGAGCAACAACCGCGTAAATCGCCCAACCGTACAGACCCCAGTTGTAGATGGTTGCACCAAGAGCCAACTTCGCCGCTTCAGGAGAGTAAGCTTCAACACCTAGTGGTGTTTCATACCAGCCAGTGAAATAAGCTACTGGCTCAGCAACACCCCAGAACATTAAGCCAATACCCATTCCTGCGGCGAATAACATCGACATCCAAGATAGGTTTGAGTGCTCTGCTTTGGCATCATTGCCACCAATACGTATCTTGCCATACGGGGAGACAATGAGGGCAAAACAGAAAATTACGAAGATGTTTGCTGCCCACATGAAGAAACCATCGAAGTTACCAATGACTTTCCATTTGATTCCATCAAGCGCCGCTTTTGCGGTTTCAGGGTCTGCGACTAGAAGTGCCAACAGGAAGATAATGATCGCCCCTGCACTGATTCCAAATACTGGGTTATGAACATCAAAAACCCATTTCTGAACGTTATCTTGTCCTACTGTATAATCGGTATTTTCAATACTATACCTATCTTTTACAGGCTCCATGCTTCCTCTCTAATTTGCAGCGCACAGTTTGCAACATTGCATTCGGCGCTTAAATTTCGAAAAGAAGAATATCAACCTGTCGCAAAAATACTAAAAAAACCTCCATAAAGGAGGCGTAAATTACACATTTAGTAATTAAATTACACATTTAACGTTATTTAGCGTAAGATCAGTCCACAAGCCCGGAGCTGACCGCATATTTAGCAAGCTCTGCCGTAGAGTGAATATCGAGCTTATGCTTAATATTTTGCCTATGGGTTTCTACCGTTCGATAGCTGATATTCAGCGCCTTTGCGACCTCTTTACTGCTCTCCCCTTTTGCGACTAATTTCAGCACAGCCTCTTCACGTCTGCTCAATGGATTCTTGACAGATGGCGTGGGAGTAATCGGCTGAGTAAACAAATTCTGCGTGACTTTTTCACAGAAATAGGTCGATCCTTGATTGACCGTTTTGATTGCCTGTACCATTTTTTCAGCCGAAATCTCTTTCAACATGTAACCGACAGCACCCGACTGCATCACCTTCATGATGTATTCACGGTTGTTATGCATGGTCAGCATCAGGACCTTGGCTTCTGGGTCTTCTTCTTTAATCAGATGGGTGGCATCAATGCCATTCATGATAGGCATGCTGATATCCATCAACACCACATCAGGGCGCAGAGACTTAACGACCTCTACCGCTTCTAGTCCATTGCTGGCGGTACCTATCACGCTAATATCTGGCTCGAGTTCCAATCTCGCCATAAAGCCATCCAGTACCACTTGGTGATCATCAGCAATCACAACTCGAATAACTTCACTCATTCATTAATCCCTCTAGTGTCAGTAACACTGTAATTTCCGTTCCGAGGCCAATCTCACTCATCAATTCAAAGTCACCACCGATGAACTCCACTCGCTCTCTCATGTTACGCAGCCCGATCCCTCGTTTTTCCATTGCTTTATAGGTGTTGAAACCGACACCGTTATCTTGAATCAGTAGTTGCAACACATTACCAATTTGCTGAGCGATAACCGTTACTTTGGTCGCTTGCGCGTGTTTCTCGATATTATTCAGCGACTCTTGCACCACTCGATACAAGGTTGTCGCAGCCTCAGATTTCAACTTACCCTGTTGAGTGCTAAACAAGGTTTCTACTTCAATACCCGAATGCGCCTGAAAATCTAACAACAATGAAGACAATGCCGCCTCTAAACCAATATCATCCAACGAACTTGGACGAAGTTGATGCGAGATGTGCCTCACTTCTTCGATCGCTCGCATCAGTGAATGCTGCGACTTATTCAAATGTGCTTTAAGGTCTTCATTTTGTAGCTTATTACCGAGCAGTTCCAAATGGCAACGACTCGACACTAATAATTGGTTAATACCATCATGCAACTCACGCGCTAGATGCTTCTTCTCGTCTTCTTGGAACATCACCGTCTTATGCGCCAGCTCCTTTAAGTTGTTATCAGCAATCCGATGTTCATGCATGTTAATAGCCAAGGTCAGCACGATGATGACCGCGACCGTTACGCTCAAAATCACCACAATCGAAAAGAACGTGGTTTCAATATTCTTATTTATCGCAGCCTGCATCGAAGCCACTTCTTGGTGTACGTCTTCAATATACAAGCCGGTGCCAATCATCCAGTCCCAACGCTCTAACCAAGCGGCGTAGCTCAGCTTAGACACCACCTCACCCGTCGAAGGCTTTTGCCACAAATACTGGTGAAACCCGCCTCCGGTTTGCGCTTCTCTTAACAGAGCCTCTATCAGAAAATCGCCATCTTCATCTTGCAGTTGGAGTAGGTTTTGGCCTATCAATTCTGGCTGAATTGGATGAACCAAGTTGGTCCCGTGGCGATCGTATGCGAAGAAGTACCCATCAGAGCCATATCTAAGTTTAGACAATATGGTTCGAACTTTTTTTTTGGCTTGGGCTTCTTGGATATTTGGATCGTTATAGACGTGTTCTATGGCGTCGAAAGCGAGGTCAACCGTGTCTTTGAGGGCGTTTTCACGCGACTTGATTAGGCTATCTCTAAAGATCTCGACTTCTTTAGCGCCTAACGTTTTAGTCTGGTGCAGCGAGATCCAGCTAATACTCGCCGTTACCAGCAGCAACGGGAGCAGCGTCAGCAAAATCAGCTTGGCTTTTAGAGGCATTCCTTTCCCTCACAAAAAACGGCTTACTGAACATCAATAAGCCGTTTTACTTTAGCAATTTATAGATAGCCGTTGAAACATATCATTCACATTCTTGGCTTCACTCACATTCCATAGAAAGATGGGAAAGCGAGAAGTGATCCAAGTACGAGGATTTGAATCAGAATGAACGGCATCACGCCTCGGTAGATGTCCTTAGTTGTCACACCTTTAGGTGCTACGCCTTTGAGATAGAACAGACTAAAACCAAATGGCGGCGTCAGGAATGAGGTTTGTAGGTTCATCGCGATAAGGATAGCGAACCATGTCATGTTGATGCCCATCAGTTCAGCAACTGGCGCAATGATCGGCACAATGATGAAACAGATCTCTACGAAGTCGATGAAGAACCCCAGAATCAGAATCACCAGCATGGTAATGATCAAGAAGCCCCATTTTTCACCTGGCAGTTGTAGCATCCACTCTTCAACCAGATAGTCACCACCAGTGTAGGTAAACGCCATTGAGAATGCCGTTGCACCCAACAAGATAGCAAATACCATCGCGGTTACTTTCACCGTCTCTTTCGACGCGTCGTAGACCATCGACCAACTAAACTGACCGTAAAGCAGTGCAAGAATCATCGCACCCGCGCCACCTAATGCCGCTGACTCGGTTGGCGTAGCAACACCTGCAAAGATAGAGCCCAGTACAACAATGATGAGCGCTAAAGGCGGAATAATCGCTTTCAGTGCATTAAACACTTCTTGCTTACGGCTGATAGAGTCATCACGTTCAATCGGTTGAGCCGCTTCAGGGTGTAGCTTCGCGTATATCAAGATATAAACGATGTACGCGCCGACCAGCATCACACCCGGCCAAATCGCCGCTTGGAACAAGTCGCCTACAGGAACACCTAGAACATCACCCAATAGAATCAATACGATGGAGGGTGGAATGATCTGCCCTAGCGTACCAGACGCACAAATAGTGCCGCAGGCTAAGCCTTTGTCGTAATTGTACTTGAGCATTACAGGTAGGGAGATAAGGCCCATCGCAACAACAGAAGCACCAACCACGCCAGTAGAAGCGGCAAGCAGAGAACCTACGAGTACCGTCGAGATTGCGATACCACCACGAACGCCGCCAAACAGTCGCCCCATAGACTCAAGCAACTGCTCAGCAAGCTTGGTCTTTTGTAGAACGAGCCCCATAAAAACAAACAATGGAACGGCCATCAGAACCGTGTTTTCCATAATGGATTGAATTCGATATGGCATGAAGGCAAACATTTCAATGCCCTCAGCCCAAACACCAAAGATTAACGCGATACCACCAAAGGTAAACGCCACTGGGAAGCCAAGTAAAAGCGCAAACAAGGCTACGAAAAACATTACTATTCCAATCATGTTCAGCCTCTACTTGTTTTTTGTATGAATATTGTTTGCATGGATAAGATGCGGATTAAAAATCTTATTCAGTGAATGCAGGATCAAACCTACGCCACTGAGTGCCATCAAAAAGAATGACAGCGGGATCATAGCTTTGATGATCCAGCGATACGGCAGGCCACCGGGATCGCCTGAGGTTTCACCCAGTTCATAACTCTCTTTGGCAACATCGATACCAAACCAAGCCACCAGCAGGCAAAACGGAAGTAGAAAGATAAGCGTGCCAAGCAGGTCAATAATCGCTTGTGCTTTAAAGCTCAGTTGCTCATAGAACACGTCAACTCGAACATGGCCACCAGCCTTGATGGCATAAGGAACACCGAGTAGGAAAACGGCGGAGAAAAGGTGCCATTCCATCTCTTGGAAGGCGATAGAGACATCGTTGAAGGCATATCTCATGACAACGTCATACACGACGTTGGCGATAAGTAAAATAAACAACATACTGGAAAGCCATCCCAGTGCGTCACCGATACGATTAAACAGGCGTTCAATATAAATTAGACTTCGCATTCCCGACTCCATGGAATTTGAAAAGACATCGCGCAGCTGAGGTAACGAGCTGTAGGACGTAGAAAAGGTTCTTGAGCGTAATACAGGATTTATCCTGCTTAGTTATTATGTTTTAAATGAACCCTCGGCTTATTCACTCTTAAATACTCAATAAGAAAAGCTTCGGGTTCATTTAGATTCAGTTCAACAACTGTCGATTATTTCGCTTGGCTATTTAGATAAGCTCTATGTGAAATATCCGTCCATGAACGTACTTGCTCTAGGTAGCTTGCTTGTGAAGCTTGAATCTCTTTTGCTAGCTCATCTTTCTCAGCATGTGCAGCCAGTAGGCGATCGTTCGCTTCTTTCAGAGCAGACATAACCTCTGGTGGGAAATCTTTCACTTGTACATCTGGGTATTCTGTCTTCATTGAAACCCAGTTCTTACCACTTTCGTGCGTTGCTTGTGTGTACATGTCGTAAGCCGCAGTACGCATTGCAACACGTAAGATTTCTTGTAGGTCTTCAGGCAGCTTGTTCCATGTACGCTTGTTCACTAGGAATTGAAGCTCTGAACCCGGCTCGTGCCAACCTGTGTAGTAGTAAGGCGCGATTTTGTGGAAGCCCATTCGTAAATCCAGCGATGGACCTACCCACTCTAGTGCATCAATCGTGCGACGCTCTAGAGACGTGTAAAGTTCACCTGGGGCAATGTTCGTCGGTTTAGCACCTAGCTCAGCAAGAATCTCGCCTGCAAAGCCCGGGATTCGCATTTTCAGACCTTGTAGATCTTCAACGCTGTTGATCTCTTTTTGAAACCAACCCCCCATCTGGATATCCGTGTTACCACCAGGGAAAGACATCAAGTTATGTGGAGAGTAAACCTGCTCCATTAACTCCATACCACCACCGTGATAGAACCACGCGTATTGTTCTGCTGGCGTCATACCGAAAGGCATAGAAGTGAAGTAAAGAGTGTTTGGAACTTTACCTTTCCAGTAGTAAGAGCCTGAGTGACCCATGTCGTATTGACCAGACTTAACCATGTCAAAAACGCCAAGAGGTGCTTTGTGTTTGTTTGCTGAATCGATTCTGATTTGCAGTCGACCATTCGACATCTTCTCAGCCATCGCCGCCATGTTTTTGGTTGCATCACCGAAAACTGGGAAGTTTGGTCCCCAAGTTTCCGCAAGTTTTAAACGGTAAACCTTATCAGCGGCTGTAGCACCAGTAGCGACCAAAGCTAAACAAGCCGCAGCAGTTACTGCAACGTTTTTAAAAACTCGTGTGAGGGAGTTAGAAATGAGACTCATGTTCACGTCCTTTGTTGGGTTAACACTCTTTCTATGAGCATTTTTTATGATTCAACATAAGAGTGCACCGTGATGAGGCAACAAGATATCAGGGAGAGCACGCACGCATGGCGTTAACAAAGTTACGTATTAGACCAAAGGATTAAGTAGAACTACGTAGGAGATGATTGAATAGTGTCGATTTCAAAGGAGTTTGGATATTCACCAAGGCAATGCGTATTGATAAATACCTAAGTATTAATAATTAAATACTCTTAACAATTGATTGCCATTTCGTGATGAAGCTCTATTCATTGCTGTATTTTAGGGGAAAAAATCAAGGCTTTGCTCTCTTGATCTACCTAGCTAACGCCCTAATTTAGTGCTTGCTGATTCGAAGCTCTGGCACGAGACAACACTAATCAGTTAAGCCGTATATCGAATTGGAATTGAGATTATAGAGCCTAGGTTTAGGCTTGGATTTGGGCTCGGACTTGGCATAATGTGCCAGATACAAAAAAGCCTCGAAAATCGAGGCTTAAAAACTTAACGAAGCGAATGTAATCCCACAGGATTAGATAGCTTTGTAGATAACCTTGTTACCTGCTAGCTGCTCTTTCGCTACTAGGTTTTCTTCAAGAAGTTTTTTCAATGCGCCTGTTGCCCATGAAGCTGCTTTCGCGTCTTCTTGACCAGCTTCTAGGCCGATACCTTTAGGGTTAATGCCTTCAGCATTGCTAACAACGATGTCTAGAACTTGTTGTTGCTTAGGAGTCAGTGCTACTGCAACTTCTTTAGTTGCTGCTACTGCTTTCTCTACCGCTGGTTTTGCTGCTACAGTTTTTTCTGCTACAACTTTCTCTGCGACAGGCTTCGCTTTTTTCGGCGTTGCCACTGCTTTAACTACAGCCGCTTTAGTGCGTTTCTGCAGTTTAGCCTGCACCTTACGCTTATGAGCAAGTCTCATTGAATATTTCTCCAGTTCACTGCTCTTTTCGCAGTGGTGAAAATTTGAAGCGCGATTTATACCAAAAAACAGGAGCTATTTGTAGAGTGAAGCGTCGAAAGTCGACGAAAAATACCGATATTGTCTACTAGCGTCTATTATTTAAACATCGACTTATCAATTCAGGGTCATATACACTGGTTATCCATCCAGACAAAAATATGAAAACTTGGTGTTACCTATGGACACTCGTCACCTTAGTAATTTCTCTTTGCCTTCATTCACTCGCTCGTACCGTATCCTCGCCATTATTTTAGGCTTCATTTGCTTGATCGTTTCGCTCTACAGTGACAATCCAAAGTTACTGATCGTGGGTGCTTTTTGCAGTATTGCGCTTCTGGGAACTGGCTACTATTTGATGCTGCGCAGCCGAGTGATGTTCACACTTACCCCGACTCATTTTCAGCAGCACTTTTACAAAGGGGGTTGGGTTTTAAAATGGAGTAACATCCAAAAAATTGGTCTTTGCACTTATGAACAAGATGGTTGGCATCAACCTCTGCCCTGGGTCGGAATTAAAGTAAAAGATTACTCGCCCTACCTCGATTCGATTTGCCCTAAAATAACTTGTGAATTATTGCTCAGCCAACGAGCACTTTTGTACTTAGGAGCCAAACAAGCAGGCAAAGAGTCCAACTTTGAGGATATGGTTCTCGACTCATCGCATTACCATGCGCGTTGTACTGAAAGTGGCTGTGTCGAACTAAGCCAATACAAAGAGTCGCAGAATACCGACAACGTAAATTTCAACGATAACCAATCACAGGACAACCTTGATTCACCGAATGAGACAAACAGTCCAAACGCGGTGATTAAAAACTATTCTGGATTGCAGGCGATGCTTGCCAACAGAATGAAATATCAAAGGGGCTTCCACGGTTATGACATTTTCATATCAACCCATGATTTGAATATGAGTGGAGAAGAGTTTGTGGGGCTGGCTCGACGCTACTTGGCTGCCGCTGAACGTCTTTCTGATTAAGGTTTACCAGTAAGTTCACACACAATAAAAAAGCTTAGCTTTCAGGACAAAAGCTAAGCTTCATTTTCAATCAATCGACACAAATAATCGGTTGGAAAATCAAAGATTTAATTAGTACAGAGGCATTTCATCTGCGACGAACGGGTTTGATGCACGCTCGCGACCGAATGTCGATTCAGGACCATGGCCCGGAACGAATGTTACGTCACTGCCTAGTGGCCAAAGCTTAGTCTTGATTGAAGCGATAAGCGTATTGAAGTCACCTTGTGGGAAGTCAGTACGGCCAATTGCGCCGTTAAACAACACATCACCCACAAACGCTAAACGAGCTTGCTCACTGAACAGTACAACGTGACCTGGCGTGTGGCCCGGCGTGTGAATCACATCAATCACTTGATTACCAAAAGTGACTTTGTCGCCCTCTTCTAACCAAGTGTTTGGTTCAAAAGCTTTACACAGTGGGAAACCAAACATCTGACTTTGATTCTCTAGACCTTGTAGCCAGAAGTTGTCTGCCTTATGCGGGCCCACAATTTCAACCTTCAAGATCTCAGCAAGTGGTACCGTACCGCCAACATGATCTAAGTGACCGTGCGTCAGTACCAAGTTCACAACCTTAACACCGAGTTCTTCAATGATAGCCGCGAGTTGTTGAACATCACCGCCCGGATCGACAACGATGCCATCCATGGTTTCATCACACCACACAATCGAGCAGTTCTGAGAAAAAGAGGTAACAGGTACAACTTGATACTTAAGAGACATATACAAACCTTAAAGAGCGAATCTGGTGAACAACTCGAATATCGCTATGTTATTGGCAACAAACCCAACAATAACAAACTAAACAGCAACAAACTGAGCAGCAATAAACCGAATTATTAGAACAAACTGAAATTTGGGCAAACTATGACATTGGATGTCTACTTTGACAAGTGCCTACCGTATCACTCAATAACTCAGCTTAGCTCTACCAGCTGCGAACTGGACCAGTATCAATGTGGATGAAGTTACTACGAGCGTAATAACCAACACCACCTGCTTGCAGACTTTTAGCTACGTCTCTCAGTTCCTTTAAATCAACACCATCGATACGAAAATCGATCGCTTTACCAAGCATGTGATAGCTCTTTTTAGCGACACCACTCGACTTAGAGCGCAACGCTTCGTTGGTTGCTGGAGAGCGGTAGCCAGAGATGATTTGAACTTCTTTTTGAATACCCAGTACATTTTGAATCTGAGTGATCTGATCAAACAGGTTCTTATCCATTGGATGAATCTCATTGCGGCGGAAGTCACGGCACAGTTTGCTAAGGCGTGCCATCTCGTCACCAACATAGTTAGTGCCATCGAAATAACAAGTCTCTAATCGTTCACCAGTGTGAAGATTGTTCATGCTAATCGTTCTTGGTTGATCCGGGTATGAAGCGAAAGCGATAGAAGGAGTAAGAGAGGCGACTACAGCAGTACCACCAGCGTAAGTCAGAAACTGACGGCGTGAAAATAAACTTTGAGACATACAGCAAAAAAACCAATTAGATCGAACGAAAAATGCACGATACATAATGGAATTTGCTGCGTCAACGTACAAAAACCGTGCAAAACGTTAGTATTTGTAACCTTTGCACGGTTAGTTATTGATACTCATTATAATTTTATCAATAGAAGCTTGGTTGTCATTTTTCAGTCAAGATCACCTTTCTTGACCATATTTCAATCAACCGCCCTCTTTATCATATTGGTAGATATCACCGCGGTATTGTATGCCTCCTTCTTCAAACAACACGGTTTGATAAATGATATGCACTGGAATTCGCTTCTTGAGACGAACCTTAGTATTGGGCGCAAGTTCATCATCCTGATTCGGCACTTTCTTTACCTTTGTCGCAAATAACAACTCCGCGAGTTCCTCGGCATGCTCAACACGAATACAACCAGAGCTATAGGCGCGGAAGTCATCGTTAAACAAGCTTTTACTTGGGGTGTCATGGAGATAGATGGCTCGCTTGTTGGGCGTATTGAACTTATACAAACCCAATGCGTTACTAGAGCCTGCTTGCTGGCGCATTCGATAAGGAAAAGAGTTAAAGTTAATCGTTTGCCAATCTATCTCGGTAGTATCGACAGTTTCCATCGAACGCCAACCATCGATCACTTGAAAATTGTGTGTTTCAAGATAACTCTCGTCGGCTTTTACTTTAGGCAAGATATCTTTAACCATGATTTTCCATGGCACGTTCCAAGTCGGATTTAAGATAACCGAATCAAGCTTTATCTCTAAGAGTGGTGTTTTTCTCGATTTTCTCCCAACCACAACTTTAGATTCAAAAACCTCTTCCCCATCTTCCCAATACTTCATATCAAAACTAGGTACATTCACCACAATCAGTGAGTCTCTATTTCTTGGCCATAAGCGGGCACGCTCGGCGTTCAATGCTAGGGAAGTAAGTCGATCATCAAAGCCCATATTGATCCATTTGATCGTGTCTGGCCCGATGATCCCATCATCCGTAAGACCGTGCATGCGTTGGAAAGATTTAATCGCCTTTTGCAGATCTCGATCGAACTTGGGAAAATCGACCGCGATCATCGAGGTATCAACACCAACCAAAGCAATGCGCTCAACAAGAACCGTCTTGTCTGAAAGCTCGTCACCCAAGCGCTTCAAACCTTTCTGTCTATATCGTTCAATATTGAGTTCAGAGGCGGTTTCTAACACCGAATAGGTTGCTTTGAATTGGTCAAAATCCCCAACAGGCGGCGCGTAAGACAACACCATCTCCAATAAGTAATCATTGGCGACGCTGCTTTTTAATCTCATCAGGATATGCGGAGAAGGCGCTGGTAATTTGGAATGCAGCTTGCCCGAGAAGTACCACTCTTTACCGGCAAGCGGCGCATTTTCAACGTAGCTCAGGTAGTAGATAAAAGTATCGGTGAGTAATATGTCCGACTCTCGCCATTGAGCATGGGATTGATAGTGACGAATTTGCTTGAGTTGTCGATCGAAGAGTGGTGCCATTTGAGCTTGTTCGAGAAGCGACAATTGAAATTCAAACGCCTTAACAAGTTCAGGTGAATCCCAAAGAATAGGCAGAGATGAGTCTTGATAAATACTCTGGGTAAGCTCTGGATAAATCAGCATAAAAGAGAGCTCCGAATCAGCCGGAAGAAATCGGCTCTCGTCAGAACTCGTATAGCTCCATGCGTGCACAGAAACTAGAACTAATAATCCACAGAAGTATTTTGCGAACATGCTTAACTCCATCACCAACCATCTCATAAGTATGGCAAAGAAATCGGAGTAAGCATGTTATTTTTAAGAGGCTTTATAAATCAGATTGAACTCCAATGGTTATCCCACTGGACCGATGATTGCTGAGTTGATTTCTCATAAGGCTTGCGCTGGCTAACCACACTGCCCGCCCCAGAGCTTAATCGAAACTCACCATCAAACAGCACAGCACCAGAAGCGTCAGATAATGCAGACAGTTCTACTAATTCTTTGGTCTCTTTCGACCAAATACCGTAGCAATTGCCTCTTGGCGAAGTCGCAATAATCCAATCGTCTGACGCCGCAATACTGGCGATATAGTGATTGAACCTTGCCCATTGCTCAGGCTCTGCGTTCAGTGATACAAACTGGCCGCCTTTAGTATGCATCGCCAATAGCGAAGGATACTCATCTGGTTCACCACGATATTGCTGGCCACAAAGTACCGTTTCAGCACCATCATGGGCTAAATGTCGAATGCTCAGCTTCTTATCCAACAATTCAACCTGATCAAGTAACACACCTTCAGGAGAAACATAACTCAAGCTCGGCAGCATCGAATCGAGGTTTTTCGGTGTTCTACCATCAGTATGAACGCCACCAACGCCGATCGCGAGATTACCATCCGGCATGATGATCACTTCATGTGGGCCGATACCGAAACCAGTGAACTCTTCGACCTTACGATAGCCTTGCGCGACATCGTAAACGCCAATCACGCCTTGACTGGTGTCGGTTTTCCCTTCAGTGGCATACAATAGTGTGCCGTCTAATGAGTAAACGCCATGACCATAGAAGTGGCGGTTGTTACCTTTCACCACCATTTTGATCTGCTGACCGTTTTTGTAGTCAAACACCATAAAATAGTCACCAGGACGACGGGCAAAAACCACCGCATGCGATGAGGTTGGGCAAATCGCGACGCCATGGCCACGATTGGGGATGGGAAGTTGGCTCAGTGGCATGCCAAATTCGTCAGCCACAACTGCAGAATATTGACCACGACCATTAAGCGCACAGCCAATCAGTTGAGGTTTATTCGATGCGCTTTCACCTGAACGGCTAGCACATCCGAACGGCAGCACAGGCACAGCAGCACACCCAAGTGCTGCTTTCAGTAAGGTTCTTCGTGTAGTATCAGTCACCATCGGTAGCATTAAATCCTATTACCACGCCAAGCTCTATCGCCACTTCTTCATGAATCAGGTACTTCAAACGTTCTAGTTTGTTGTATTGAGTCAGCACCTCGCGGTAGCCCTCTTTGCTCTGCAATAACTCAAACAAGCTTGAGTCTGTAGGCCAAGTATCTAGCGTCAATGTGAACTGGTCAGCAACGCGATCAGCTAGGTCGTTTAAGCCCTTCTCTCTCAACAAGCCGTCTAGGCCATTGCCACCGGCAAGGTACAAATTCTGAAGTGCTGCTACATTGGCTTTTAGTTGAGTCATTGAGGTTTGAGCGCGCCATGATTCCGAGAAGTAAGGGCGTGGATGACCAATTTTAGCCATCGGACGACTCAGTTTTTTCATGCTGTAATCAAGTTGGTTGGTCAATAAAGCGATGTATTCAGACTCCCAACGAGTCTCGTCTAGCGCTAACCAAGGGTTAACCTGCCATGCCTCAGCAATAGAGGCCGATTTCATTGCCAAGTTTTGTGCGATCGCTTGTGAAGATAGACAACCAGACGCTTTGTCTTGCAGTAATGGAGATTGCTCGTCGTACAGAGACCACTCCAACGCACCTAGCCCTTGAACCGTCACACTCTGCTGCGCGATTTCGTCTTGAGTCCAAGCTTTGTTCTGCTGAGTTAACTGACGCATCTTAAGACCCGTCGTGTTCTTTTTGTCTGGCCAGAATTGAACATTCCAGCTCTCTTCAAGCGCTGCTGTTGGACCTCTTTCTTGGCCTTGTAGTGCCATCCAGCTGTTCATTGTGATCTGCCATTGATCTTTCAAAGCGTCTAACTCAACGTTATCCGTTTCACAGTAACCTTGCATCAGAGCTTCTAATTCGCTCGATTGCTTCGCGAATAGCACCGCTGAATCAAACTCTTGTTGATAGACACTGCGACTGATGTGGTCGGTCGTGTCTGCTTGATAAGACACACCGTTAACCTCAGATGAAGCGGCTTGCTCACCCGATGATTGGCAGCCTGCCATAATTAATGCCGACAAAGGCATTAACAAAAATTTATGTGTCATGCTGTTACCTTACTTCCTAATTTTTCTTTTAATTATATGAGTTCATTAAATGCGAAACGACCGCTGGCCTCGTATTGCTACAAGTTCAGCGGTGCTAAGTGGTTTAATAGCGGCTTTCTTAAGTCATTAGCCGTTAACTAAACTGAATTCAACTCAGCTTATAACGAGTTTAAAAACGCCAATAGTGCTTCACGCTCGCTGCTACTAAGATCTAAAACGTTTTGTTTCGCCATTTCTGCTTCACCGCCATGCCAAAGCACAGCTTCCATAACATTTCTCGCACGACCGTCATGAAGTAAGAAGGTGTGACCATTCACTTCTTTGGTATAGCCTAATCCCCACAATGGCGTGGTGCGCCACTCTTGACCGTTTGCTAGATACTCTGGGCGATTGTCGGCTAAGCCTTCTCCCATATCGTGCAGTAACATATCGGTATATGGGCTGATTAGCTGTTTAGACAACGCAGGTAAGCCTTCACGTTCTGCTGTGCGAATTTCAGCTTGGTGGCAACTTTGGCAACCAATAGCTTTAAACAGTTTTTTACCTTGAACAACCGCAGGCTTATCAACGTTGCGACGAATTGGAACCGCCAAATGCTGCGAATAGAACTCAACAAAATCTAGGATATTATCGCTGACTTCAGGTTCACCACCATTTGGAAAATCATCACAGGTTGATTGCGCTGATGTGCAGTTTTCGTTCGGGAACAAACTGCTTGTTAAGCCCAAATCGCCGTTAAATGCTGCAGCATTTTGTTGCATTAGGTTTGGCTGTCCGGCTTTCCAACCAAATCGACCCAACGCCATTTCGTTAGTTTGAACATCAAGAACATAATTGGCTTTGCCTGTTACGCCTTGGCTGTCCGCAGCTTGTTGCTTCGCGAAGCCAAGAATCGTTTCTTGTGGGATGCTCTCAAGCAGACCTAGGCCGATCATTGGTGGCGCAACACGAGCCGAAAATTCTGTTTTAGGGTGCATTTTACCAAACGCGAGTTCAGTGATTTTTAATGTTGGTTTACGTAGAGTAACAACCGTGCCGTCTTTGAATTCAACAGGAACATCGGTGTAACTGATGTTCACTTTACCCTCTGGTTTCACACCTTGAAGCGCGAAATCTTGTAGCTGTCCACCGTAAGTCGGTTCTGGAATGCCACCATCGCGAATAAAGGCTTGTCTCTGCTCTGGTGTTTCAGCAGGAATACTCAAGCGAACCAGCATGGATACCGCGTTCTCATCGCCTTTTTCTGGCGCGTGGCCACGACCATCTTTGATGTGACAGTTTTGACAACCGTTGGTGTTAAACAATGGGCCCAATCCATCACGTGCATCGGTTGATGATGGTGCAGGAACCCAAGGGTTTCTAAAGAAGCTGTTACCTACACTGAAATCTAAGCGTTTGCTCATTGGTAGGTTGGCAGCAGGAAGAGAAAAAGCGTTTGCTCCCTCTTTCTTCACGGTTGTTTTGCCACCTGAGTAGGTTTCATGGGCATGTAATGGAGCTAAGAAAAACAGTGCGGTTAATAGTGAGGCTGAGAGATACGACTTCATACATTGCCTTGCTGTGTTTTTGATTTTAGTTTTTATGTGGGAGTAACTTTCATGAGTAACAAACAATTAAGGACTCAATGAGAGCCCTTTATGATTTTCGTCTCGGGTTCTTAGAACTCGTGATCAGCCGTGTCTGGGTTAAGGCTATCAATGCCAATCACACCAGCAGCACGCTCAATCGCAGCCGTTTGAGACACTAGCGCAACAATTGTTTTGTTTACTAGTGCGTTACCCGAAGCGTTGTCAGCAGCAATTAGCTGATCGAAATGCTGGTTGTTTTTCTCTGCAGAAACAACAAGCTGGCCAACTTGTGCACGTGCTAAGTCAAACTGCTTTTGGATCTCTTTCGCAGCTTGCTCATCTTTTTGCTCTACTAGGTCAAACAGGCTTGGACCTGAAAGCAGAGTGCCGTCTTCACGCTTATATAGACCCGTGTAAACGTTGTAGATGCCTTGCTCATTGTAGTAGTGAGAGTTGTGCGTGTTATCAGAGAAACAATCGTGCTCGTCTTCAGTAGAGTTTGCTTCTAGTGCAACCTTCATACGCTCACCCGCTAGTTCACCTAGAGACAGTGAACCCATGCCAAATAGCATTTTACGTAAGCCGTTGTCACTAGATTCAGAAAGAAGCTCTTGACGGTAGTTACCTTTCTCGCCTTCAGCCCACTGTTTTTCCATCCATTCTAGATCTTGGATAAGAAGTTCAGCTGATGCTTTTAGGTATGCGCCACGACGGTCACAGTTACCATTAGTACACTCAGCGCCAACAACGAAGTCAGTGTAAGCACGCTCACCTGCACCGCTGTTTGTGCCGTTTAAATCTTGACCCCAAAGTAGGAATTCAATCGCGTGGTAGCCAGACGCTACGTTTGCTTCAGAGCCACCGATCTCGTTGAGATCTGCAATTAGTTCTGGAGTAATGTTGGTTGCGTCTACCGTTGTCTGACCAATTTGGAAAGTTTTATTAGCAACGATGTTTGCGCTAGCGCCTTCGTTACCAAGCTCATATTGGTAATCAGTCGAAACGTAATCGATTAGGCCTTCATCAAGTGGCCATGCGTTCAATTGGCCTTCCCAATCGTCAACAACAACGTTACCAAAGCGGAATACTTCTGACTGTTGGTAAGGTACGCGAGACTCAAGCCAAGCTTGTTTTATTTGTTCGAAATTGCCAGCAGAAGGAGAAGCTAAGAAGGTATCAATAGAAGAGTTCAACGCTTTTGCTGTAATTACTGAATCTGCAAACACGGCATGAGCAATATCTGCGTAATGTTCTACAACTTGATCTTGAGTTACTGCTGCGAAAGAAGAAGCAGAGGCAAAAAGGAGTGACGAAGTTACGGCTTTTGTCACTAAAGATTTAATAGTCATGAAGCATCCTTGTTGAGCTTTAAATTATTATTCGTAGTAATAGTGCAAATCATTATCATTTGCACTACGGATTGGAATAATACAAACTTACAATTTTATTGCAAGATAAATACAAAAAAACCTCACATATGTGAGGTCTTTAAACATTTTTATGTTAAGCGCAACAAAGAGGCTAATCAGATATCCAGATTATGCTTACCGTGTGAGACTTTTGCCTTCAGGTAGCTTTCATTACCCGACTTAACATGAGCAGAGGTGTTCACCACTTCTTCAATCTCAATACCAAAAGATTTCAGCTCATTGATTTTCTTTGGGTTGTTAGTGACTAGGCGAATTTTTGTGGTTCCTAAAGCACGAAGCATTTCTGCCGCTTCAGTAAAATCACGCAAATCATCACCGAAACCTAGATGGTTATTGGCTTCGTAAGTGTTCATACCTTCACTTTGCAGGCGGTATGCATCGATTTTATTGTATAAACCAATACCACGACCTTCTTGGCGTAAGTAAAGAATCACTCCACCCGTCTCACCCATAATTCTAATGGTTTCGTCTAGCTGCTCGCCACAATCACAGCGAGAGGAATGGAAAACATCACCAGTCAGGCACTCAGAGTGCATACGAACAAGAGGTATGTCTTGTGTCTTGTCTGCTGATTTAAATATCACAGCAACATGCTCTTTATCTGTTTTCAATCCATGAAAAGACAGAAGTTCAGCATCAATACTGCTTGTTACCCCTACTTTGAAATCTATTCTGGCACGCACTTCCGCCATAGCTATACTCACTTGAAAATTCGATGTATTTAACAACACTACATTATATGTCTAGGCAATATTTTGTAGCTAACTATCTAATGATAGACACTATGAGGCTGTTAACAATTTTTTTCAAGGTCGACCATGCACTAATTGTTATATTATAACAATAATTTTTCAGGTAACAAAAAACCCCACATTGGGATGACCAGCATGGGGTTATAAATTAATCAGTTGCGGCTAAGGCTACGATTTTTTACAGAACGATTAACTTATTTGAGTTTGCTTCCAGATGACAAGCTGAACCCAAGCGTTCTCTAATTCGGTTAACTCTTCTTGAGTAAGCGTAGAAATGCTCGACTTTGCACTGTATTTTTCTGCCCATTTGTCAGATCGGACACGAGTATGGAACTCTTTCTTTAAATTTGAGATTACGTTATCCACAGATACATCCTTATATAACAGTGCTTAGCCTTTATAATCCTTTAATGTTACAAAATACAGGTCAATTGGTAAACAGTAATACATAATTTTTATGAGCTCTTTCTAACACTTTTTACTGATAGATATATAAATAAGAGAAATAATACGCTCGGAAGTAGCCAAAGTAATAAGTTTGAAACACTCATTGCTGGTTTATAGAGCACAAATTCACCGAACCTTTCCGTCATATATTGAGTAATTTCATTATTACTCTTCCCTGCTTTCACCATATTGAATACAACAAGGCGTAAGTCTTTTGCTATTGGTGAGTTGGATTCAATCAGATTTTGGTTTTGACATTGTGGGCAGCGTAACGTTTTCGCCAAGCTAATAGCACGTTGCTGTTGTTCTGGGTTTTCAAACTCAAACAGTTCAACTTGAATACTCGTCTCTTTATTACTGGCAGTAAACAGATCTTCAGCCATGGTTGAAAGGCTAATCACTAAAAGAGCTGACAGCATAAACAAGGTTTGTACTAGAGACTTCATCATCCATTCACACCATCAAAATACATCGCAAGCTCATCTTTCCATACCATTTCATTAATCACGCCCAATAGCTTTTTAATGATCTGGCCATTGGCATCAACCAAATACGTTTCAGGTGTGCCGATTACGCCCAACTCTAATGCTAACTTGCCTTGAGGGTCACTGATCACGGTTGAGTACGGGTTGCCATCGTTCGATAACACGTTAATCGCAGCCCCAGAGTTATCTCGATAATTAAGCCCAACGATGGGAATGCCTTTATCGTGAAGTTGAAGCAAAAATGAATGTTCGGTTTTACATATCCCGCACCAAGATGCCCATACATTAACCAGTTGATAAGGGTGCTGCGTGACATCAGTAAGCGTAATTTTCTGCTGACCATTGACGCCTTCACTATTCACTAACGCAGTCGATGTAAATTCTGGAAATGCCCTTTGTTGTTCAGACACAATGGTCGACTGCTGCTTATTATCAAGCGCAAAGACAAATCCCAGCACCACAATCAATGCTAAGGCAATTAGAGTAATTAGCTTGTTACGAACGCTGGTATGCATACTGTGACGCCTTAACGGTTTTCTTTTTACGATGAGTCAATGAGAGCAAAGCGCCGATAATGGAGAACAGCCCACCAAACCAGATCCAGCGCGCATACGCCTTATACTGAACACGAAATGCGTAAGCGGTGGAATCGACTTTCTCGCCCATGGTGATATAAACATCGCCATGCCAGAACCACTTCATTGCAGGCTCACTCATGTTCATAACACGAACTTGGTAGTGTCTTCTTTCTGGCGCGATGGAAAAGCTTTGCTCGCTAGCATCTAATTCGAGTATCGCTTTTTCTGCAGTAAAGTTGGAGGCGACATAGAGCTCGGTATCACGATGAGAGAGCGTCCAGCCCATAAACTCAACCTCTTCACCTGGGCTCAATTTGTAACTTCGCTCAAACGAGTGGTAGCTATTCATCGCGGCACCTATCGCTAATACTGCGACACCCACATGCGCCAACGTCATCACCCATACTTTGCGTTGAAACTTAGAGTTGCGCGTTACCGCTAAGCCGTAAACATGAGTCAGGGCTACCCAAAACGCAAGTGACCATGTCATTAGCACCATCACTTGGATCGCTTCAACTTGCAAAACATAAGTTACAAAGCCAAGACAGAGAGACAATAAGGCAATAATTCCAATCACACCTTTCGACGCTTGAGGTTTGATACTGAGCAATGGCGCTAACCCTATCACTCCCATCGCAAGCAGAGCCAATGGCGCAATAAGAAGATTAAAGTAAGGTGCGCCCACAGAGATATTTCCAAGGCCAAGTAATTCAAAAACCATTGGGTAGAAGGTACCAAACACCACCACCGCCGTACCCAGTACAAATATAAGTACCGCCACTAAACTCAAAAAACTTTTACTCGCAAAGCTAGTGATTGGATTCGACTCGAAAGATTCACCACGAACAATAAGAAGAGAAAACGAACTCACTAACACCAAAACCAGTATCAGCAACAGCGCGATACCTTTGGTTGGGTCAACAGCAAAAGCATGAACGGAAGTGAGGACGCCAGATCGAACAATAAAAGTACCGAGGATACTTAAACAAAACGTAATGAAAGCGAGACTGAGAGACCATTTCAGTAACTGTTGTTTGCCCTTAGCAACACCTAGGCTGTGCAGTAAAGCGGTCGAAGTAAGCCACGGCAACAAACTTGCATTTTCAACCGGATCCCAGAACCACCAGCCGCCCCAGCCCAACTCGTAATATGCCCACCAAGAACCAAGAATGATCCCCGCGGTTAAAAAGATCCAAGCGACTAAACACCAACTGCGACAATGGGCAACCCAATCAAACTCAATAGGATCAACCAGCAAAGCGGCAACTGCAAATGCCAACACCACAGAAAAGCCGACATAGCCAAGGTAAAGCAGTGGGGGGTGAAAAATCAGACCGACATCTTGCAGCATTGGGTTAAGGTCGCGCCCTTCTAGCGGTAATGTCGCGTTCATTTCAAATGGGTTTGATGCGAATAAGGTGAACCAAGCAAATATCGCGAGCAGTAGATTCATTACCCACAACACACGGCTTTGGTATTCATTTGAATAGTGTTTTTGTAAGGCGATAACGCCAGACCAGACGCTGATCGTCAGTACCCAAAATAACAAGGAACCTTCATGACCTGCCCATACGGCTGCGAGCTTAAAAAATGAGGGTAATTGAGTATTTGAATGTTCAGCGACATAGAGAATAGAGAAGTCATCACTGACAAAGGCATAGCCAAGCAATACGACAGAAGTGAGAGAAAACTGCGTGCTTGAAAGAGAGAAACTGCGGATTAAACCTAGATTTTGCGTCCGTTTATTTAGCATTTGGTAAAGCGAATGCACACCAATAGTGCTGCTGAGTACAGCAACCAACACCAAACTAAACAGCCCCAAAGAACCGACCATATCACCTCAATAAGACTCTACCGGAGCAGAACCAAGTTAAACCATTATTCGCTTTTGTTGCTCAACGAAACGGTATCTAGTGAGCAGATGTCAAGTATCCAACATCCACTCACTAATAAACTTGAGCGAAATTAAGCTATCGTTAACTGCCCTGCATAAAGGACAAAAGTTCGCAGCATTAATACGCCCATTAGGCTTAGTGAAGTCACCGAGAAAATATATACCGAACTATGGCGGATTGAGGTTGGTGTAACGGCATTCAGCAACAACGGTAGAACCATGCCAACACCGATTACGCCATACCAGAACCAACTCGCCCAGAAACCACTGCCGATTGCGTTCCATACTGCTTGCTCACTTTGGCCACCAGCGAAGATAAGCCCAGTAAAGAAAGTAATAAGAACAAACAACTCAAACATCACGACCGGACGTTCGAACCCGTGGATCCATGAAATGCTCGGGCTATGAGGGGATTCTTTAAAGACCAACACACCAAATAAAATACACGCCGCCGCTCCCGAAGATAAGCTCGAGAATAAGAACAAAATCGGCAACACGGGGTTATTCAACAGTGGGAAGGTATTTAAAGCTGAAAGCAAGAATCCGGTATAAGCGGCAAGCATTAGAGCAAGAACAGCTAAGAATATTTCCAGAGCATTCTCAAACACTTCTAATTTGCCAATCCAGTTCCCGACGAAATCGAGTCGTCCTTTTAACCATGTTTGGTCATTTAAAAATACAACGATTTGATCTCTAAATATAATGCCGATCCAAACAAATAGGATCACCATATACACTTGGAATAAGATCACACCCATCGACATCACAGACGTTGGATTATAGAAGATCATGATCTTCCAAAAGGATAACGGATTTGTCAGGTGGAAAACCAAGATAAGTAGGCCTGAAATGATCCCAAATGGCGCAAGAAAAGCGGTCGCCTTTAATACACCATTATGAGCAGGATCGCCTTCAATGACCTTACGTTTTAGGTAAATGGAGATCATTACGGCGCCCGCCGACATCCCCGCGAGAAATAGATAGATAGCTATAATCCAGTCCCATACCACAGTACCAGACTGAAAAGCTGTGTCCCATGCACTCATAATCAGATCTCCCCTTTTTGGTGTGGCACTTTATAGAGTTTTGGTTGAGTACCGAGATAAGCTTTATCTCTGTAAACCACCTCAGATTTAAGCACCTGGTTTATCTCACTCTTAGGGTCATTTAGATCGCCAAATACTAGCGCATTTGTCGGGCAAGATTCGACACAAGCCGGTAACTTCCCTTGTGCAAGATTGGTATCACGGCAGAAGTTACATTTGTCGGCCGACTTATTCTTAGGATGGAAGAAGCGCACTTGATATGGACAAGCTAGCAGGCAATAACCACAGCCGACACACTTCTCTTTATGTACATCAACAATTCCTGTCTTCTCATCTTTATAGGCGGCGCCTGTTGGGCAAACCATCACACAAGGTGCATTATCACAATGTTGACAAGAGTTACGAGTGAAACGGTAATCAACATTTGGATATTCACCTTGAGGTTCGCTCTTTATGATTTCTAAGCGCGATACGCCTTCAGGCACTTTGTTTACTTCACGACACGCCTCAGTACAAGCAGTACAGCCAATACAAGCGGTTTCGTCATGAACCATTCCGTAACGCTTGGTGCCATCTTCCTGAACATTAGCCAGCGTTTTGCGGCTTGTAACCGCTGCAGTACTTGCAACACCAGTTGTGAAAATAACGGCACCCGCGCCAGCTAAAAAGTTTCTTCTTGAGCAGCTCATAGATTACTCCCCTTCTTTCTTCTGGTTGAAGTCTGAATGGCAATCCACACACAGCTTGATGGTTTGCTTTTTATCTAAGCCAAGCACCTTCGCTTCACTCGCATGCACATCGTGACAGTTTGAACACGTTAAGTTTTGTGCGTGTACGTCATGAGTCCAACTCGCTTCGCGCAGATCATCAGGCTTATGACAATCTATACATTGGCTGTTGGCATCTAGGATTAAGCTAGGATCGAGGAAAACCTTTTCGGTTCCGGGTTGTGATTGAGCCGCGCGATACTTCACCACCTCAGGTGCACCATCACGGTGATCGGGGCCAATAGAACTATGACAATCTGTGCAATTCACTTCACGGCCAAGCAAAGCGTGCGCACTCTCACCATGTGAACCAAATACCGTTTCTTTAGAATCTTTATGGCATTGGACACACTTGTAATCTTTGTCACGTATTAATTCGACTTCATGTCTTGTTGACTCTCCTACTGGCGTAACAGCAGGCTCTGCAACAGCATGAATGGAATAACCATAGAGGCAGAATGCTAGAAGGGATTTAAGCATTATGACTATGGCCAATTTAATATTGCCCATTTTATCCTTTCCTTATACCGGCATTATTTAACTCTCAACCAAATAATATTCCGGTTAAACAAAAGTACCCTTAAACGATATTATTACCGCTTAAATGATATCAATTCTTATTTTGGATAAGCCACAACGCTTTCTATATTTAGAATATACCCCTAATTAGGTAAAGCGAAATATACAAAGGGTAATATGTGAACACAATCACCCTATTTATAGTGAGGGCATGTCGGGTAATTGTTTGTTATATATGCTAATAATTCTCAATAAGACCAGTCTAACTTGATGTCCACATACCCCTTTAGGGTTATATAAACTTCAACGTGATTGAAGTCACTGTCATTAATTGATCTAAAACAAGCAAACATCCGACACGTAACAAAATGTGTTTATTTATGAATTAATATAAACAGCAATTCTCCAGTTCTTAATTTGAATAGCAAACTCACAACGCTTGGTATAAAAATCAGTATATTGGAGATATCACTGTGAAAAAGCATTGGATACGTAATTCCGTCACAGCATTATTAATGGTTAGCGCATCACTAGTAAGCGCGACCAGTTTTGCTGCGTCTGAACAAAAAGAAATTGGTGATCCTCGTAACGACCAGTTCGAGCAAAACCACCCAGATCAATACCATTCATGGAGACAAACGTCAGAGAGCGAAGCCATTGAAGACGCACTAAAAGAAGATCCAAACATGGTTATTCTATGGGCGGGCTACGGTTTCGCGAAAGACTACAACAAAGCCCGCGGCCACTTTTATGCGGTTGATGATGTAAGACAAACCCTGCGTACTGGCGGACCAACCGACGAAAATTCAGGCCCAATGCCAATGGCGTGCTGGAGCTGTAAAAGCCCAGACGTAGCACGCGTTATTGAAGAGCGTGGTGAAGACGGCTACTTTGAAGGTAAATGGGCTCATCTTGGCAGCGAGATAGTCAATCCAATTGGTTGTGCCGACTGTCACGATACTCAAAGTGAAGGCTTTAAAAATGGCGAACCTGCACTAAAGATCACTCGTCCTTATGTTGAACGTGCGTTCGATGCGATTGGGAAGAACTTCGAAGAGCAAGGTCGCTTTGATCAGCAAGCCTCTGTGTGTGCTCAGTGTCACGTGGAATACTACTTCACGGGTCCAACAAAAGGTGTGAAATTCCCTTGGGATAAAGGGACGCGTGTTGAACAGATGGAAGAGTACTACGATCAGATTGGTTTTAAAGATTGGACACATAAAGTCTCTAAAGCACCAATGCTAAAGGCTCAGCACCCAGGTTACGAAACTTGGCGTGAAGGTATTCACGGTAAGAACAACGTCGCTTGTGTTGACTGCCACATGCCTAAAGTGACGAAAGAAGACGGTACCGTTTACACCGACCATAAAGTAGGTAACCCGTTTGACCGCTTCGAAGACACTTGTGCTAACTGCCATACTCAATCTAAAGAGACCATGCGTAACATCGTTTCAAGCCGCAAAGCTCAAGTACTAAACATGAAGCTGACCGCTGAGAAACAAATCGTAGCCGCTCACTTTGAAGCAGGCGCAGCATGGGAAGCAGGCGCAACAGAACAAGAGATGGCACCTATCTTACAAGATATTCGTCATGCGCAATGGCGTTGGGACTACGCTATCGCATCTCATGGTGTTCACATGCACGCGCCTGAAGTAGCCCTAGAGGTTCTTGGAACGGCGGTTGACCGCGCAGCAGACGCGCGAACTAAGATTGTTCGTCTACTTGCGAAGAAAGGCATTACCGATCCAATCGAGATTCCAGATATCTCAACCAAAGAAGCCGCTCAGAAAGCGCTAGGAATGGACATGGATAAGATGAATGCTGAGAAGCAACACTTCTTAGACACCGTGGTTCCTAAGTGGGAAGAGCAAGCTGAAAAGCGTGAAGCTAACTACGAATACTAGTTCCTTCAAATAGACCAATAAGATAAAACCAGTCACACTGTAAAGGTGTGGCTGGTTTTTTAGATTTGGGCGCACTCAACCGTCCCAATTTCACATTACCTTTTAGCTAATTCAAGGAACAAAGAATGAAGCACTTACTTTCGCTTTCGGCATTATGCATCGCATTAACAAGTTCAGGACTTCACGCCTCAGAACGAGCAGAAACAGGGTGGGAAATGATTGAGGAAGGTGCGCTGGTCGTTGATGTCAGGACACCAGGAGAGTTCAAGCAAGGTCATCTGGACAATGCGATTAACTACCCTCTTTCTGAAGTCGCTACGCACTTTGCCAGCATAGACAAAGCTCAACCTATCGTTTTGTATTGCCGCAGTGGTAACCGCTCAGGACAAGCTTACCAGTATTTGAAAGCTCAAGGGTTTACACAGATCCACAACGCTGGCGGTTTAATTGAGATGCAAGAAAGCAAATAATCTCGAAATTACAGATAGTGCCCGTTTAACGGATCATTTGCTTAGCTTGGTTGATCGAATGGATGATAGAGACACGATCAATGCCTTTCTGGTTAGAATCGAGAATTTGAGTCCAAGCATCGATCGCTTGTTGGTAGCGCATACTGATGAAGTGATCGGTCGCTATCAACATCAATGCCGTACGATCGTTGGGATCAAGCTCCATGGATTGATTTAAGAGCACTTTCACATCATCACTCATCGCCTGTGAACTTAGGTAATACAAGGCGCTCGCTTTAGCTGCATAAAGCCCTGAAGGCGCCTGTGGGTCTAAACGAATCGCATAGTCGTAACAGGTAAATGCAGCATCAAACTCCCCTTTCTGCATATAAACACCACCAAGCTTAAACCAAAGGTCTGATTGATTAGGGTCTTGCTTAAGGCTTTGTTGCAGCTCATCTTGGAAATCTGTTGTGGTGTAATTTTCGTTGTCATTGGAAGGAGGCTGAGGCAGCTCTTGCTTCATTTGAAACCAGATAATGCCACTGAGTAGCACTGCGGTGAGTGATATAAGAAGGTTCCCCTTAAGGCTACGACTGTTTTTGTTTGATGCAACGACAATCACCACCAAAAATAGGCTCATCAATAACAAAGCAACCAGTAACCAGATATCCATTTTACTCTCCCTTTTTATCCGCCCATTCACTCTACCTCTTTCACCACAAAGCAAACTTGATCAAGTTATAGCTATTGGCATTTAACGATTTTCCACAAACCACAGGCAATAAAAAACCGAGCACTTAGGCTCGGTTTTTTCAATGATAAGCTTAATTACTTAGCGTAATCGAGATTACTCAGTGTCTTGCTCGCTATCACTTTCAGAGTCAGAAGCATCTGATGCTTGCTCTTCGCTTGATTCAGCAACGTCAGCGTTAATAGTTTCAGCACCAGCCTCAGCTTCGCCTTCTACAATCTCAGCTTCTTCTACTTCGTCGATACGTTGTAGACCTACAACGTTCTCGTCGTCAGAAGTACGAATCAGTGTTACACCTTGAGTGTTACGACCAACTTGGCTCACTTCCGCAACGCGAGTACGTACTAGCGTACCTGCGTCGGTGATCATCATCATTTCGTCGCCTTCTTCAACTTGAACAGCGCCAACAACTGGGCCATTACGTTCAGAGACTTTGATAGAAACCACACCTTGCGTTGCACGGCCTTTCGTTGGGTATTCAGCTAGTTCAGTACGCTTACCGTAACCGTTTTGAGTCACAGTTAGGATATCGCCTTCGTTAGAAGGAACAATCAACGATACTACTTGATCGTCTTCTGGAAGCTTCATACCACGAACACCAGAGGCAGTACGGCCCATTGCACGTACTTTGTCCTCGTTAAAGCGAACAACTTTGCCCGATTTAGAGAACAGCATGATGTCGCTATCACCGTTAGTGATGTCAACGCCAATCAGTGAATCATCGTCACGTAGGTTAACTGCAATTAGGCCGTTAGCACGTACGTTTGCGAACTGATCCAGTGATGTCTTCTTAACAGTACCGTCACCCGTTGCCATGAAGATGAATTTCTCGTTAGAGAACTCAGAAACAGGCAGGATAGCCGTGATACGCTCACCTTCTTCTAGAGGAAGAATGTTAACGATAGGCTTACCACGAGCAGTACGACTTGCTAATGGCAGTTGGTAAACTTTCAGACGGTATGTCTTACCACGAGTAGAGAAACATAGGATGTTATCGTGAGTATTAGCAACAAGCAGACGCTCAATGTAATCCTCATCTTTCATCTTAGTTGCACTCTTACCTTTACCACCACGACGCTGAGCTTCGTAGTCGCTTAGGATTTGGTACTTAACGTAACCTGCGTTAGAAAGCGTTACTACAACGTCTTCTTGAGCAATCAGCTCTTCCATGTCGATGTCATGAACTGCCGCTGTGATTTCTGTACGACGCTCGTCGCCATAGATTTCACGTACTGCTTCAAGTTCTTCACGGATAACTTCCATCAAACGCTCAGTGCTTGCAAGAATGTGCATTAGCTCAGCGATTTCTTCTAGAAGGGCTTTGTACTCGTCTAGAATCTTCTCGTGCTCAAGGCCTGTTAGGCGGTGAAGACGAAGTTCTAGAATTGCTTGTGCTTGTGTTTCCGTTAGGAAGTATTGACCATCGCGGATGCCGTATTGGTCTTCTAACCAATCAGGACGAGCTGCGTCAGTACCTGCACGCTCAAGCATTGAAGCAACGTTACCAAGATCCCAACCACGAGACACTAAACCAACTTTAGCTTCTGCTGGTGTTGGCGCGCTCTTGATCAGTTCAATGATTTCATCAATGTTAGCAAGTGCTAGAGACAATGCTTCAAGGATGTGTGCACGGTCGCGTGCTTTCTTCAATTCGAAGATAGTACGACGAGTCACAACTTCGCGACGGTGGTCTACGAAGCACTTAAGCATGTCTTTGATGTTGAACAACTGTGGTTGACCGTTATTCAACGCAACCATGTTGATACCGAAAGTCGTTTGCAGTTGAGTTTGAGCGTATAGGTTGTTAAGAACCACTTCGCCTACTGCATCACGCTTACATTCAATAACAATACGCATACCGTCTTTATCAGACTCGTCACGCAGTGCACTGATGCCTTCTACTTTCTTATCTTTAACCAGTTCAGCAATCTTCTCGATCAAACGAGCTTTGTTTACTTGGTAAGGGATCTCAGTAACGATAATGGTTTCTTTACCATTCTTCTCTACTTCGATATCCGCTTTTGAACGCATGTAAACCTTACCGCGGCCAGTCTTGTAAGCATCTACGATGCCTTTACGACCACTGATAAGTGCTGCTGTTGGGAAGTCAGGACCAGGGATATAGTCCATTAGCTCATCAATAGTGATATCTTCATTATTGATAAATGCTAAACAGCCATCAACAACTTCACCAAGGTTATGTGGTGGGATGTTGGTAGCCATACCTACTGCGATACCAGAAGCACCGTTTACCAATAGGTTAGGAATTTTTGTAGGAAGTACTGCTGGAATTTGTTCTGTACCATCGTAGTTCGGTACGTAATCCACAGTTTCCTTATCAAGGTCAGCCAGGAGCTCGTGAGCAATTTTCGCCATACGAACTTCGGTATAACGCATTGCAGCCGCGGAGTCGCCATCGATAGAACCAAAGTTACCTTGGCCATCAACTAGCATGTAACGCAGTGAGAACGGTTGCGCCATACGAACAATAGTATCGTATACAGCACTATCACCATGTGGGTGGTATTTACCGATTACATCACCTACTACACGAGCAGACTTTTTATATGGTTTGTTCCAATCATTACCTAGTACATTCATCGCGAACAAAACGCGGCGGTGTACAGGTTTTAGGCCATCACGCACATCTGGAAGGGCACGACCAACGATGACGGACATCGCGTAGTCTAGGTATGAACCTCTAAGCTCATCTTCAATATTTACGGGCGTGATCTCTTTCGCTAGATCGCTCATAGAGCCATTTTCCCTCTATAGTCAGATCGTATTTTTGAATACGTATAAGACCGAAAAATATAACACAAATTTACCTACGGAGGCATCACTTTCCCTCTCCTTTTACCATCTTGTGACCCTTGTAGCCAATCAATTGATGAGAAATTGCACCTCCGCATCATATCTTGCTGAAACATGGTCACTTTACATCCAATAAACTAGCAAAATTGTAGATCTTCTGGTCAGAGCGAAAAGGCAAGTTATAATGCCTGCAATTTCATGGATGCATTATTTAACTTGGAAATGCCGATTATGACTAAATCACAGAACGTAGACCCAGCAGAAATCAAAAAATTCGAAGACATGGCGTCGCGCTGGTGGGATCTGGAAGGCGAGTTTAAGCCTCTACATCAAATCAACCCACTGCGCCTAAATTACGTGCTAGAAAAGACCGAAGGTTTATTTGGTAAGAAAGTCCTCGATGTTGGCTGCGGTGGCGGCATTTTGGCTGAAAGCATGGCTGTTGAGGGCGCAGTAGTCACTGGCCTAGATATGGGTAAAGAACCGCTAGAAGTGGCACGTCTTCACGCATTGGAAACTGGCACCAAGCTCGATTATATCCAGAGCACCATCGAAGACCATGCAGAACAGAATCCACAAACTTACGATGTGGTGACATGTATGGAAATGCTAGAGCACGTTCCTGATCCACAATCTGTGATTAGTGCATGTTCAAAATTAGTGAAACCGGGTGGTCACGTGTTCTTCTCTACCTTGAACCGTAACTTCAAATCTTACCTGTTCGCTATTGTTGGTGCAGAAAAGCTACTTAAGATTGTTCCTGAGGGCACTCATGAGCACGAGAAGTTCATTCGCCCTGCAGAACTTATCAAGATGGTCGATAACACTCCGCTGCAAGAACTAGGGATTACAGGGCTGCACTACAATCCTCTTACGGACACTTATCGTTTAGGCACAAATGTAGACGTAAACTACATCGTCCACACGCAAAACTTTGGCTAAAAAATATCGGTAGCCCTACCGTAAAACCTTTTGTAAAAAAGACGAATGAAAAGAGTTGCAATTACCATAACTTTGCGACTTTTTTCAGTCTAAATTTCGTGCGCTAGCTTCCATTTTGACCACCTCGATTTAAATTTAATCGCCTAAAATCAATCGCCCATTTTGGCCAAAGATCAAGGAATTTTTTTTTATGGGCGTGCAAAAATAAAGCATCATTAAAAGCCGACTTTTATACAATCAAGTCACATATAACCTCATCAGTTAGTGGTCACTTACAGTTTTTTTTCAATCCACCACTTATCCACAAGCAACCCCATTTCTTTACCTTGAAAAATATCAGTTGTAGCACTATCTTGTAACCCAACAAACAAATGACCCCTATATGTTGTGTTTGAACTACAATGTATGGGTAGACCAAGATCACAAAGCCGAAACGTAATTTACAAAAATTACACAGAAATACACAAAAACACGGCCTTGTTCAGTTTTGTTAGGGAAATTAAGCAGAATGAACCAACAACTTACTGTTACCAAGCGTAACGGGCGCAAAGAAACGATCGATCTAGAGAAGATCCATCGCGTGATTACATGGGCAGCTGAAGGCTTGCACAATGTTTCTGTATCACAAGTAGAATTGAAAGCTCACATTCAGTTTTACGATGGCATCACCACTACTGACATTCATGAAACTATCATCAAGTCAGCAGCGGATTTAATCTCTGAAGAGACTCCTGATTACCAATATCTAGCAGCACGTCTGTCTGTATTCCACCTACGTAAAAAAGCGTACGGCGAATACGAGCCGCCTGCACTGTATGACCACGTTGCAAAACTGGTTGATATGGGTAAATACGATAGCCACCTTATGGAAGATTACACGAAAGCTGAATTCGAAGAGCTTGACGAGTACATCGACCACAAACGTGACTTAGACTTCTCTTACGCAGCGGTTAAGCAGCTCGAAGGTAAATACTTCGTGCAAAACCGTGTAACGAAAGAAATCTACGAGAGTGCTCAGTTCCTTTACATTTTAGTTGCTGCGTGTCTATTCGCTAAATACCCGAAATCGACTCGTCTTGACTACATCAAACGTTTTTACGACGCATCGTCTACGTTTAAGATTTCTCTACCTACACCGATCATGTCTGGTGTGCGTACGCCTACTCGTCAATTCAGTTCTTGTGTACTGATCGAGTGTGGTGACAGCCTTGATTCTATCAACGCGACAGCAAGCTCAATTGTTCGTTACGTATCTCAACGTGCTGGTATTGGTATCAACGCAGGTCGTATCCGTGCGCTTGGTTCTGAAATCCGTAATGGTGAAGCGTTCCACACGGGCTGTATCCCTTTCTACAAATACTTCCAAACAGCAGTAAAATGTTGTTCTCAAGGTGGTGTTCGTGGCGGTGCAGCAACTGTATTCTACCCACTATGGCACGGTGAAGTTCAGTCTCTATTAGTACTGAAAAACAACCGCGGCGTTGAAGAGAACCGAGTTCGTCACATGGATTACGGCGTACAGCTGAACAAGCTTATGTACTCTCGCCTAGTTCAGGGTGGCAACATCAGCCTGTTCTCACCTTCAGACGTACCTGGCCTTTACGATGCGTTCTTCGAAAACCAAGACCGTTTTGAAGAGCTATACGTTAAGTACGAAAACGATCCTTCAGTGAAGCGTGAAACGGTTAAAGCCGTTGAGCTTTTCTCTCTGCTAATGCAAGAGCGTGCTTCTACTGGTCGTATCTACATTCAGAATGTTGACCACTGTAATACACACAGCCCGTTTGATTCTGAAGTAGCACCTGTTCGTCAATCGAACCTATGTCTAGAAATCGCGCTTCCTACTAAGCCACTTTCTAACGTAGAAGATGACGAAGGCGAAATTGCACTATGTACGCTTTCAGCATTCAACCTTGGCGCAATCAATGAACTGGACGACCTAGCAGAGCTTTCTGAGCTGGTTGTTCGTGCTCTAGATGCACTGCTTGATTACCAAGACTACCCGCTTCCAGCTGCATACAAGTCGACAATGAACCGTCGTACTTTAGGTGTAGGTGTAATCAACTACGCATACTACCTAGCGAAGAATGGTGTTAAGTACTCTGATGGCAGCGCGAATGGCCTGACTCACCGTACTTTTGAAGCAATTCAATACCACTTGCTAAAAGCATCTGTTGAACTAGCGAAAGAGCAAGGCCGTTGCCCATCTTTCCACGAGACCAACTACGCGAAAGGCCTACTGCCAATCGATACTTACAAAAAAGATATCGACTTAGTATGTGAAGAGCCACTGCACTACGATTGGGATTCTCTACGTGAAGAGATCATGGAGCACGGTCTGCGTAACTCTACGCTAACAGCGCTTATGCCTTCTGAGACATCGTCTCAAATCTCGAACGCGACTAACGGTATCGAGCCACCACGTGGTTACGTATCAGTGAAAGCATCGAAAGACGGCATCCTTAAGCAAGTGGTTCCAGATTTCCTAAATCTTAAAGAGAACTACGAGCTACTTTGGAACATTGGTTCTAACGACGGTTACCTACACCTAGTGGGTATCATGCAAAAATTCGTTGACCAAGCTATCTCTGCAAACACTAACTATGACCCAAGTGTTTACGACAGCGGTAAAGTACCAATGAAGAAGCTGCTTCAAGACCTACTAACAGCGTACAAGTACGGTGTTAAGACGCTTTACTACCATAACACTCGTGATGGTGCTAAAGACGACCAAGGCGATGCAGTTCAAGTGCCGGAAGAAGATTGTGAAGGCGGCGGTTGTAAGATCTAAACCGCAATAAACATTAAGACCCCAGAGAAGAGTTATCTTCTCTGGGTTTAAAGCATTAACAGGGTCCGTTTTATTACGGGTCTTTAAAGGATTTGAGGCATTTATGGCTTACAGTACTTTTTCTCAGCAAAAAAATGACCAACTAAAAGAACCAATGTTCTTGGGTCAGTCGGTAAACGTTGCACGTTACGACCAACAAAAATTCGAAATCTTCGAAAAGCTTATCGAGAAGCAGCTTTCTTTCTTCTGGCGTCCAGAAGAAGTAGACGTGTCTAGCGACCGTATCGACTACAACAAGCTTCCTGAGCATGAAAAGCACATCTTCATCTCTAACTTGAAGTACCAAACGCTTCTAGATTCAATCCAAGGCCGCAGCCCTAACGTTGCCCTACTTCCATTGGTATCTCTACCAGAAGTTGAAACTTGGATTGAAACTTGGTCTTTCTCTGAAACGATTCACTCTCGTTCTTACACGCACATCATCCGTAACATCGTGAATGATCCAGGCGTAGTATTCGACGACATCGTTGAAAATGAAGAGATTCTGAAGCGTGCTAAAGACATCGCTTTCTACTACGACGACCTAATCAAGCTAACGGCTGACTACCACCGCTACGGTGAAGGCAACCACAGCATCAACGGCGAAGACGTCAAGATTTCACTTCACGACCTGAAGAAGAAACTTTACCTATGTCTAATGTCTGTAAACGCACTAGAAGCGATTCGTTTCTACGTAAGTTTCGCATGTTCATTTGCATTCGCTGAGCGTGAGCTAATGGAAGGTAACGCGAAGATCATCAAGCTAATCGCTCGTGATGAAGCCCTTCACCTTACTGGTACACAGCACATGATCAACTTGCTACGCAATGGTCAAGATGATTTTGAATTCATGCAGATCGCTGAAGAGTGTAAGCAAGAGTGTTTCGACCTATTCAAAGAAGCGGCTGAGCAAGAGAAAGAGTGGGCAGAATACCTATTCAAAGATGGCTCTATGATTGGTCTGAACAAAGACATTCTTTGCCAATACGTTGAGTACATTACCAACATCCGTATGCAGGCTGTTGGCCTAGGTACGGCTTACCCAGCAGCAACGTCGAACCCAATTCCATGGATCAACGCTTGGTTGTCTTCAGATAACGTTCAAGTTGCTCCACAAGAAGCAGAAATCAGTTCTTACCTAGTTGGCCAAATCGACAATGAAGTAAAAGCTGACGACTTTGAAGGATTTGAGCTGTAATGCCAACAATCAAAATCAACAAACTGACTTCAATTGAATCTAACCCTTCAAACACTCTGTTGGAAACAATGGAACAAGCTGGGTTAGAGCCAGAATACAACTGCCGAGATGGTCACTGTGGCGCTTGCCGCTGCACGTTGGATTCTGGTGAGGTCGAGTACGTTGGTTTTGCTATGGCTTACACGCAAGGTAATGAGATATTGCCTTGTATCTGTAAAGCAAAGACTGAGCTATCGCTGAGTAACGTTATTCATAGAAACAAGCAAAAACGCGCATAAGCCAGCTGGCTTTAGGTCACTTTGTTCGAATATCGTCAATAAGAATCAAAAAAGGGTCCGCTTCCTTTAGGAATGCGGACCCTTTTCTATTTATGTCTTTAGGTATCTAAAGCGACTCGTCTATCACTCAACCAAATATTCCTGTTGGCTTGTGTCATACAAAGCCAAACGTTTATTGCTGAGTCAGGTTAAGAGTCACAGAGCCAATATAACAAGCGCTTCGGCACTCTCCACAGCCGTTACACTTATCTTTGTCCACTGTAGGCAACTCTCCTACTTCGATGTGTATTGCACCAGCTGAACACGCCGTTTGGCATGCTGAACAGTCCATTTGCATGTAATTATTGCAGCTATCCGCAAAGCTCGGCTTGAGGTCGATATAAGGCGTGGCCGTTGGATGAAGTGCGCCGGTCCGACACACTTCAGTGCATTTGTTACACATAGAACAACTGTTGTAATCCAAATTCAGCAGCGCACTGCCCTCTAGCATCTCAATAACGCTATTTGGACACGATTGTTCACACAATCCACAACCGTCGCAAAGACGCTCAAACAGCACCTCATCGACCGCTCTTGGCGGTCTTGCATGCAAGCGCTGTGATATCTCTTCATAATTCGCGGCTGCTTTAACCGGTTTAGAAAGTCGAGTTAAGAAACCGCGTCTATTTGAATTTATTTGTTCAGACATTAGTCGATATATAACTTTTTAGTAGCAACGTTTAAATTATATTCAGATATTAAGTACTTAAACCAATCTATTACATCAACCGATAGCTTTTTATAAAAAGATAACTCTGATGCTTTATTTAGTTTTTCTAAATAAACAGAAGACCAAGTTAATAAGTGACCCTCAAGTAATTCACCAGCTGAATTAATATTATTATTTTCTAACAAATACGCATGAGCGAATAACATTAAACCAAATTGATCTTCCGGCTCTCTTAACCCAGTGTCTAATTCAATCTGATTCAATTCTAAAAACTGGCGATACTCAACCGTAGAAGCACCAAACACAACGCGGTCTTTATCTAGGTACACAGAACCCCAAGGCGGAGCTGGCATGTCTCCAACGCCTTCAAACAGGCGGCTGAACTCTGCTGCGAGCGCATCTTCGTCTTCGCTTCTTAATGCCTGCAAGCATTCTTCAGAGAGTACTTCGCTCTCAACCAAAGCTTCGACAATGGTGATTAACTGTTCTTTACTTGTCGCTTGATAAAATAGCGAACCCAACAATTTATGCGTATCGATAATCATTATTATTTATACCGTTATAGGTTTAAAGATAATTATATTAATTAACTCATTTCATTCTTTGATCTATTTTATACATTCAATTCATAAACTTTAAATTCCACACTTATTTGATGCCAATCAACCAATAATTCGAAATAAATACATAAAGAATAAACTACCTATAAAGTGCTAGCTATCAATAGTAAAAGGCATCTTAGAATGACGAATAAGAAAGAATCTGGGGTAATGAATCTTACTCGAAGAGGCTTCATGAAAGCTTCCTCTGCAGTAGGTAGTGCAGCTGCACTTGCGGGCGGTATTGCATTACCTTTCAAATCCAAACCAGTAGCGGCTGCAGTTGCTGAAAATGTGGATGAGAAAATCGTATGGAGTGCATGTACAGTAAACTGTGGCTCTCGCTGCCCACTGCGTATGCATGTACAAAACGGTGAAATCAAATACGTAGAAACAGACAACACAGGCACTGACGAATACGGTCATCACCAAGTTCGTGCGTGTCTACGTGGTCGCTCGATGCGCCGCCGTGTTTATAACCCAGATCGCCTAAAGTACCCAATGAAACGTGTGGGTAAACGTGGTGAAGGTAAGTTTAAGCGTATTAGCTGGGAAGAGGCTTATGATGAAGTCGCTGGCACCATGCAACGCCTTATCAAAGACTACGGTAACGACACTATCTACCTAAACTACGGTACAGGTACGCTGGGCGGCACGGTTACTAAATCTTGGCCACCAGCACAAACGCTGATTGCTCGTCTAATGAACCTAAGTGGTGGTTACCTAAACCATTACGGTGACTACTCAACAGCGCAAATCGCGAAAGGCTTGAGCTACACCTACGGTGGTTGGGCAAACAACAACTCTTTCTCTGACCTAGAGAACACAAAGCTTAATATCCAATTTGGTAACAACCCTGCTGAGACTCGTATGTCTGGCGGCGGTCTGATCCACCACTACGTAGAAAGCAAAAACAAATCGAACGCAAGAACGATCATCATCGACCCTCGCTACACCGATACTGCAGGTGGTCGTGAAGATCAATGGATTCCAATTCGTCCTTCAACTGATGCTGCATTGGTAGCAGGTCTTGCACACGTGATGATCACTGAAGACCTTGTCGACCAACCGTTCCTAGACAAATACTGCGTAGGTTACGACGAGAAGACTCTGCCTGCATCAGCGCCTAAAAACAGCGACTACAAATCTTACATCTTAGGTTTAGGTGAAGATGGCGTAGAGAAGACACCTGAATGGGCCTCTAAGATCACAGGCATTCCAGTT
The DNA here is from genome assembly GCF_001691235.1 of Vibrio sp. ZF57. Lineage (NCBI taxonomy): Bacteria > Pseudomonadati > Pseudomonadota > Gammaproteobacteria > Vibrionales > Vibrionaceae > Vibrio > Vibrio sp. ZF57. Next base: position 184,980 of record NZ_MAKD01000137.1, on the reverse strand, counting down.
GATACTATCGTTAAGCTTGGCCGTGAAATGGGCACAGCGAAACCATGTGCGATTCACCAAGGTTGGGGCTTACAACGCACTGCGAACGGTGAACTAGCGTGTCGTGCAATCGCGATGCTGTCACTGCTCACTGGTTCTGTGGGCGTATCAGGCGGTTCAACCGGCGCTCGTGAAAGCGACATCAACATTCCATTTGTGCGCTTCCCTACTGTGCCAAACCCAGTTGAAACGTCTATTTCAATGTTCATGTGGACAGACGCGATTTACCGTCACCATGAAATGACCGACATCACTGATGGTGTTCGCGGTGCAGAGCGCCTTAAGAACCCAATCAAGATGATCTGGAACTACGCAGGTAACTGCATCATTAACCAACACTCAGACATCAACAAGACTCACGCGATTCTTCAAGATGAAAGTGCGTGTGAAATGATTGTCGTGGTTGATAACCATATGACGTCTTCAGCGAAGTACGCCGATATCATCCTGCCAGACTTAACAACGTCTGAGCAAGACGACTGGTGTATGGACGGTAAAGCGGCGAACATGCCTTACTTCATCTACGCGCAGAAAGCGATTGAGCCTCAGTTTGAAGCGAAATCTATCTACGAGATGTGTACTCAGCTTGCGAAACGAATGGGCGTAGAAAAAGAGTTCACCGAAGGCCGTACTCAAGAGCAATGGATTGAGCACCTTTACGCAGAAACTCGTAAGAACGATCCAACACTGCCAACCTTCGAAGAGATGAAAGAGCTGGGTATCTACAAACGTAGCTACGACCACCACTACATCGCTTATGAAGATTTCCGTAAAGATCCTGAAGCGAACCCACTGACCACACCAAGTGGCAAGATCGAGATCTACTCAGAGCAACTGGCTGATATCGCGAAGACTTGGAAGCTGAAAGAAGACGAAGTGATTCACCCACTTCCGATTTACGCGGACTCTTTCGAAGGTCATAACGACCCACTAGCAGAGAAGTACCCACTTCAGCTAACCGGTTTCCACTACAAGGCTCGTACTCACTCGACTTACGGCAACGTTGCAGAAATCAAAGCAGCAGCACCGCAAGAGTTGTGGATCAACCCAATCGATGCAAAAGAACGTGGTATTGAAAGCGGCGACATGGTGAGTATTTTCAACGACCGTGGCGAAGTACATATTCCAGCGAAAGTGACACCTAGGATTCTTCCTCGAGTTGTCGCACTAGGCGAAGGTGCATGGTACGCACCAGATGGTCAGAAGATCGACCATGCAGGCTCTATCAACGTGCTGACGACTCAGCGCCCGAGCCCACTTGCTAAGGGTAACCCTCAGCATACAAACCTAGTTCAAATCAAAGCGCTAAAGAAAGCATAAGGTAGGTTGGAATGAAACAATACGGCTTTTACATTGATTCAAGTAAATGCACGGGTTGTAAAACCTGTCAGCTTGCTTGTAAAGATTATAACGATCTAGACATCAAAACGAACTACCGTCGCGTATACGAATATGCCGGTGGTGGCTTCACTCAAGATGGTGATACCTGGGTTCAGAAAGATGTCTTTTCTTACTACCTATCTATCGCTTGTAACCACTGTACTAACCCAGCGTGTGTGAAAGTGTGTCCTTCGGGCGCAATGCACAAACGTGATGAAGACGGTTTGGTTGTGGTTGATGAGAGCGTATGTATTGGTTGTCAGCACTGTAGCAATGCGTGTCCTTACGGCGCACCACAATACAATGCTAAGAAAGGTCATATGACGAAATGCGATGGTTGTTACCAACGTGTTTCTGAAGGCAAACAGCCTATCTGTGTTGAGTCTTGCCCACTTCGTGCATTGGAGTTTGGTGAAATCAATACACTTCGCGAGAAGTACGGCTCTGGTGCGGATGTGGCTCCACTGCCATCTTCAACAGAAACGCTACCAAACATCGTGATTAAGCTGAACAAAAACGCGAAGCCGACTGGCGATACCAGCGGTCACCTAGCAAACCCGAAGGAGGTGTAAGATGATTTTTCATGAGTGGTCTTTAATCTTCTTTACGGTGCTGGCGCAAACTGCGGTTGGTGGTTACTTACTGATTGGCGCACGTGCACTGGTACTTGGTCATGACGAAGAGAAGCTGAACAGCTACAAGGTTCCAATGTTTATCCTATGGGTACTGATGGGTCTTGGCTTCATGTTCTCGACAACGCACCTTGGCTCTCCACTGCGCGCGTTTAACGCTTTTAATCAGCTAGGTTCGGCTTGGTTGTCTAACGAAGTGTTCTTCGGTGCGGCATTCTTCGCTGTCGGTGGCCTGCAATGGTTACTGTCGGTAGTCAAGAAAGGTGGCGTTGCTATCCAGAAAGCACTGATGGTTGGCGCGATGTTACTGGGTGTTATCTTCATGTACGCGATGATCAACGTATACATGATCAACACAGTACCGACGTGGGACAACATCTACACACCACTGAGCTTCATCATGACGATGGTTGTGGGTGGCTTGCTGTTATCTCAGTTCGTGATTGTATTCGCAAACGACAGCCGCTTTACGGTTGACCGTAACATCACCATGTTGGCTGTTATCGCTGTTGCTATCAGCTTGCTTGTGACAGTAGGAAAACTGAACCTAATCGGAGACATCCAAACTTCAGCGGCAAAAGCGTCTGAGTTAGTCGATGGTTTAGGTAGCTATGTGATTCTTCAAGTGGCACTGCTAATGGCAAGCTTGTTGATTTGGATTCTACCTATGCTGAACAAAGCAAAAGTGAACCCAGTTAACCTTGGCTTAGCACTAGTATTGTTCTTGGCTTCAGAGTTAATCGGCCGTGGTTTGTTCTACAGCCTACATATGACAAGCGGTTTGTAATCGAGTTCTTACAGACATGAGTTGCGTGTAAACATCGCTGCTTGTTTGGTTATCTAGAAGGCTAGATAAACAAAAGGCCCAACACCTATTTAGATGTTGGGCCTTTTTATTTCGTTTTTTCTAGCGTTTTTAATACAGACTTAGCGAGTTCGCTTACATCGTTAGCTTACATAGCTACTTAATGATAGCCGCTGGAATAAACATGTCTTTTAATCGCTTAACCGAAGAATAAGTACCAAACATCGGTTTGTTATCTAAATGCCTTCTCAGCATATCGGTGGCAACGGTCTTAATCACGTTGCGTTGGTCTTCACGCGAGTACTGACGATAAAACTCAAGTACCTGCCCCCACTCGCCTGCTTCAGTCGACAATGCAACGCTGAATGTGTTGCCTTCCAGCTTACCAGTCACCAAAGCCAATTCAGTTCCGCACTTATCTCTTGTTGCTCCAGCCAGCGCAAAGGTCGCGGCTAATGGATCGCTCTTTTCAAGTTCGCTCTCTTTTGGCTCAGCCATCACCCATGAGTGTCCGAAGCAATCTTCTATCTGCTCATTCAATTGCAGCCACGCTGACAGTGAACCTTTGGTCGACACTTCAGACACAGATAACGTCTTCTTTTTTTCCGCCATGATGTGTCCAATATGGTCAATCATCGGCTCATCAACACTAACGACATTACTCTCTAGCAGCTTGTAAACCATCTGCAGAAGCTTAACGCGAGTTTCTAAGTCTGCCTTAGGACCAAACAGTTTGACCTCAATGAACGGCAGATAAGAGCGATAACCAAGTTCATAACCTTCTGGCAGCTTTAGTTGATCCAAAACATCAGAGATACCGGACTCAGACAAACCAAACGTAAACAGTCGACTGCATTCAGAGGCAACCACTTGAGGGTAGGTACACGACAAGTCAGGAAGAATCTCAAACGTCACCATGCGCTTGAATTCACTTGGTACACCCGGCGTGAAATAGAAAGTCGCATCGTTAATTTTCAGTTTGAAGCCACAAGCCGTCCCTACAGGGTTATCGACAATCTCTGAACTCGCAGGTAACAAAGCTTGTTTAAGGTTGCTGTCTGGCATTGGCATGCCACGTCCAGAGAACATCTCTTCCATACGAGCAAGCCATTCAGGGAACATGACGAGTTTCTGCTCGGAAGCAGCTGCAGCGGCGGCAGCACTCATATCATCGGTTGTCGGGCCTAAACCACCATTAACGATAACCACATCATAGTTAAAGCTCAGCATCAGCAATTCTTCAACAAGAGCATTCATTTGATCACCCACAGTTGAGCGCTTAGCAAGCGCAAAACCATGCTGATAAAACTCAGCAGACATCCAAGCTGCGTTTGTATCTACAATGTCTCCATGAAGAACTTCTTCACCTGTGCTTAACATTGCGATTTTCGTCATATTTCTATCCCTTGTTGTCATAAAAAGACACTGCATTATTTACAAACTGGTCTATGGTTGAATTTGGAGCAATTCGCCTTTTCATTAATATTAATAATGTTAAACCTAAGGTTTTCTTAGGAAAAGCTATAAATTATTAGTTCCCTAAATCAGGCATTTAATAGATAATTGTGACCCTGATCAATTCCAAACTTTCTCATGGAGACCCTTGTGGCCAAATCACCGTTACTAGCAAAGGTTACTGCCGCATTTTCAATGCTAATGTCAGTTAACTCGGTTGCAAGCCAATACGACTTCGACCAGCCAATCAACCTTTCTTACTCGGATGAATGTGCTCAAGATTACTGTTTTAATGACAACTTGTACACCTACAAGCCTAGTACCAATTACGCACTGAGCGAATCGAGTGATGAGTACGACTTCTCAATCCAACAACCAAAACACATGTTGGTGAGTCAGGAGAAAGATTGGGATTACCTAATGGGTCAAACCTACACCATTCTTGGCTTGAGTGTCGCGACAGTGGGTCTAATGACTCTGCTCCCTGAAAGTATTACTAAGTGGGATGATGACCAACGTGATATCAGCTCATTAGGTAAAAAGTGGAAAGATAACGTTTCTGCTGGTCCAACATGGGACCGTGACGAACACTTCCTAAACTACGTAATGCACCCATATTTCGGTGGTGTTTACTACACCGCAGCTCGACACGCAGGTTACGACGAGTTTGAGTCATTCTTATACTCTTGGACTATGTCGACGTTCTTCTGGGAATACGGCGTAGAAGCGTTTGCAGAAGTACCTTCATGGCAAGATCTCTTCATCACACCTTTCTTCGGTGCGGTTGTCGGTGAAATGATGCTAGAAGCAGAGCAGGATATCATTGCTTCAGGTGGCGAAGTGATGGGCTCTCAAACCATGGGTGATGTGTCGCTATTCTTCCTTAACCCTGTTGGACACATTCACTACTGGGTAAGTGACGCATGGGGCGGTGATGCAGAAGTTAACCTGAATACTAACCCTTGGTGGGATAACCAAGACGCTGCACGTTTTGCTTACGATGCTGGCGCACCATACGACTCTCAGTTTGTTGGTATGAACTTCAAAGTAACGTTCTAATTCGTCTCTAGTACTACTCAATATAAGTTATTGAATATAAGTTGCTGAATCATCAATCACAGTGACAACTCTTCTAAAAAGCGGCTCTCTAGCCGCTTTTTTTGTGCCCTACTCTTCATTCTCTTTTTTTGCATCGAAGCTTAGTTTCAAAAATTGACCTAGGTCAAACATTGTTCGATGTAACCTTCTACACTGAAATTAAAGAACTTTATCGCGTGATATCAAACATTTAATTAGCAAAGAATAATTGAAACCTTGGGGGCTGATATGAACAGTACATTTATCGTAAACTTTATCGGAAAAGCATCACCAGCAACAATCAAACAGCTTGCTGCGGTTACTCACGAAAACGACGGCAAATGGCTCATCAGTAAAGTGAACTTTATTGAAGACCAAGTCGCAGGCGTACTAAAGGTTCAACTTCCAGCCATCAACGAATCGATTGTAAAAGAAGCGTTCAGCGCCAATCCAGATCTCATCGTGCAGTTTGTCGATTCCGATCATACACACAATGTTCAAGACACGGTCCATCACTTGAGACTCGACTCTAACGACCGAGCAGGTATCGTCAACGAAGTGACTCATGTATTGGATAGACAAGGAATCAGTATTCTCGATATGGATTGTCACCGCGTCTTTATCGCTGGTGGCGGCGGTGTTAGCTCAAGTCTATTCACATCAAAAATCGCCGTTAAGCTGCCAATCGAAGTACAGATCGACGACGTAGTTAATGAACTCGAAACGCTCAGTGAAGATACTCGTGTGATGATTGAAAGCTAAATAAACAAAATTAAAGAACAAAAAAGAGCAGCTCATTAGCTGCTCTTTGTATTGCTCTGAACTTGTGATTCAGTTACTTAACTGACCATTGTGATAATGAGCGTTTGAAGTCTTCATAGCCGAATTCATTTAGCTTCTGAACTTCACCACTGCTACGTTCACAGTAGATTGAAGGCATTTTAAGGCCATTGAACCAGTTCAATTTCACCATTGTGTAACCCGCGCTGTCTAACAGATGCAGCTTTTGACCAATCTTAAGTGGCTCATCAAAGCTCGCTTCGCAGAACTGATCGCCCGCAAGACATGAACACGAACCAATCACGTAGTCATGGCTGCCTGTTTCTGATGCTTCCAATACTGATGCGGGCTCATTGTAGATAAGCGTGTCAAGGCGGTGCGCCTCAGTCGCTGAATCCACAATCGCTGTTTTCTTCACGTTCTCAACAATATCGACCACTGTCACAACTAGGTCGGTTGTTTTAGTGATGATCGCTTCACCCGGCTCAAGATACATCTGCACACCGTGCTTTTCAGAGAAGGCTTTCAGCGCAAGACCGAGTTTTTCGATGTCATAGCCAGGCCATGTGAAGAACACACCTCCGCCCATGCTCACCCAGTCCAACTTATCTAAGTGCTCACCAAACTGTTCTGAGATTGAATCAAGCAGGCCGATAAACGCATCGACGTCTTTGTTCTCACAGTTCATGTGGAACATCACACCATTAATCTCATCGAAAATTTCTGGTTTGATGTGGTCAGCTTGCACGCCCAAACGCGAGAATTGACGTGCTGGATTCGCCAAGTCTTGCCCTGCGTAGCTCACGCCCGGATTTAAACGTAAACCCAGTGAAGCTTTACCTTCAACAATATGACGGTAAGCAGCAAGTTGGCTTTGAGAGTTGAAGATCATCTTGTCGCAGATGTCAGCAACCTCTCTCACGTCATCTTCACTGTAGCCCACACTGTAAGCATGAGTTTCACCGCCAAAAGTTTCGTGACCTAATTTCACTTCATAAGGGCCAGAACTAGTAGTACCGTCTAGGTACGGTTTGATGATGTCAAACACGCCCCAAGTCGAGAAGCACTTAAGCGCAAGTACCAATTTCACACCTGAAATCTCTTTCAGTTGCTTGGCTTTTTCTAAGTTCGCAATCAACTTGTCTTCGTTGATCATGAAATATGGGGTTTTTAGTTCTTCTTTCTTAAACGTCATTTTTGTAAACACTCAAGCAGCATCTATAGATGGAAAGGTAAATTAACAATTTTGGTGTGATTTATTTTGATTTTGTCCTGTCCGAGCGCAGTGAGTTACAAAATCAAAATAAATGATACCAAAGCTTCAAGGCTATCATCATCGAAAAGGGAACAATCCATGTCCCCTTTAATTAGCAATCAAAACAAGAAATCAGTTCTTATTTTTTCAGCTCATGAATCACTGGAAGACCTTGGCCTGCTTCAAGCTCTTGAACATGCCAATCTAGACCAATTTCCGGCATAGTTGCTAGGAACGGATCTGGATTTAGCTGTTCCATGTTGAACACGCCTTTATCAGCCCATTCGCCACGGAAGAACTGAAGTGCAGCGGTAATCGCTGGAACGCCAGTTGTGTAAGAGATCGCTTGGTGCTCTACGTCTTCGTAAGCCACTTCGTGGTCTGCGTTATTGTAGATGAATACGCTACGCTCTTTACCATCTTTCTTACCTTGAACCCAAGTACCGATACACGTTAAACCAGTGTAACCCGGAGCTAGAGATGTTGGATCCGGTAGTAGTGCTTTAAGAACATGCAGAGGCTGAACCACAGTACCATCGTGCAGTGTTAGCGGATCTGGGCTAAGAAGACCGATATCACGCATGCAGTTGAAGTAGTTCAAGTATGCATCACCAAAGCCCATCCAAAATTCGATACGCTTAGCTGGGATGAACTCTTTCATTGAACGAACTTCATCATGCGCCATTGAGTAAACTTTGTGAGAACCACAGTTCGGGAATTCAAACTCAAGCATACGAGAGTGACAAGGTACTTGTTTCCACTCTTCATTTTCCCAGTAGAAAGAATCGCCTTGGATCTCAAGCATGTTGGTTTCTGGGTCAAAGTTTGTCGCAAACTTCTTGCCGTGGTCACCAGCATTCACATCCATTACATCAATTGAGTCAATCTCATCGAACAAGTGCTTAACCGCGTATGCAGCAAAGATTGATACCACACCTGGATCGAAACCAGCACCAAGAATACCTGTGATGCCTGCTTCAGCGAACTTCTCACGGTAGCCCCACTGCCAATCGTAAGCTTGTGGTACTTGTTGGCCTTCAGAACATAGGTCAACCGCTACCGATGTATCTAAATAAGAAACTTTAGATTGGTAACATGCTTCCATGATTGCCATGTTTACCCAAGGAGGACCAGCGTTGATCACTAGATCCGGCTGAACTTCTTTAATCAAAGCAACAAGCGCATCAACATCATCAGCGTCTACTGAACGTGCTTCTAGTTTCTTAGTTGAATCTTTAAGGTTGTTTTTGCCCTTGATAGATTCGATGATTTTTTCACACTTCGCGATTGTGCGAGAAGCGATTGTGATATCACCCAGTACTTCGTTATTTTGTGCTGCTTTGTGTGCAACAACCCAACCAACGCCGCCTGCACCAATTTGTAGAATAGCCATAGTATTAATTACCCTTGTTGTTCTGCTAGCTCAGTGGCTAGAGTTTGAATTTTGTTAATTAGAGATTTGAAATCTGATGTCTTTAGGCACGGATTCAAGATAGTGAATTTAAGCGCACTCTTACCATCCACGACCGTTTCACCGAGTACTGCAACACCACGAGTCAGCGCTTCCAGTCTTAGCGTTTGATTCAATTTGTCTAAATCTAGCTCGCCGTTTGCTGACGGCTTAGATCGGAACAGCACTGTTGATAGTGACGGCTCTGCGAGTAGCTCTAAGTCAGCTTGGTTTTGAATCAGGTCTGCCACTTCTAGCGTTTGCTCAAGAAGATGGTCGTACATATCACCCAACTGCTTTGGTCCAACGCTTTGCATCGTCATGAAGACTTTCAATGCATCGAAACGCTTGGTGGTCGCAATAGACTTATCGACTAGATTTGGCAGTTCATCGTGTTCGCGGTTTAGGTAATCTGCGTGATGTAGAAGGTACTTAAAGTTCGCTTTGTCTTTCAACAATACCGCGCCGCAGCTGATTGTTTGATAGAACAATTTGTGGAAATCGACACTCACAGAGTCCGCTTTTTCGATGCCTTGTAAGCGAGCCTTGTGGCTACTCAAGATAAGCGCGCCACCGTAAGCACTGTCGACATGGAACCAAAGGCCTTGTTGGCTTGCGAGGTCTGCAATCGCATCAAGGTCGTCGATAGCACCGTGATCGGTTGTACCCGCCGTACCGACAACAGCAAAAGGAATCAACCCTTGTGCTTTAAGCGCTTTCACTTCTGCATCTAACAAATCAGGCTTGATAGTGCCGTTTGCATTGGTGTCAACACAGCACACTGCCGCTTCGCCTAGCCCTAGTAGAGAGGCTGACTTTTGAACCGTGAAGTGAGATTTCTTTGAACATAAGATACGCAGCTTGCTCGCGTATTCTGGTAAGCCAAGCTTTTGGATTGAGTGACCATTGTGCTTATCCGCAACCCAGTCTCTCGCAAGCAATAAACCCATTAGGTTACTTTGCGTGCCACCGCTAGTGAAAACACCGTCAGCTTGTGCGCCAAGTTGGTATTTGTCACACATCCAATCCACGACGCGCTGCTCAACATAAGTCGCAGCCGATGCTTGGTCCCATGAATCCATTGATTGATTCAATGCCGCGATAATCGATTCCGCTGCTACCGAAGCCATAAGAGGAGGAGTGTGAAGGTGTGCAATGCAATCTGGGTGTTGCACGAAGATGGAGTTTGCAGCGACAAGGTCTGCAGTACTATCTACAACATCAACCAAAGCGTGTTGATTGTTATCAAGGTCGACAGCATTGATAGCTGCTTCTAGCACTTTTGGATCTAAACCCGAATAAGGGGTTTCAACCTGTTCAAAAACCGCTTTCATCGCTTGAGTGGTTTGGTTCATCACGTTAGCAAATTCGTCGCTACCGCCTAAACCTGTATGGATGAAATGCTTGTTCCATTCTTGGTTTGCTTGTTCGCTTGAAGCTGGGTCTTGTTGTAAGCCACCACCAGCTGCGATGATCGCTTCTTCCATTACGCGGAGTGCAAAGTCAATCTGCTCAAAAGAGATAATCATTGGCGGAAGGAAACGAATTACCGAGCCATCACGACCACCCTTTTCAACCATCAAGCCACGCTCTAACGCTGCTCGTTGAATCGCTAGGGTTAGTTCGCCGTCTGATTGTGGTTCGCCAAACTTGTTAAGCTCACCATTTGGTTGTTTGATCTCAGCACCGAGCATCAGGCCTTTACCACGAACTTCAGCAATACAGCTAACGCGTGATTGAATCTTCTCAAGCCCGTGACGTAAATATTGGCCTGCGATGTTCGCGTGCTCAACTAAGCCATCTCGTTCGATGATCTCCAACGCCTTAGCGCCAGAGACCATTGCTAATTGGTTACCACGGAATGTACCGGTGTGCTCACCCGCTTTCCATGTATCAATGCTCTTATCGAACACAAGCAGCGACATAGGCAGTCCGCCACCAATCGCTTTAGATAAACATAAGATATCTGGATTAACACCAGACTCTTCAAACGCAAATCGATGGCCAGTTTTGCCCACACCACACTGAATCTCATCAAAAATCAGTAGGATGCCGTGCTCATCACAGATGCGACGTAGGCCTTGTAACCAAGATGCTGGAGCAGGAATCACACCGCCCTCACCTTGCACAGGCTCAACGATCATCGCCGCCGGTTTCATGATGCCAGACTCGTCATCATTCAACATACGTTCGATGTAACGAATGCTCGCGTTAGCACCCGCTTCACCACCAATACCAAACGGGCAGCGTAGGTTGTATGGGAAAGGCATGAAGTGCACATCAGACATCAAGCCGCTACGACGCTCTTTAGTGCCGAGGTTACCCATCATACCCATGGTGCCGTTCGTCATACCATGGTAAGCACCACGGAAAGCAAACATGGTGTTGCGACCTGTGGTTTGCTTGGCGAGCTTGATCGCCGCTTCCACAGCGTCAGCGCCAGATGGGCCACAGAATTGAAGAACCGAGTTATTTGAAAAGTCTTGAGGAAGAAAAGCTTTAACTCGTTTGATAAACGTCTCTTTTGCTTGAGTCGTGATATCAAGTGTTTGGTATGGCAAACCAGAATCGAGTTGGTCTTTAAGTGCTTGGTTAATCTCAGGGTGGTTGTAACCCAGAGAAAGTGTACCTGCACCGGCTAAGCAATCGAGAAAGAGTTGGCCACGAGTATCTTCAACTAAAGCGCCACATGCTCGTTTAATAGCAATAGGCAGGCGTCTTGGGTAAGAGCGAACATCCGACTCATGCTGTTCTTGCTCTAGCAAAATAGCGTCAGGTGTTAGGTCGTACGTTCCCTCTAAGATAGGAACCATAGTTGAAAATGAATTTGCGATAGTATTGATATCGACTTCAAAGGCGGTAGTCATAAAAGTCCCCTTGAATGTGTTCATACTCACCTCCATCAGACGCAATTACCCACCAACTCTCGTTAAATTTGGAGAGAGTTCATAGTGAAGTACACGTATTGTCTAGAAATGAGATATAGCTGTACGCTCGCATAAGTCAAATGACGAATACGAAATTAAGCCGTCTTAAGACAGCGATAAATTGTTAGCGTGAGCTCAAGGTTCAGTAATGCTACTGTTTTGAAGAATTGGACATTTTTGCAGGATCGGGCAGCTATGAGGAGCTGGTCCCTTTGGAAATGCAGAGCTGATTAGCAATGTTGTAATTAGTGTGTTCAATGTTGGGTTTCCCATTAACATGACGAACTGCGCCATAAGTATCCCGTCTATCAGCTAAAGGACTAGCCAATACCTACCCTACGTAATGTCCCAATCAGCAAGAATGGTCACTACGCGTATCCCCCAGAAGCAATCGTTGCTCTTCTTGAACATTTTCATTCCGAGATTGCGCGGGAAAGTAACATAAAGTGAAATGAACGATCAATAGTTTTTAGTAATAGCTTGATAAATAGCAGCGGTGGCTAAGCAATTGCTGTAAATATCGTCACACTATCGTTTGGGAAAGAGATCCCCGGTTCATTCGTTCCTCATACCCGAGGATGACGACGTGGGGTTATAAACGTTGCTAGAGAAGCTTTTAGGTCATGGCGTCACTCCCTAGAGCGAGGTATGAATTCATAGAGAACCCCTTACAACATGTCATTGTATTGCTTTATTCAAGAAACTATCTGATGCAATAGATTAAACTGAAGTTAATCAGCAAGCGGCAAGAGATCCCCGGTTCATTCGTTCCTCACACCCGAGGATGACGACGTGGGTGTACAGGCGGTGTTAGTGATGGCTTTGAGGTCATACCGTCTTTCCGTCATTCCCTAGCACGAGGAACGAGTTCATAGGGAATCTCGCTTTTAAAAACTAACTTGATTGCAAAATTTGAAACAGAGATAGAAATGAATGTTGAGTGCGGATTCGAACAAGAAGAGTTCTTAAACGTAAAAGCTAAACGTCAGAAACCAAAAAGCCCGAACATTTCTGTTCGGGCTTCTTAATTTGGAGCGATACATCGGGTTCGAACCGATGACCTCAACCTTGGCAAGGTTGCGCTCTACCAACTGAGCTAGTATCGCATTTGCTTTATCGAGATAAAGACTTTAATAGATGGTGCCCCGGGCCGGACTTGAACCGGCACAGCGCGAACGCCGAGGGATTTTAAATCCCTTGTGTCTACCAATTCCACCACCAGGGCACGCAATTCTTTATTGCGATGCCGATTACTGAAAAGTAAAACACCATCTTAATGCTGACGCCAATCAACATTACAAAATTTGGAGCGATACATCGGGTTCGAACCGATGACCTCAACCTTGGCAAGGTTGCGCTCTACCAACTGAGCTAGTATCGCATTTTCATTCAAATTCTTTCTAGAAGAAAGAGAGAATGGAGGCGCCTCCCGGAGTCGAACCGAGGTCCACGGATTTGCAATCCGCTGCATAGCCACTCTGCCAAGGCGCCTTAGTAACTCCAATCGAATCGCTCATTGCCATCCTCTTGGGTACGGGATGCATTCTACGGATTCAGACGATTGAGTCAATATTATTTTTGTATTTTTAATTCGTTTGAATAGATTTCATACGAAACAGGCCAAATAGCTGACTTTATGTTCAAAACACACTGTGAGCGGGTTATTCAAAGGAGATCTATATCACATTAGATATCCACTATTGATAACTTAACCTTAGGTTAAAGATCAAAAAAGCGAGCCTCAGCTCGCTTCTTCATCAATGATGTTTTTCGTCTAACAAATCGTCTTTGGCAGCCATCAAGTATTGTGCCATTGACCAATAAGTAAGAACGGTGGCGACATACAGTGCAATGTAACCTACCCACACCATCCAGTCGTCGTATCTCCAGATAAGTACCCAAAGAGCGAACATCTGAGAAACCGTTTTGACTTTACCAACCCAAGATACCGCAACACTTGCGCGTTTACCGATTTCAGCCATCCATTCACGAAGCGCTGAAATGATGATCTCACGAGCAATCATGGTCACGGCTGGAATAGTTATCCAAATAGAGTGGTAATGCTCTGTAATCAGGATAAGAGCCGTAGCGACCAACACTTTGTCAGCCACAGGGTCAATGAAGGCACCGAAGCGAGACGTTTGCCCTAACTTACGAGCTAGCATGCCATCTAGCCAATCAGTGAAACCGGCTACCCAAAACACCATCGCAGCAGCGAAAGGAGCCCATTGATAAGGTAGATAGAAAACGACAACGAATACTGGGATCAAAAATAGTCTCAGTAAGGACAAAATGTTAGGTATATTCAAACGCATATTATTGGGCTCTTATTAATTGCGCTTTAATGGTGCGGGATTTTTACTATTGTTTCAATGCTTGATAAATGTTTTCTGCCAAAGAATGACTAATGCCCGGCACTTTGGCTATTTCTTCGACAGTTGCACGCTTAAGTTCTTGTAAGCCACCCATATATTTCAGCAAAGCTTGACGACGTTTAGGTCCTACCCCTTCAATTCCTTCCAAAGCACTGGTTCTGCGCGTTTTACCACGTTTCGCCCTGTGCCCTGCAATCGCATGATTATGGCTCTCATCACGAATGTGCTGGATAAGATGCAGCGCTGGTGCATCGCTAGGTAAATTAAACTCTTCACCTTCAAGGGTTACCAAAGTTTCTAAACCCGGTTTACGCGTCACGCCTTTCGCAATACCCATCATTCTTGGTCTAAACGGCCAATCACCCCAATATTGAGAAATGATCTCATGAGCGCGGTTTAGCTGACCTTTACCACCATCGATAAAGATGATGTCTGGGATCTTGTCGACATCGAGTTGCTTCGAATAACGTCTCTCAAGCGCCTGAGCCATCGCTGCATAATCATCGCCACCTGTAATGCCGGTGATGTTGTAACGACGGTACTCTGGTTTAACCGGGCCTTCTTGATTGAACACCACACACGACGCAATCGTGCTTTCACCCATGGTATGACTGATATCAAAACATTCCATGCGCTTGATAGCATCCATCGACAGCACTTCTTGGAGCTCTTTGAAGCGCTGATTAATCGTCATCTTGTGATTAATCTTGGTGGTAATAGCCGTCAATGCATTGGTATTAGACAATTTAAGGTAACGACCTCGAGTACCTGAAGGGTTGGTATTGAAGTGAATCTTACGACCCGCTACTTCACACAAGGCTTCTTGAATCGGTGTGACATCTTCCATCAAATCGGCATTGAGAATCAAACGGGTTGGGATGGTTCTCGCTTCACTATGCGCAAGATAGTATTGGCTTAAAAAGCTCGAAAAGACCTCTTCTCGCACCGTATTGTTGGGAATTTTAGGGAAATGGCTTCTACTGCCTAAAACCTTGCCTTGGCGAATCATCAAGATATGAATACACGCTACGCCATTCTCTTGAGCAAATCCCAACACGTCCATATCTTCCATTGAATCGTCAGATACGTATTGTTGTTCTTGCACACGTCGAATCGCTTGGATTTGATCACGGAAAGCGGCAGCTTGTTCAAAACGAAGCTCACGGCTTGCCTTGTCCATTTTGTCGATGAGTGTCTCAAGAACTAGCTTGTCTTTCCCCTGCAGGAATAAACGAACGTAGTCGATAAGCTCGCTGTACTCTTCATCAGAGATAATTGAGCTGACACATGGCGCAGCGCAACGACCAATCTGATACATCAAACACGGGCGAGTTCTGTTGGCATAAACCGTATCCTCACACTGACGAGCAGGAAAGATTTTCTGTATTAGGTGCAACGTCTCACGCACAGCGCCGGAATCAGGATAAGGACCCAAGTACTCTCCCTTTTTCTTCTTAGCACCACGATGCATCGACAACCGAGGATGTTTGTGACCACTAATAAAAATATAGGGATACGACTTATCATCACGAAGAAGTACGTTGTATTTCGGTAGGTACTGCTTGATGTAGTTGTGCTCAAGGATAAGAGCTTCTGTTTCTGTATGCGTTACAGTGACATCGATTTTGTCGATATTGCTAACTAAAGCGCGCGTTTTTTCACTGTCGACTTTTTTACGGAAATAACTGGAAAGGCGTTTTTTGAGGTTCTTTGCTTTACCGACGTAAATAACAACAGCCTCGGCGTTATACATACGATAAACGCCGGGCTGTTCTGTTACTGTCTTGAGAAATGACACTGAGTCAAACAAGTTGGTCACTATACGATCTCAGTGTTAAAGGGTCTCAGTATCTAACATTCCATGTCTAATCGCTAAATGCGTCAGCTCTACATCGCCACTGATATCCAATTTGCTGAACAAACGGTAGCGGTAACTGTTGACTGTTTTAGGACTTAGATTGAGTTGTTCTGAAATATCCGTCACTTTCTGACCTTTGGTAATCATCATCATGATTTGAAGTTCACGTTCAGATAAGTCTGCGAATGGATTTTCAGACGCAGGCGAGAATTGGCTCAAAGCCATCTGCTGCGCAATTTCTGGTGAAATGTATCGTTGGCCACTATTAACCACTCGAATTGCATTTACCATTTCATCCGGACCTGCCCCTTTAGTAAGGTAACCAGCAGCTCCAGCTTGCATCACTTTAGTTGGAAACGGATTTTCCGTATGAACAGTTAAAACGATGATTTTAACATCAGGGTTGAAACGCAAGATCTTCTTGGTTGCTTCTAAGCCACCAATACCAGGCATATTCATATCCATCAAAATAACGTCAGTATTGTTAGTACGACACCATTTTGCAGCATCTTCACCGCTTTCAGCTTCCCCTGCTACGTTCATTCCACGGACGTCTTCAATAATACGTCGTATCCCTGTGCGAACCAGCTCGTGATCATCTACAAGGAAAACATTTATCAAACTTGTATCTCCACACTATTAATTGGCTCTGCAACCACTGTGTCATTTCATCTGTTTGAAACAATTGAACAAAGGAACAGTGGATCGCAGCATTGAGTACATCTTAACTTAATTACTAAAAAAAAGCTCTGTTGAATATGTGCTGAAACACGAACTTTAGCAAGTACTTATTAACAAATAAGCTAACTAAAACAACAAGCTTTTTCTAAAAATCAACCAGTTAAAACAACACCCAATAAAATTACATAAGATAAAGATATTTTCAATACCATTGAATAACCATTCGCGACAATTTCACTTATTTGCTTATAGAGTCCCGTTATTTGCCTCTACTAACTAGAATTTAGTTAGTATTTTTACTGCCTTTTGTGCGCAGAGGGTCGCTAGATGGTAGTATTCGATTCCCCATTTCAATAGGTTACTACATTGGATATTCAGCAAGGCTTTGTACTCACAAGACAAGCAAGAGATTTTTCAGGGCGCACACAAATCGACTTGTGGTTAAGCACCCCTCAAGGCCCTACTCTGCTGACGATTCAAAATGAAAAACCGGTATTTTTTGTCGCTCAATCTGACGTTGAGGCATGTCAGGCAATCGCAGCGAAAGAGTCGATCGATTGCCAATTTAAGCCTCTAGAATTAGCCACATTCGAGCAAACACCTCTCGCCGCGTGTTACACCTCACTGTCGAGAAGCAGCTTTGGTTTAGCGCAAGCCTTTCACAACGAAGAAATCCAAACCTTTGAAAGCGATATTCGACTCGCCGATCGATTCTTGATGGAACGTTTTATCAAGGGAAGTATTGAGTTCACCGGATCTGCTGTGCAAAAAAATCAGCATCGTCTAGTCTCAAACGCAAAATGCCGAGCAGGTGATTACTTACCCAGTCTATCTGTGGTCTCGCTTGATATTGAGTGTTCGGAAAAAGGCGTGCTTTATTCAATTGGCCTAGACAGCCCGATGGACAGCCAAGTAATCATGGTCGGTGAAGCACAACAAGCTGAAACCAATATCCAATGGGTTACCAACGAGAAAGCGCTACTTGAAGCCATGATAGCTTGGTTCTCTGAATTTGATCCTGACATCATCATTGGCTGGAATGTTATCGACTTCGATTTTAGGCTGCTGCACAAACGTTCAGAATGGAACGAAGTGAAGCTCAACATCGGCAGAGACAACCAACCGAGCTTTTTCCGCAGTTCTGCTCAAAATCAGCAAGGTTTTATCACGATTCCGGGGCGCGTTGTCTTGGATGGTATTGATATGCTCAAGACAGCGACCTACCACTTCCGTTCTTGGTCTCTTGAGTCGGTATCCCAAGAGCTACTTGGTGAAGGCAAAGACATCCATAACGTTCATGACCGTATGGATGAGATAAACCGAATGTTTAAGTTCGATAAACCCTCACTCGCTAAGTACAACCTTCAAGACTGCGTACTGGTAAACAGCATCTTCGAGCACACTCACCTACTCGACTTCGCGATTGAGCGCTCTCGATTAACCGGTGTTGAGCTGGATCGCGTTGGTGGCTCTGTTGCGGCCTTTACTAACTTATATCTGCCTCAAATCCACAGAGCGGGTTATGTCGCACCGAACTTAGAGCCAGAGAATTGGATTGCGAGCCCCGGCGGTTATGTGATGGATTCAATTCCCAATCTGTACGACTCGGTTTTGGTACTCGATTTTAAGAGCCTGTATCCATCGATCATTCGCTCGTTTCTGATTGACCCTATGGGACTAATTGAAGGGTTGAAGCTTGAACTAGGCCCAGCAGAAAACCAAGCCGTTGATGGCTTTCGAGGTGGGCAATTCCACCGCTCTAAACACTTCTTGCCCGAGATGATCGAAAACCTTTGGGCTGCACGTGATGTGGCGAAGAAGAACAACGAGAAAGCGTTCTCTCAGGCGATTAAGATCATCATGAACTCATTCTATGGTGTGTTAGGTTCGTCTGGTTGTCGTTTCTTCGATACCCGGTTAGCGTCTTCAATTACCATGCGTGGACATGAGATCATGAAGCAAACCAAGGTTCTGATCGAAGACAAAGGCTATCAAGTGATTTACGGCGATACCGATTCAACCTTCGTGTCTCTGAACGGCAGTTATGATCAGCAAAAAGCAGACGAGATCGGGAACACACTGGTCGCTTACATCAACGATTGGTGGACGAATCACTTAAAAGAGACCCACAACCTAACCTCAATACTCGAATTGGAATACGAGACTCACTATCGCAAGTTTCTAATGCCGACCATTAGAGGTTCAGAAACCGGCTCGAAGAAACGTTATGCCGGATTAATCACTCAAGGCGATAAAGAAAAGATCATATTTAAAGGGCTTGAGAGTGCACGCACCGATTGGACACCTCTCGCACAGCAATTCCAACAAACCTTGTATGAGATGGTGTTTCACGATCAAGATCCAACCGACTACGTCAGACAGTTTGTTGATGAAACCTCTGCTGGCAAACATGATGATTTATTGGTGTATCAAAAGCGCTTACGCCGCAAATTACATGAATACCAAAAGAACATTCCGCCGCAGGTTCGCGCAGCTCGTATGGCCGATGAGATCAATGCTCAGTTAGGGCGCCCTCTTCAATACCAAAATAAAGGACGCATTGAGTATTTGATTACTCTGAGTGGCCCTGAGCCCAAGGAGTATTTAAAGAGTGGTATCGATTATCAGCACTATATCGACAAGCAGATTAAACCGGTCGCAGAGGCAATACTGCCCTTCATCGGTTTAGACTTTGAAAGAGTTAGTGGGCAGCAGTTGGGTTTGTTCTAGCACTATATTCAATATGCTCTTAAAACGAAAAAAGCAGAGATATGTTCTTCAGCACACTCTGCTTTTTAGTATCAATGGATCGGTTATAAATCTCTATCCGATTCTGAACTCGGTTTTCTGATACTGCTTAATCAACCACTCACCAAAGCCATCAAGAATACCGATCACCGAACGTTTAGGGATTGGTCGACCAGAAAGTAAAATGCCCAACCTTTGGATTTCGACTTCTCGATCTGGGTGATACTTCAAGAACTGTTGGCCACATTCAACAGGATCATCGTACCAATATTTATCGCGGTACATCACCAGTGAGTAACTCGCCCGTAGAAGCTTCTTGGCAATAATCACCTGCGCAGCGACTTGTTGTTCTGGCGTTGTCGCTCTTGCGATCTTGTTGCGATACACCGCCAACCAGTTTTCCGCATCCATATTCCAGTGCTTAGCGATTTCCCAACTTGTTTCAAAATCACCATAGCAGTCTGATAAGTCTTCACCATGCACACACACGGCTAAATGCTTGAGCATAAAACCCCAAGTGAAGATATTGTCGAAATCGACTATCTCACTCACTAAGGTAGTTTTTATCGCCACTTGAGTTACCTGCGGGAAGCTCTTTTGGAAACGCCATTTGATGGTGTTCAACAAAGTGGTTCGTTGGTCAGGAAACGGTCGATGGGTCACCACAACCACATCTAGATTGGAGCGACCGAAGACGGCTTGCTTACGAGCCACACTGCCATAAATATAAATACTGTGCAGATTAGATCCTAACCCACCTTTTAGAAAGGTAATCAGATCGTTAACCACAGGTTGAAATTCAGGTTGAAAAGGCTGTGTTGGGTCAATAACGGGTAGCTGCATAGGTCGTTTCGGTAAATAAAATAATGATTTAACTATAACTCTATGATCGCCTAGGTGACTTTATGATTCAAGCTATTCCTATTTATAGCATCTCCGAGATATAATCAGCGGATAGACCCACTAAGGACAAACACAAAATGCCTAGAGCAAGTGAAATTAAAAAAGGTTTTGCTATCACAGTAGAAAGCAAAACAGTGATCGTTAAAGATATCGAAGTAACAACACCAGGCGGCCGTGGCGGCCAAAAGATTTACCGCTTCCGTGGTAACGATGTAGCAACTGGCGTTAAAACTGAAGTTCGCCACAAGGCTGACGAAATTGTTGAAACTATTGACGTAACTAAGCGTGCAGTAATGTTCTCTTACGTTGATGGCAACGAGTACATCTTCATGGACAACGAAGATTACACACAATTCATCTTCAACGGTGAGACTATCGAAGACGAACTACTGTTCATCAACGAAGAAACTCAAGGCATGTACGCGATCCTTATCGACGGCAACGCTGCAACGCTTGAGCTACCAACATCTGTTGAACTAGTTATCGAAGAGACTGATCCTTCAATCAAAGGTGCATCAGCGTCTGCTCGTACTAAGCCTGCTCGTCTTTCTACAGGTCTTACTATTCAAGTACCTGAATACATCGCGACTGGCGACAAAGTAGTAGTAAACACTGCTGAACGTAAATACATGAACCGCGCAAGCTAAGATACTTATTATGACCGAAGCTAACGACCTAATGTCTTATGACGACGCAATTGACACTGCATACGACATCTTCCTAGAGATGGCACCTGACAACCTAGAGCCTGCAGACGTGATTCTTTTCACTGCTCAGTTTGAAGATCGTGGCGCAGCAGAGCTTGTTGAAACTGGCGATGATTGGGTTGAACATGTTGGCTTTGAAGTCGACAAAGAGATCTACGCTGAAGTGCGCATTGGTCTTGTGAATGAAGCTGATGACGTTCTAGACGACGTATTTGCTCGCATGTTAATCAGCCGTGATCCAGAACATAAGTTCTGTCACATGCTGTGGAGACGCGACTAATACCGCTGTTGACGCTCATCTGCATGAGTAAACAAGTATTCATGTAAGCGAGTTAAAAGTTAGCCGAGCCCATTGCTCGGCTATTTTTATCACGCTATTTTCCATCGTGATTCATCACTTTCATCATCAACGTTAGATTCACTGATTATGACCAAAGCAAAAACAGACACACAATCAAAAGGCTATGCCTGCATTGGCCTAGTTAACCCAAAGACGCCAGAAAACGTAGGCTCAGTGATGCGAGCAGCTGGCTGCTACGGCGCCAACTCTGTGTTTTACACTGGCACACGCTACGACCATGCGCGAAAATTCCATACCGATACCAAAGAAAAGCACTTAGCCCTGCCTTTGATTGGTGTTGAAGAGCTGAAAGATATTATTCCAGTAGGCTGCGTGCCGGTTGCTGTTGATCTGATTGAAGGTGCTAAGCCTCTACCTGATTACAAGCACCCACCACGTGCGTTTTACATTTTTGGCCCAGAAGATGGCACGCTAAAGAAAGAAATCACAGATTTCTGTCGTGAGACGATTTACGTTCCGACCAACGGCTGTATGAATCTAGCGGCATCAGTGAATGTTGTGCTTTACGACCGACTGGCGAAAGGCGATAACTTTTCGAATCATAAGTAAAAGAAACGAGATACGAGATACGAGATACGAGATACGAGATACGAGATACGAGATACGAGCAGATTATAGATGCGCCTACACGAGATAAGAGATGCGAAAAGCTCGCTTACTGTCACTTATGGCAGCATGTTTTCGATACTCGGTTACTCGCATCCCGCATCTGCTATTTCTCCAGACGTAAAAAAACCTGCTCAATGAGCAGGTTTTTTAGTATTCAGTGCTTTCAGCTAATGAAGCTTTACGCGTAAGAAATTACGTAATTACTGACGTGTTCTTGGCTTAGCTGGTTTAGCCGGACGACCGTTGTTCAG
The DNA here is from genome assembly GCF_001691235.1 of Vibrio sp. ZF57. NCBI lineage: Bacteria > Pseudomonadati > Pseudomonadota > Gammaproteobacteria > Vibrionales > Vibrionaceae > Vibrio > Vibrio sp. ZF57. Next base: position 162,687 of record NZ_MAKD01000137.1, on the reverse strand, counting down.
TTTAGGCTTACTTTTGTTAGCCTGAGGTTTGCCTTTGTTTGCAGCTGGAGCGCTACGACCTGAATCAGGTGTTGTAGTACCGCGAGTTGCAGGCTTCTTACGCTTAGTTTGGTTGCTACGGCCTTTTGGTGCGTTTGCACGCTCTTCGTGACGTTTAACAGCACGACGAATTTTTTGGCTACGAGAACGCTCACGCTTACGAGAAGTGTTTGAAGGATCAAGATCCAACAGTGTCTCTTTCTCAGGCTTAAGCTCAACAAGCTCACGCAGGTAGTTAACTTCTTGAAGATCTAGCTCTTTCCAACCGCCACGAGGCAGTTTCTTATCAAGGTAGATATCACCGTAACGTACACGTTTCAGGCGGCTTACTGTCGTTTCTTGAGATTCCCAAAGACGACGAACTTCACGGTTACGACCTTCGTTAATCGCTACGTAGAAAGTATGGTTCATACCTTCACCACCAGCGTAAACAACATCTTCAAAACGAGCCATGCCGTCTTCTAGTTGTACACCACGAGTAACGTTTTTAACTTTTTGCTCAGTCACTTCACCGAATACACGTACTAGGTACTCACGCTCAACCTGACGGCTTGGGTGCATTAGACGGTTTGCAAGCTCACCATCAGTAGTGAAAAGCAAAAGGCCTGATGTGTTTGCATCAAGACGACCAACTGAAATCCAACGAGAACCACGGATCTTAGGTAGACGATCGAAAACAGTACGGCGGCCTTCAGGGTCGTGACGAGTACAAAGCTCACCTTCAGGTTTGTAGTAAGCAAGTACACGACAAACCACTTCTTCAGAAGCCTTGCCTGAAACAGTATGGCCATCGATACGGATCACTGAGTTCTCGTCTTCAAGACGCTCGCCCAGTTTCGCAACTTGACCGTTAACACTTACACGACCAGATTTGATTAAACCTTCTAGTTCACGACGAGAACCGTGACCAGCTCGCGCTAAAACCTTCTGTAATTTTTCGCTCATTTACTCTTTTCTACCTAATTGTCGTCTTCACAGACGTCGAATGAATTTTTCGCGACCAAATCGCGGTCGCGTATTATCGCAAATAACCTGCCAAAAAGCACTTGTTATTTACTGTGGCAGGTTTGCTGTATCGTTACAGACTGTTAATCAGTAAAGCGATTATTCAAACGGCGCAGGATCGCCAGCACCACGACGTAGAACCACGGCATCATCGTCACTGAAGTCAATAACCGTCGTCGGTTGCTCACCTAAGTAACCGCCATTCAAAATGACATCAACCGCATGCTCTAGGCTGTCACGAATTTCTTCTGGATCCGACTCTGTAGTCTCGTTACCCGGAAGAATCAGAGACGTCGACATCAGTGGTTCGCCCATCGCTTCCAACAGGTCGAGTGCAATCTTGTTGTCTGGGACACGAATACCAATCGTTTTACGCTTGGCGTTCATCAAACGCTTTGGCACTTCTTTAGTTGCTTTAAAGATAAACGTGTAAGCACCTGGCGTGTGTGCTTTCAGCAGACGGAAAGCCACGTTATCAACGCGTGCATACAGTGATAACTCAGAAAGATCACGGCATAACAAGGTGAAATTGTGCTTGTCATCGATGCGACGAATTTTACAGATACGTTCAAGTGCTTGTTTGTTTTCAAGCTGACAGCCCAGCGCATAACCGGAATCTGTTGGATAAACCACAACGCCGCCATTGCGAATAATCGCAACCGCTTGAGTAATTAAGCGTGCTTGTGGGTTATCTGGGTGTACATAAAAAAACTGGCTCATTGTTGATCCTCGTTATCGAATCTCTCGACTCTATCATCAGAAGGAGCTGGCTCACCTAAAGACTATTCAGATGGTGAAACCGTTTGAAACTCCCAATCTTTCCATACTTCTTCGACCCCAGAAGGTAGCCAGAGATTGCGTCCAAGTTCCATCCACGGAGATGGGTAATGGAAATCACTGCCTTGGGAGGCTAATAGTTTGTATTGTATAGCATAATCCGCGAGTGTGCGTCTTTCTTGTTGCGCTTGCTGAGGTTGAGCTACTTCCATCGCATCCCCTTTCGCTTCAACAAATGCCGCTAGCAGGCGCTTAACCCACTTGGCTGTAAGTCCATATCGCCCAGGGTGAGCGAGTACGGCTTGTCCACCAGCAGCATGAATAGCCGTGACAGCATCACTCATTGAACACCAAGTTGGCGGCACATAACCTGGGTTATTACGAGTAAGAAACTTTTTAAACACCTGCTGCATAGTTTTCGCATAGCCATTGTCGACTAGCCACTTAGCAAAGTGAGCGCGAGTGATTGGTGCATCACCCGCAATCAATTTAACTTCTTCTAACACCCCTTCACGAGTCGCTTTCTCAAGACGGTGAGCGATCATCTCAGCACGCCCAATACGGTGTTGCTTCTGTTGTTCAATGAGCGCTTTGAGTTCTGGTGACTCAGGATCAACGTTTAACCCAACAATATGGATATCTTTGTTTTGCCAAACAGTCGAAATCTCAATGCCGTTTATCAACTGAATAGGAAGGTTGTTATCCGCAATGTAGCTGCGTGCTTCAGCAAGCCCATCAGTCGTGTCATGATCTGTAATCGCTAGCGCTTCGATGTTAAAGCCAAGCGCTCGGTCAATTAGCTCAGGTGGAGTAAGTCGGCCATCTGAGGCTGTTGTATGACTATGTAGATCAATTCTCATATATTCTTTTTCATTGTTTTCAATTTTTATCGTTATATTTGTGTCAACACACTTGACCCGCAAGCAGAAAACTAGTTAACTAGTACACAAATACGAAGTATCACATTTGATAGGTTCACCATGTTACAAGAATTTAACCAAAACCATAAAGATAAAGTTTTAGAACTTTCTTCAGTAGAAGCAAGTTCAGAGCTTAATTGGTGGCGCACTTGGACAAGTTCTTGGTGGGCTAACGTGTACTTCTAGTTAAACAGTTTGTTTATAAAAAAGTTATCACTAAGCCCGCTTTAATAGCGGGCTTTTTAATTTGTCGAACATCTCACATTCAACTGACTAACAAATCATCGAATTGACCATATTCTAGATTGGGTGAAAGGTATCTTTATGCGACTATGTACGGCAGGAAATTTAAAGAATCATAAAGGAGGTCTTGTGAACAAGGCCATTGAAATCAAAAAGCTGGGAACCATTGAGGTCATCAATTCCTCAGTTCCTTACTCGCAAGATCCAACCAGCGTTTTTCATACTTTGTGTGAAAACAAAACTGATAGTCTTTTGTTGGAATCTGCCGAGATTGAATCTAAACAGAACCTGACAAGCCTACTCCTTATCGACTCTGCTGTTCGCATCGTATGTCGCGGACATGAAGTAACCTTTCAAGCATTGACTGAAAACGGTCAAGCGCTTATCGAACATCTCACTCAAAACGTGAAAGCAGAAATTAAATCTGACCTTACTGATAACGTTTTGATGCTGACTTTTATCGAACCAAGCAACGAATTAGACGAAGACTCACGTTTAAGAGAAGCCTCTTCATTCGATGCACTGCGTTTGGTTCAGCACAGCTTTGAGCAAGACGCGGATAACAAACACGCATTATTCATGGCGGGCTTATTCGCTTACGACATCGTGGCAAACTTTGAGCCACTAGGTGATGCTGAAGCAACCAACAATTGTCCTGACTTTGTATTCTACGTAGCTGAAACACTATTGCGTTTCGATCACCAAGAGAACGAAGGCCTACTTCACGCGAGCTTATTTGCTCAAGATGACAACATCAAAGCGCAATTAACTGACCGTCTAGCCGACATTCAAACTCAGTGTCAGTCCCTGAAAGCCATCACTGAAGTAACGCCGTTAGACAACGTTGAAGCTGTACCTAGCGTTTCAGATGAAGACTTCTGCCAAACGGTTCGTGATTTAAAAGAGTACGTAGTTAAAGGCGATGTATTCCAAGTGGTACCTTCACGCCGCTTCACTCTACCTTGCCCTGCCCCACTGGCGGCTTATAAAGAACTCAAACAAAGCAACCCAAGCCCTTACATGTTCTACATGCAAGACGAGCTGTTTACTCTGTTCGGTGCATCTCCAGAAAGCGCGCTGAAATACGAGACAGAAACCAACCAAATCGAGATCTACCCGATTGCTGGTACTCGTCGTCGTGGTAAGCGCCCTGACGGTCAAATCGATTTCGACCTAGACAGCCGTATCGAGCTTGAACTGCGTACCGACAAGAAAGAAAACGCCGAGCACATGATGCTAGTTGACCTAGCGCGTAACGATGTGGCACGTATTGCCGAAGCTGGCACTCGCCACGTAGCAGACTTACTGAAAGTAGACCGCTACAGCCATGTAATGCACTTGGTTTCTCGTGTTGTTGGTCAGCTCCGTGAAGACTTAGATGCTCTGCACGCTTACCAAGCTTGTATGAACATGGGCACGCTAACGGGCGCACCAAAAATCCGCGCAATGCAGCTTATTCGAGACGTAGAAAAAACGCGTCGTGGTAGCTACGGTGGTGCAGTCGGTTATCTAACTGGTGAAGGGACTCTAGATACTTGTATCGTAATTCGCTCTGCTTACGTTGAAGATGGCGTGGCACAAGTACAAGCAGGCGCTGGGGTCGTATTTGACTCAGACCCACAAGCAGAAGCCGATGAAACTCGCGGCAAGGCACAAGCGGTTATCTCAGCGATTCAAGCAGCTCATACTAAGAACCTAACAAATAAGAAGGAGTCGTAATCATGGCTGATATTGTATTCATCGATAACTTCGACTCGTTCACTTACAACCTTGTAGACCAATTTCGTTCATTAGGTCACAGCGTAAAAATTTACCGTAACAACATTCCTGCAAAAGTAGTTGAAGCGGCGATCAACGAACTAGACAACCCTGTTGCACTGCTTTCACCAGGCCCTGGCGCTCCAGCAGATGCGGGCTGTATGCCAGAGCTGATTCAGCTTCTAAAAGGTAAAGTGCCAATGATTGGTATTTGCTTAGGCCACCAAGCGATTGTTGAAGCCTATGGCGGCACCGTTGCAGGCGCTGGCGAAATCATTCATGGTAAGGTGTCGATGATGGAACACCAAAACCATGCGACTTACCAAGGCTTACCTTCGCCATTGGCTATCGCTCGCTACCACTCTTTAGTGGCAACGCATGTATCTGATAGCCTAACGGTGACCGCTGAAGTAGATGATTTGGTGATGTCTGTGGTTCAAGAACAAGACAAGGTGTGTGGATTCCAATTCCACCCTGAATCAATTATGACGACCTACGGTGCAACGCTTCTAGCAAACGCTATCGAATGGGCTCTTGAGAAAAAGACGATATAGGAAACGATCATGGAACAGATTAATAAACTTTACGAACAGCAGTCTCTTACTCAAGAAGAAAGCCAACAGTTATTTGATGTGATCATCAAGGGTGAACTAGACCCAATCTTGATGGCTTCTGCGCTAACTGCACTGAAAATCAAAGGCGAAACGCCCGATGAAATTGCAGGCGCAGCAAAAGCACTACTTGCGAATGCAAACCCGTTCCCGCGCCCTGATTACGATTTCGCAGACATCGTAGGTACAGGTGGCGACGGTCACAACACCATCAATATCTCGACGACTTCTGCATTTGTTGCCGCAGCGTGTGGCTTAAAAGTCGCGAAGCACGGTAACCGCAGCGTATCGAGCAAATCAGGCTCTTCTGACCTACTGGATTCGTTCGGTATTAACCTAGCGATGACAGCAAAAGACACTCGTACTGCAGTCGACGAGCTTGGCGTAGCATTCCTATTTGCTCCGCAGTATCACGTTGGTGTACATCACGCGATGCCTGTTCGTCAAACCATGAAAACGCGCACTATCTTCAATATCCTTGGCCCACTGATTAACCCAGCTCGCCCTAACATCGAGCTAATGGGTGTTTACAGCAAAGAGCTTGTACGCCCTATCGCGGAAACCATGCTGCAAATGGGCATGAAGCGCGCGGCGGTTGTTCACGGTAGCGGCCTTGATGAAGTAGCGATTCACGGCGAAACCATGGTTGCTGAAATCAAAGATGGCACAATTCACGAATACACAGTGACACCAGCAGACTTTGGTTTGAACACTCACCCTCTTGAAGCAATCAAGGGCGGCGAGCCAGAAGAGAACAAAGCCATCACAACCGATATCCTGACGGGTAAAGGCACTGATGCTCAAGTTGGCGCAGTGGCAGTCAACGTTGCTCTACTGATGCGTCTGTTTGGTCACGAAGACCTAAAAGCCAACGCACAGCAAGCAATTGACGCGATGAACTCTGGCAAAGCATACGAGCTTGTACAAAAGCTTGCTGCACACGCCTAACGAACGACGAATCGAGACAAAGAACATGACACAGACTACCGATAAACTGTCGACCCACGTTTCAGTCAAAGAAGCTGAAATGGCGGAAGTATTAGCAAAAATCGTTCGTGATAAATACCAATGGGTTGAAGCACGTAAGCAGACTCAACCATTAGACGAGTTTAAAGCGTCACTAACTGCAACAGACCGCAGCTTTTATGACGCTCTGAGCGGAGAACAAACGGTTTTCATCACTGAATGTAAAAAGGCCTCTCCGTCAAAAGGTTTAATCCGTGACGAGTTTGACCTCGACTACATTGCTTCTGTTTACAACAACCACGCAAACGCGATTTCTGTGCTGACAGACGAGAAGTACTTCCAAGGTGACTTTGAGTTTTTACCTAAAGTTCGCAGCATTGCTAAGCAACCTATTCTTTGTAAAGACTTCATGGTTGATACCTACCAAGTGTATCTAGCTCGTCATTACTCAGCTGATGCTATCTTGCTAATGCTATCGGTATTAGATGACGAAGAGTACAAAGCGCTGGCGGAAGTCGCTCACTCACTCAACATGGGTGTATTGACCGAAGTCAGCAACGAAGAAGAGCTTCACCGTGCAGTCGCTCTAAACGCTAAGGTGATCGGCATTAACAACCGTAATCTTCGTGACCTTTCGACTGATTTGAACCGTACTAAAGAGTTGGCGCCGCTGATTCGCGAACTGGCTCCAAACGCAGTTGTGATTTCAGAGTCTGGCATCTACACACATCAACAAGTTCGTGACCTTTCAACGTTTGCAGATGGCTTCCTAATCGGTAGCTCTCTAATGGCAGAGAAGAACCTCGAGCTTGCGGTACGCAAAGTAACACTGGGTGAAAACAAGGTGTGTGGTTTAACTCACTCTGACGATGCAGCAAAGGCTTATCAAGCTGGTGCGGTATTCGGTGGTTTGATTTTCGTTGAAGCGTCTAAGCGTCATGTTGATATCGAAGCAGCTCGTTTAACCATGAGCGGCGCACCTTTGAACTACGTGGGTGTATTCCAAAATCATAGCGTTACTGACGTTGCGAAAACGGTTTCTGAGCTAGGTTTATTTGCGGTGCAACTGCACGGTGATGAGTCTCAAGCGTTTGTCGATGAGCTAAAACAGTCACTACCTGAAAGCGTTGAGATTTGGAAAGCTTACGGTGTTGCTTCCGGTGCTAAAAGCTCGCTACCAGAATTACTGGAAAGCAACGTGACTCGTCACCTGCTAGATACTAAAGTGGGTTCTCAAACTGGTGGCACAGGCCAAGTGTTCGATTGGAACCTAATCAACAACCAAAGCGCAATCATGTTGGCGGGTGGCCTAAACCCAGAAAATGCTAACCAAGCCGCTAAGTTGGGTTGCTTAGGATTAGACCTAAACTCTGGCGTTGAATCCGCTCCAGGAAAAAAAGACGCAGACAAACTGCAACGTGCTTTTGCAGCGATTCGCAATTACTAGTCCAAACTCGGCGCTAGAAATTAGAAAGCAGAAACTAAAAACATATTTGTGAGCTTTGCCTTTTGCGAAGCTCAAACAAGATTAAATGACTTGGTGTGAATACACATCAGTAGAATTGAAGGAATAACACAATGGCTAAACTCGATGCCTACTTTGGTGAATACGGTGGTCAATACGTACCGCAGATCCTAGTGCCAGCACTAGACCAACTTGAACAAGCATTTATCGATGCACAAGCCGATCCTGAGTTCCGCAGCGAATTCATGACGCTTCTTCAAGAGTACGCTGGTCGTCCAACGGCGCTAACGCTAGCACGCAACCTAACAAAAGGTACAAAAACCAAACTGTACCTAAAGCGTGAAGATCTACTTCACGGCGGTGCTCACAAGACAAACCAAGTTCTTGGTCAGGCATTGCTAGCAAAACGTATGGGTAAGCAGGAAATCATCGCTGAAACTGGGGCAGGCCAACACGGTGTGGCAACGGCTCTAGCGTGTGCTCTACTAGGTCTTAAGTGTCGTGTATACATGGGTGCAAAAGACGTTGAACGTCAAAGCCCGAACGTGTTCCGTATGAAGCTAATGGGCGCAGAGGTTATCCCTGTTCATTCTGGCTCTTCAACGCTAAAAGATGCGTGTAACGAAGCACTACGTGACTGGTCTGCAACTTATGAAGACGCGCATTACCTATTGGGTACTGCAGCGGGTCCTCACCCATTCCCAACGATTGTTCGTGATTTCCAACGCATGATTGGTGAAGAAACGAAGAACCAAATTCTAGCTCGTGAAGGTCGCCTTCCTGATGCGGTTATCGCTTGTGTCGGCGGTGGTTCGAACGCTATCGGTATGTTTGCGGATTTCATTGAAGAAGAAACTGTTCGCCTAATCGGTGTAGAGCCGGCTGGTAAAGGTATTGATACCGACCAACACGGCGCGCCGCTTAAGCACGGTAAAACCGGTATCTTCTTCGGCATGAAAGCGCCACTGATGCAAGATGAGAACGGCCAAGTAGAAGAGTCTTACTCTGTATCTGCGGGTCTAGACTTCCCATCAGTTGGTCCTCAACACGCGCACCTAAATGCTATTGGCCGTGCTGAATACGACAACGTGACCGACGACGAAGCGCTAGAAGCGTTCCAATTGATTGCACGTAAAGAAGGTATTATCGCAGCGCTAGAGTCATCTCATGCTTTGGCTCATGCTGTTAAAATGGCTCACGATGACCCAGAGAAAGAACAGCTATTAGTGGTTAATCTATCTGGTCGTGGTGATAAAGACATCTTCTCTGTACACGACATTCTTAAAGAGAAAGGAGCATTATAATGGATCGCTATCAATCACTCTTCACTCGCTTAGCTGAAAAGAATCAGGGCGCATTTGTACCATTCGTAACGGTTGGCGATCCTAACCCTCAGCAGTCTCTTAAGATCATGGAAACACTCGTTGAAGCGGGTGCTGATGCACTTGAACTTGGTATTCCATTCTCAGATCCGCTTGCAGATGGCCCGACAATCCAAGGTGCAAACATTCGTGCGTTAGATTCAAAAGTAACGCCAGATGTGTGTTTTGATCTTATTGGTCAAATTCGTGCTAAATACCCAGATCTGCCAATCGGCCTACTGATGTACGCAAACTTGGTGTACGCACGTGGTATCGAGAACTTCTACGAGCGTTGTGCGAATGCAGGTATCGATTCAGTATTGATTGCTGATGTACCAACCAACGAGAGTGGCGAGTTTGTTGCTGCAGCTAAGAAGTTTGGTATTCACCCAATATTTATTGCTCCACCAACAGCAAGTGATGAGACGCTTCAATCGGTTTCTGAGCTAGGTGGTGGTTACACTTACCTACTTTCTCGTGCTGGCGTAACGGGTGCAGAAACCAAAGCAAACATGCCTGTGACAGCCCTACTTGACCGTTTGAACAAGTTTGATGCGCCACCAGCACTGCTTGGTTTCGGTATCTCTGCTCCTGAGCAAGTAAAAGAAGCCATCGAAGCTGGCGCTGCTGGTGCTATCTCTGGCTCTGCGGTTGTGAAAATCATTGAAAACAACGTTGAACAACCAGAAGCAATGCTTAAAGCACTTGCTGAGTTTGTTACGCCAATGAAAGCGGCAACGCAAAAATAATAAATAGGCTCCCACTAGTGCGATAATTAGCGCTGTGGGAGTTTTTCTCCGAGAACACGTCCAAACCCTCTCAATTGTTAAATTTCTGACAAAAACAACACCTCATACAAACCTGTAGCACACCTATAATACCCCACCAAAACATCACCATCATTTATAAAAATAATGACAAATCAAAAAGCAAACGTTTGCTTTAGTGTGAAAAATCATCAAATGACATTTGATTACTGCTTTTTGGTGTTCTTTCATCTCTGCTCATATTGATAAATGTAAAAGATACGTGTAAAACTTCTCGCGAAATATTAATCCAATGGTACATCGTACATTGGTGAGTAGTTCTGGGATTTTTATATTTAGTAGCACAGAGGTTATGGAAGTGTTAAAAGAAAAGAGTTTACTAAGCAACATCGGCGTTCAAGTCGTTATTGCAATGATCATCGGTACCCTAGTCGGTGCGATGATGGGTGACAGCGCAACTATGTTCGCTCCACTGGGTGCTATCTTCATCAATTTGATCAAGATGCTGGTTATCCCTCTAGTCGCGGTTGCCCTAATTTCAGGTGCTGCTGGTCTAGGCAACAGCTCATCAGCAGGTAAAGTGGGCGTGACCACTCTAGGTTACTTTGCACTAACGTCTGCACTTGCTGTAGCACTAGCGCTAGTAATGGGTGAAATATTCGAACCGGGTCGTGGTATCGATGTTTCTGGCGTTGAAGGCATGTTCTCTTCTGAATACGCTGCGAAAGGTGAACTTCCAACGTTCTGGGCAACCATCACAGGCATGATCCCGACCAACGTTTTCCAATCACTGAATGAAGCAAACATTCTGCAAATTCTAGTTTTCTGCTTATTCTTCGGTATTGCGATTTCTAAACAAGCGAAAGAGAAACGTGACCCTATCATCAATGGCGTAAACGCGATTGTTGACGCTATGGTTTGGATGATCAACAAGGTTATGATCATTGCACCACTAGGCGTATTCGGCCTAATGGCAGAAGCTGTGGGTACATTCGGCTTTGGCGCACTTATGGTTGTGTTCAAACTGTTCGTTGTCTACATCGCTGCGATTCTGATCTTCGGCTTTGTTGCTTACCCGCTAATGATTCAAATCTTCACTAAGACTTCTGCTAAGAAGTTCCTAGTGGCAATGAAGAAGCCTCAAGCGGTTGCACTATCAACAGCCTCTTCAATGGCGACACTGCCAGTAACAATGGAAACGGTAGAGAAAGAACTTGGCGTTCGTAACTCTACGGCTTCATTCGTTCTGCCACTTGGTGCGACGATCAACATGTCTGGTAACGCAATTTACTACGGCCTAGTTGCTATCTTCTTCGCACAGCTGTTCAACATCGACCTGTCTATGGGCGCTTACATTGCTATCATCGTAACGTCGACTCTAGGCGCAGTTGGTCAAGCAGGTGTTCCAGGTCCTTCTTTCCTAGTGGTTGCGGTTCTTCTAGCAGCTGGTATCCCTATTGAAGGTCTACCTCTGTTGTTCGCTCTAGACCGTATCTTCGACATGATCCGTACTGCTCTAAACATCACTGGTGATGCAGCATGTGCAGTCATCGTTGATTCTCTAATCGAAGACGAAGCGAAAGAAGCTGAGCTACAAAAACAGCAAGCGTAATATTAAGCTTCAGTTTGATTGATAAATAAAACCGCCTTCATGAGGCGGTTTTTTTATTAGGTAATGATCGATATTGATTCGGTAAATCTTACCCTTGTCAGGCTAATTGATGAGTCCAAACGCACGAGGCAGAGCCAAACTAATTTCAGGAATAAAAGTAATGGCCAACAGTGTGACGATCAATACGGCACAAAACGGCATGATACTTCTTATAACGTTTTCAATCTTAGAGCCACTGACACTACAACCCACAAATAGCGCCGTACCAACGGGTGGCGTTGCAATGCCAATACATAAGTTGAAGATAATCATCATCGCGAAGTGAATTGGATGCATGCCTAAATGCTCAGCAATCGGCATAAAGATAGGGGTAAAGATCAATACGGCTGGCGTAAGGTCCATAAACATACCCACAATCAGTAGAATCAGGTTCATCAGAATAAAGATGATAATTGGATTGTCTGAAATAGAGAGCATCCAATCACTGATCATGGTTGGTAGACCGGTAAACGCCATTGCCCATGACATAATGGTAGAAGCACCAATCAAGAACAGCATAATGCCAGTAACCTGAACCGTTTCTCTACAAATTATCGGAAAGTGTGCCCATTTGAGGGTTCGGTAACAGAGTGACAGTATAAAAGAGTATAGAACCGCTATACATGCCCCTTCTGTTGCAGTGAATATACCACCAATAATACCGCCAATAACAACAACAATAAGCCCTAAGCTTGGTGTTGCTTGCCAAACAATATTCAGCACATCTTTCGTTGTGAAGCCGTCATTCGCACTTGTTTTGTAGCCCTTCTTTTTAGCGATGAAATAGGCGACGACCATACAACTTAAGCCCATTAGAATACCTGGGACATACCCTGCGATAAACAACGCCGCAACGGATGTTCCACCCGATACCACTGAAAATACGATCAGTGAATTACTCGGCGGTATTAATAAGCCTGCCGGGCAAGATGCAACGTTTACTGCTGTTGCTAAGTTTTTATCATAACCATCTTTTTCTAATTCTGGGCCTAAGGTTTTACCAACCGCAGCTGCTGCTGCAACGGCTGATCCTGAAACGGCGCCAAACATCATATTGGCGAAGATGTTCACGTGAAAAAGTGAGCCCGGGATCCAACCAACCAAGAGCTTTGCAAGGTTGATGAGTCGACTCGCGATGCCACCCACATTCATTATATTCCCAGCGAGGATAAAGAAAGGGATGGCTAATAAACTGAAACTATCGATACCGGTAATGATTTTTTGACCCGCAGTAATACTCGCGACTTCAAACGGTAAGATGAAATACATGATGGTTAAAGATGACATGGCAATTGCAATCGCAATCGGCATGCTTATCGCGATCATGAATAAGAATAGGCCTAGCAGCCAAACACCAATGGACAAATCCATAATATAGAGTCCTTTTAAAACTTATTTTTTGTTGGGTTCACAAAAAAGATCAAACGTATTCATGACCAAATAAATGAGGATAATAACGGCTGAAATCGGCAATATTGAATACACCGTCGACATCGGTAATTGCAGTGCTGGAGAGAGTTGTTGTGTGGTTCTTCCCATTAGGGCGATGCCACCTTGAAGCATTGCTAGAAATACAAATGCGCCAGAAATGATATTGATGAGTACATGTAATGCGATATGTGCTTTACCCTTAAGATAACCATCCAATAACGTTATTGCTAAGTGTCCTTTGATACCGAATAAGTAGCTTGCTCCTAATAAGCCAAGCCATACCATCGCATAACGAGCAAGTTCATCAGTCCAGTTACTTGGATCATTCAAAACATAACGACTAAAGACCTGCCAAGTGACAGTAACGACAAGTAACATTAGTGCAAAAGAAGAGACAAAAAGAATCAGCCTATCAAGTAGGTTTCTGAAAGTTGCTAACATGGTGTGATACCTCAAAAAATTTTGCCTTAGCAAAGCCAAGGCAAAATTATATTTTCACTAAGACTGATTAAAGAGCTTCAATTTTTTCAATGAATGGAGCTAGTTTTGGATCTTTTTTCGCCTCATCAATCATAGGTTTAACAGCTGCACGGAAAGGGGCTTTATCAACTTCAACAAACGTGACACCTTCTTTCATTCCTTTCTCTTTGTTCATGTCATCTGTTGCATCCCAGATTTTGATCTGCTCTTCAAGAGACTCAGCAGCAGCTTCTTTTAAGATCTTTTGCTCTTCTGCCGTTAATGAACCCCATTTGTATTCTGAAATGATGATCACGTCAGGTGTCATCATGTGCTGGTCCATAGAGTAAAATTTGGCAACTTCACTGTGTTTCATTTCAACTAAGCTAGAAATATTATTCTCAGCACCATCAATTACACCTTGTTGCAGAGCCGTGTATACCTCATTGAAAGGTACAGGTGTTGCTTTACCACCAAGTAAGTTAACCATTTCCATCATGGTTGGAGAACCAGGAACTCGAACTTTCATGCCAGCTAGATCTGCTGGTGAGTTGATGGCTTTCTTAGCGTAGAAGCTACGTGTGCCTGAATCATAGAATGTAAGACCGATAAAACCTTTACCTTCGCTTGAAAGCAGCATCTCTTGTGCAGCTTCACTTCGCATGAAGGTTCTCATATGTGGAACGTCACGGAATAAGAAAGGCAGTGCATTAACCTTAAACGTTGGTTCAAAAGATTCGGCTAACCCACCATTGATTTTGGCCATATCAATCGCGCCAGTAACAACTTGCTCCGCTTGGTCACGTTCAGAGCCTAATTGACCGTTTGGAAAGATCTTAATCGTAAGTTCACCATTCGATTTTTCTTTAACTTTATCAGCCATGATCACCATGCCTTGGTGAGCTGCGCTTTCTAATGACATTGCATGCCCTAACGTCAAAGTTTTTGCTTGAGCGCCAAATGCCATAAGAATTGAAGCCGCTGCAATCGTCAGTAGGTGTTTTTTCATGTTCTTCTCCAGAATCCATTTTGTAAGAGGTACAGTTTTTATATGCAACGCTATAGCTAAGTTTGAAATCTAACGTTCAATTGCACATCGCTCATAGCAGTAACGTTTCATTACAATATTCTTACTCTATGAATTTTGTATTACAATACTATATGTATATTTTGTGAACTAAGGTTTATCTATTGGCCTGAGAACCTAATTGATTGTGATACCAATCATATTTGGGACTAATTAGACCATTAATCAGTTCTACTTTGGATTTTTTTGTAATTTCGATTACTTTCAACTGCTTTAAGAACAATCTCTTAGTAAAAGAGTATCGATCTATTTATGTTATTTTAAGACATTAAATTCAGTTATGGAGCACGACAAAGAAGGTCTCCTCGCTCGAAAACGCGAGTCGTGAACAGTGCTTTGTGAGGTGATGAAGGCAAGGTTTTCGGTTGGATTTAGGTAACAAGAATAGATAAAGGCAATAGAGAGAAGCTTGAGAGGATGAATTGTTTGTAACAAAAATCCGAGAGCCTTACAGCCCTCGGATTTTTGTTTTTGGTGTTCTAATTTTTAGGCGTTAAACGAATTACAAATCAGCGCCATAGATATCAAACGTGAAGTACTTAGCGGCGATCTTGTCGTAAGTACCGTTTGCTCTGATCTCTTCAATCGCAGCATTGAATTGTTTCGCCAATTTTGAATCCTGCTTTCTTAATGCTAACGCCGTACCCTCACCGATGTAGGCTTTGTCGGTAACGGCTTTGCCTTTGAACTCAAAACCCTCGCCTTCTTTCTTATCTAAGAAAGCCAATGACAGTTGATCTGAGTTGCCGAAGGTTAGATCTAAGCGACCGTTTTGCAGATCCAGATACACTTCATCTTGCCCTGTGTAACGCTTAATGTTGGCAACACTACCAAACTTGTCGGTTACGTAGCGATCGTGAATCGTACCTTGCTGAACACCGATGGTTTTACCCGCTAAGCCTGCCTCATCAACGCTGAATTCTGCGCTTTTAGCAGCAACAAATACGGCTGGTGTTTGGTAGTACTTGTCAGTAAATAAGATTTTACGCTTACGCTCTTCGGTAATGCGCATCGAAGCCATGATCACATCCGACTTTCTTGCCAACAAACTTGGAATTAGCGAATCCCAGCTTTGTGAAACCCAAGTACAATCGAGTTTAGCTTGCTCACACAAAGCATCAGCTATCTCAATATCAAACCCGACAGGCACACCGTCGCTGTTTTTATAGTTGAATGGCGGATACGTAAAGTCCGACGCCAAACGGATTTCTTTCGCCTGTACCGTTGTACCAAGTAAAGCGGCCGCACAAGCGAGTCCTAGTATTATCTTTTTCATCATTGCCATCCTAGATATGATCTTTATCGAGTTGAGATTGAGTTTCTATATATTGATCTTGTTGATGCTGTCGTTTTTGCTGATCTTGTTGAGTCTGTTGTAGCTCGGTTTGGTAGCGTGTTAGTGACGTTATCACTTCTAACATGCTCTCTTGGCTACCAATACTGATTCGAACACAGTTACGCAAAGCCGGTTCATGGTTTTGGTTCCTTGTCACAATGCCGTCCTTCGCCAAGACACTGAACACTTGGTGCCCTGCTTTTTGACGCAGCAAAATGAAGTTTGTCGATGAAGGGTAAACAGACTCGATGAAATCAAACCGCGTTAGCTCACAAGCAAACCAGTTACGTAGTTCAACCAGCTTTTGCGTCGCGTCTTGCATCACTGAGACTCGTTCATCGGACAAAGCGTCTAGCACGATTTGAGATGAGCAATCTGGCATCGGATACGGTGGAATCAGCTTCGCGACATACTGCATCACATTTTGACTCGCTAAGATAAAACCACAACGAACCGCAGCCAGTCCAAATGCCTTAGACAAGGTGCGAATCACAACCAAATGTGGATAGCGTTCAATAAGACTAACGGCTGACGTTTGTGGTTCAAATTCGATATACGCTTCATCGACGACCACTAGCGACTTCCCAATCGTGCCTTCCAATACCTGAATCAAATCCGATTTAGGAATCACATTGCCCGTTGGATTGTTTGGTGAGCAAAGAAACACGATATTCGCCAGTTCTGCCTTATTCACAATATCAGCGACGTTCAGGCTAAAGTCTTCCTGCAATGGAGAGTCCAAGGTATTAATCGCCAATGCATCAGCGCAAAACTCATACATCGCATACGTTGGAGAGCAGACAAGTATGTTGTCGCACGCCGGTTTACAGAATGTTCTGATCAGCAAATCAATCGCTTCATCTGCACCACGAACAGCCACAGTCGCGGCATCGGTACTACAGTAATCTTGATAAGCCTTAGCAATATCTTGTGGTAAGAAGTCTGGGTATCGGTTGTGACTTGCTTCTCCTTGAAACAGCGAGCTTTCCAATTCATTGGCGTTTAGCCAGACACGTCCATCACCACCAATTCTTCTTGCCGATTGATAAGGTATTAATTTTTTTACAGCCTGAGGCACTAAGCTATCAATAAAAGATGTCAAGAAGCTATCCCTTTCACAAAATCACAATGTCTTCATCATTGCCTTCATATTCAAAAAATGTGACTTATACAAATATTGAATCACAAATGATGATTAAGTATTTACATTCAAACAGAACACTATTGATAAATGAATCGAAATAATCACATAATAGCCATGATAAAAAGTCATAGGTAAAGATATGAATCGCACACTTCCTTCAACCAAAACCTTGCTCGCGTTTTTGTCTACGGCAAGGCACCTCAACTTTACACGCGCGGCACATGAGCTCAATGTTACGCAAGGTGCAGTGAGTCGTCAGGTATTGTCGTTTGAAGAAAATCTTGGGTGCGACCTTTTCTATCGTCATGCTCGGGGGTTGTCATTAACACCCAAAGGAGAAGAACTGGTTCCGCTCATCCAAGATACAATTCAGCGACTGCAATCCGCACTGAACCAAGTGGCGAGTTCCCCTTCCAAAATTAAGCTAAACGCACCGAGTTGCATTACCTCTTGGTTGCTACCAAAACTGATGTCTTTTCAAGAAGCCTACCCTGAGATTGATGTTGAGCTCACTTCTACCATCAAGCATGTTTTTGAGCCAAGTTTTGACCCGTTCGATGCCGTGATTACCTATGGCAAGAAGCCGAGCCAACAATCGATCGTCAGCCAGTTATTGTTCAACGAGCAACTCGCACCCGTCTGCCAAGCGCAAAGCATCAAACCCAATCACCTTACCAGTGGTTCCTCTTCTCTAATCAAACCGCACCAACTCGCTCACTACACGTGGTTACACGCCAACAATGAACAAAGTGATTGGCGACTTTGGTTGGAGCACATAGGAAGTCATGACCTTTCGAGCAAGAATAACCAACAGTTCGCAACACTCGATCAAGCGATGAATGCAGCTATTCAAGGATTTGGAATTGCGATAGGCGACATCACGCTTGCCAAGCAAGATATTGATTTAGGCAGATTAGTCAAAGTGAGTGAAGACAGTGTCTTTTCAGGAAATGGTTACTTCTTAATTCAGCCCAAGAATCGCCAAAATGTATCCCTAACTACATTGGTCGAGTGGCTTGTCGGTTAACAACGGGGAAATTGCCAAGCTCAAAGACCATAAGGCTTCAGTAAAGCGTCATAATGAGAATGACAACGTTCTCAAAATAAAACTATTTTCCGTCAGCGACGTATTGTTTGGTTGAGAACAGAATTAGCTTTCATTTAACTGATTGAAAAAAGAATCAATTCAATTTGATAACAGAAATATTCTGTGTCTGTGACCCAAATGGCATTCGAATTGCTTTGTCATAGATAACCCAAACAATTTACAGCAGGTTGTCTTTTCTTCGCACCCTGTCACGGAGGATAGGCTATGACCTTACAAAGACATACATATTACGGCTTAATTCACCATGGGGTTAAAACCTTATTAATGGATAGAATCGGTCACTTCACAGAGCGTGAATATCACGAGTTTCTCGACCTAACGACTGGCAAATCAACCTGTTTTGCGATGAGCGAGCAAGAACTCGAAAATACGCTAGATGATTTGAAAAGTGAGGGTTACCTTGAAGACATCAAGAAACTGATACCTCGCTACCAAACCACATCAATGCGATAACTGGCTTGAAATCGTTATAAACGATTAGCGGTTAGATGGAATTAATTGTTACCCAATTGTCTCGGGCTATTTAGCATCGGGACAGTTTTCGTTAGACTGTTGGCAACTCAACTAACTGGACATTCAGTGCCACATGAAACAAATTCTTGATTTCATTCCTCTCATTATTTTCTTTGCGCTGTATAAGATGTACGACATCTACACAGCTACAGGCGCATTGATTGTTGCTTCTGCAGTACAAATCGTTTTGACGTACATTATCTACAAGAAAGTAGAGAAAATGCAGATCATCACATTTTTGATGGTTGCCGTATTTGGTGGCATGACCATCTTCTTGCACGACGACAACTTCATTAAATGGAAAGTCACCATCGTTTACGCACTGTTTGCGATTGGCCTGACGGTCAGTCACATCATGGGCAAATCAGCGATTAAAGGTATGTTAGGCAAAGAGATCACACTGCCTGATTCGGTATGGGGCAAGATCAACTGGGCATGGACGCTGTTCTTTACCCTATGTGCCGTTCTCAACGTTTACGTTGCTTTCAGCCTACCGTTGGATGTTTGGGTCAACTTCAAAGTGTTTGGTCTACTCATCGCGACCTTGCTCTTCACCTTGCTCACTGGTGTTTATATCTATAAGCATCTACCAAAAGACCAGCAGAAAGAGTTAACGGATAAAAATACCGACGAGAAATAGCCCTTAGGGATGAGTCCTCATACCCTATTTGATACAATTATTATCAATATGCGATTGGCCAATGATACTCGTGATCATTGGCCGCTGATTATTTGTGTTCGGTGAAGACGTTAAAAATTAGACCACCACGAGTCTCGTAAACACATCTATTTTTATATAAAACAATCAATACCATTAAGAGTACGACAATGACTATTCAATCAACTTTGAACCCGATTGGTTCTTTACTTCTTCGCACATTAGCGATGCCTTCTGATACCAATGCAGCAGGCCAGATTTTCGGTGGTTGGATAATGTCACAGCTTGACCTTGCTGGCGGCATACTGGCAAAAGAGATATCTAACGGCAAGATAGTCACGGTTTCAGTATCGAGTATCGAGTTCAAACAGCCGGTTTCAGTGGGTGATGTTGTGTGTGTTTATGGTGACTGCACTAAGATTGGTCGCAGCTCGATGAATATCGACCTAGAAGTCTGGGTTAAGCCTGTACTTGATCACGGTATCGGCGACCGCTACAAGGTTTGTGGCGCGACATTCAACTACGTTGCGGTTGATGAAAGTGGTAAGCCTCGCCCAATCAATAAATAGTACTTTTCACCAAGCTGCTAATGTAGACGGTCTTTAGTTTCAACGAATGAAATCGCTAAAGACCATACTTCTCTCTCGCACCATTTCACAATTTCTTATCATTAGCTCTTCCAATACCAATTAGTTCGCGTAAATTAGCAAGATAGCGAATTTAAACGCCCCCAATTCAGTGAAGTAAAATAAGGATATACCAATATGTGGTACGTGATTTTTTCTCAAGACGTCGAAAATTCATTAGAAAAGCGCCTAAGTGTTCGCCCACAACATCTAGAACGCCTGCAAACACTTCACGATGAAGGCCGACTTTTGACTGCTGGCCCAATGCCTGCGATTGATTCAGACAACCCTGGTGAAGCCGGCTTCACTGGCTCTACTGTAATTGCTGAGTTTAATTCTTTAGAGGACGCACAGGTATGGGCAGACGCAGATCCGTACATTGAGGCACGTGTCTACCAAAATGTCATTGTAAAACCATTCAAGAAAGTATTTTAACGTGAAAAAATGGATTATTGGCTCTCTGGCTTTAGCTCTGCTCGCAGGCTGTGCTTCAAGTGAGCAAGACCAACAAAGACAGCTTGAAATGATGGCGCAACACCGTGCTGGCGTTTTATCTGCCGGCCTGCCGATTGAGTATGGCCCACTGTCAGTCATGCGTGTGCTGGCAAAAAATACCGTTATCGAGATCATGATGATCTACAACCAAGACGCTAAAGGTGCTAAGCCTTTAAACCAAGTCGTAGATATGAGTGTTAACAGCTACTGCACCAACTCTGAAGTTAGAGCAAACCTTGACATGGGCTTGGCTTACAACATTAAGGTTCGCAACACTCGCGGACAACTGATGGTTGAAAAGCTAATCAGCAAAGAGACATGTCAGAGCATTAACTAGATTTGATTTCTAACGTTAAGCTAGTAACAAACAAGAAAGGCCTTGCAGATGCGAGGCCTTTCTTTTCTCAGACTTTTGTTTTTAGAACGATAACACCCTAGCTTTAATTATGCTGATGCTTCTGCCGACTCCCACTCTTTACGCAGCATTTTAGTCGCTGAAACTAAATTAGCCAGTGCCGCTTCTGTCTCTGCCCAGTTACGCGTCTTCAGCCCACAATCAGGGTTTGCCCACAAACGTTCTGCTGGGATTTTCTTTGCCGCTCTCTTAAGTAAATCAACAATCCACTCTTCTGAAGGAATGTTTGGTGAGTGGATGTCATAAACGCCAGGCCCAATCGCATTCGGGTAGTTGAACTCTTCAAACGCTTTCAGCAGTTCCATGTTCGAACGAGAAGTCTCTATGGTAATCACATCGGCGTCTAGCGCAGCGACTGAATCAATGATCTCGTTGAACTCGCTGTAACACATGTGGGTGTGAATCTGAGTTTCTGGTTTAGCACTCGCAGCTGAAATCTTAAAGGCATCCACTGCCCACTCTAAGTATTCTGCATGGTCACGCTTTTTCAATGGCAAACCTTCACGAATGGCAGGCTCATCAATTTGAATAATGTTGATACCTGCGTCTTGCAAATCAGACACCTCATCTCGCAACGCAAACGCCAGTTGATTGGTTATCTCTTTGCGTGAAATATCTTCACGTGGGAATGTCCAACACAAGATAGTAACAGGCCCAGTTAGCATGCCTTTCATCTGCTTTGAAGTCAGAGATTGAGCATAGGTCGACCATTCCACCGTCATTGGTTTTTCACGCTCGATATCCGCAACCACAATCGCAGGTTTCACGCAACGAGAGCCATAACTTTGTACCCAACCAAATTTGGTAGTTTGGAAGCCTGCTAGATTTTCAGCAAAGTACTCCACCATATCATTACGTTCAGCTTCACCATGAACCAGTACATCCAAATCAAGTGCTTCTTGTCGTTTCACCGCATCCGCAATATGACCTTTCAACGCGGTGTTGTATTCCGCTTCACTCAGTTTGCCAGTGCGGTAAGCACTACGCTGAACACGGATCTCTCCGGTTTGTGGAAATGAACCAATTGTTGTGGTTGGCAATAATGGTAAACCTAACACCTCAGACTGATGTGAAGCGCGTTCGGCATAAGGAGCACTTCGCTCGGTTAGGGTTTTGGTAATGGTGTTAATACGAGCTTGAACCTGCGGCTTATTCACATGAGTCGCGCTCTTGCGTGCAACAATCGGCTGGCTGTAGGTTTCACACGCCAAGATAGCATTGTGGTTACCGTCTAGTGCCGCACCCAATATACTCACCTCGGTCACTTTCTGTTTCGCGAAAGCAAACCAACTCTTCACTTCATCGCTGAGTGAATCTTCTAACTCAAGGTCGACTGGACTATGCAAAAGTGAACATGAACTTGCTACCCAAAGTTTGTCTCCTAGCTTCTCTTTCACTGGTTGTAGTAACTCTAGTTGAGCGGCTAAATCAGCTCGCCAAACGTTTCGTCCATTAATCACCCCTGCTGAAAGTACCCAGTGTTCAGGTAACTTACCCACTACTTCATCAAGTTGCTGTGGTGCTGCTGCTAAGTCGATATGTAGGCCATTAACTGGTAGCTCTACTATCTTATCTAAGGTATCAGTCACCGAATCAAAATAAGTAGTGAGCAGCAGTTTTACATCACCTTGAATCACTTGATACACCAACTTGAATGAATCTGCCCATTGACTCTCAAGCTCAAGCGAAAGAATTGGTTCATCGATTTGAACCCACTCAACCCCCAACTTAGCGAGTTTTGCCAAAATTGCTTGGTAAGCGGTAAGAAGGCGCGGAAGAAGAGATAAACGATCAAAACCCTCCTCCACTTCTTTACCAAGATATAAATAAGATAACGGGCCTAACAAAACTGGCTTCACCTTATGCCCGGATTTTATCGCTTCACTCACTTCGTCAAACAGTTGTGGCCAGCTCACTTCAAAGGAATCGTCTTTGCTGAACTCAGGCACAATGTAATGGTAGTTGGTGTTGAACCACTTAGTCATATCAGAAGCCGCAAAGCTATCTTTAGTGCCGTCACTAGACGTATGCGTACCACCGCAACAAGTCGACTGAACCTGAGATTGACCACGCCCCACACGGAACAAAGTATCTAAATCTGGGAAGGATTTTTCATCTTCAGAACCACCAGTATGGCGCTTTGGTACGTGGCCTAGAAGTAAAGTCGTTGTTAATACATGGTCGTACCATGCGAAGTCACCCGCAGTTGCAAAGCTAAGATTCGCGTCAGCTTGTACATTCCAGTTACGATTTCTTAGTTCGCTACCGAGTTGCTTTAAATCTGATTGGCTAATCTCACCGCGCCAGTATTTTTCTAAAGTGAATTTGAGTTCGCGTTTTTCGCCGATACGTGGGTAGCCTAAAATATGCGTTGTCGTAGTCATGAACCTGTTCCTTATTCAATAATTTTTAGTGTTCGATCAAACTGCCTAGCTTATGGTTTAAGTTCTTTATAAGGCGTCTGGATGGCTAAACTATCTCCCTAATCTGAACGATGAACAACGTCCAAATATTCATCTTGTTTATTAAAAATATTCATCTTGAATAATCTAAAGCTGAAAAAATTAAATCCATCTGGACATCTAGACGTTTACAAATGGAAGAAAACCCCGTAGGGTGATTATTAAGAAATATTGAATTGGCTTAGGGAATATGAGGAAAACTCATGATAGAGCTTAAACACCTTCGAACATTGACTACCTTAAGAGACAGCGGCTCGCTAACAGCGACGGCAACTTCTCTTCACTTGACTCAGTCGGCGCTTTCTCACCAACTGAAAGACCTTGAGGCGCGTATCGGTGGTCAGCTTTTCCTAC
This sequence comes from Vibrio sp. ZF57, assembly GCF_001691235.1. Lineage (NCBI taxonomy): Bacteria > Pseudomonadati > Pseudomonadota > Gammaproteobacteria > Vibrionales > Vibrionaceae > Vibrio > Vibrio sp. ZF57. The sequence goes on along the minus strand of NZ_MAKD01000137.1, from coordinate 139,036 downwards.
GTAAAACTAGACCAGTTAAGTTCACCTCTGAAGGTGAGATTTTGCTTAGGCTTGCCGATGAGATACAGCCAAGAATAGCTAAAGCGGAGAACGAACTCGCGAGCCTGAAAGAGGATGTGAATGGTCGTTTGCACATGGCGATTGAATGTCACTCATGCTTCCAATGGTTAATGCCTGCTTTGAAGGAATATCAAGTGGCTTGGCCAAGCGTAACGCTAGATTTCTCGTCAGGCTTTGGGTTTGAGCCGCTACCCGCGCTAATGGCAGGCGAGCTAGATTTGGTGATCACCTCTGATATACAGCCTCGCTCTGAGGTTCACTACGAACCACTCTTTGATTTTGAGATGCGTTTGATCACCGCAATCAACTCACCTTTGGCAGAAAAAGCGAGCATTGAACCGCAAGATCTTAGCGATCTCACCATGCTCACCTACCCTGTTCAAAAACAGCGTTTAGATGTCGTGAAGCACTTTTTACAGCCTGCGGGTGTAGAACCTAAAAAGTGGAAACAAGCGGACAACACGTTAATGCTAGTTCAAATGGTATCAGCAGGTTTGGGAGTAGCGGCTCTACCAAACTGGGCGATCAGTGAATTCTCAAGACAAGGGCTGATTGCCAGCAAGCCATTAGGCAAAGGACTATCAAGAAGACTGTTCGCAGCGGTAAGAAACTCTGAGAAAGATAAACGTTACCTGCAAGCTTTCTTTAGCACGGCAAGACAGCAAAGTAAGAGTCACTTAGATGGCATAGAGGTCGTTTAAAGATGATTTATGGCTAAGTTAAGCTCGATCGATTCGTCAGAAACAAAAAAGTCACAGATAATCTGTGACTTTTTTTCTCTCAACACCCACAACACGCGATGCATGTCATTTTCGATAAAAGATGCGCTAATCTTTAGCTTATCTCGAGTAAGACTTAAACTGGTTAGTCAATGGATCGTATTGATAGCCAAGCATATCGAGCTTGCCCACAACACTTTCTGTATCCATTTCATACATGCTGATCAGCTCTTCAAAGCTATCGCATTCTAGGCGAAGTTTTTCATTAACGATTCCTAGCAAAATAATGCTATCGAAACCTTTGACGTTGCTTAAATCCATCTCGTACTCCTTACGAACACACTGACTAGAGTTAAGTTTAGAACGCTTACCAACGTCACGCTAAAAAACAGATCACACTTCTTAACAAGAATACGTAATTAATGAAAGTGCGTGATTAAAGCGCCCAAACTGGCGTTAAACCCACAACGGCCACCAATAACATCAACAACGAAATACTCAGTTGAAGCTTTTCAGGCGTTCTTGCGAACAGTAAATGCCAACACCACACCACGATTGAGGAGATCAACAAAGCAAAACTAAATAGCAAAGTGGAAATCACAGGTTCTAATTGAGCTTCAGACAAAGAGTAAACACTCACGACGGTCGCCAGTACTACCAACATACCGGTTAGCACGCCCACAACAGGAAGCACTCGATGAAATGCCTGCAACCGTGTCCTTGCAATCGTCAGTAGTAGATGGCCAAACGCTGCTCCTAACAGTACCACTAGCAGCAAAGTAGTAATGATACCAACAGCGGTTGCTTGCTCAGTCGCTTGTATAGCAACATATGACAACGCTAAACCACAGGCCAAGTACATCACCCAGATAGGACCAGAATCGCGAGTCTTCTTGGTTTGAACTTGAGAATAGAAATAAAAGATCGCGAACACGACCAGAAAGGCTTCAATTTTTACTGAAGCGACGGCAAGCCACAGCACGCCAATCGCAGGTAACATCTTGTGGATCCGACCACGCTGCCCCGGACAAATATCCCCTTTCACCAAGATGAGGGTTAAGATCAGTTGGGTTCCTAAAAGCATCGGAGCAAATTGTACTAATAACGTTTCGACCATTGTGGATCTACTTCTTCAGACTTATTTTCGCGAATAATATCAAAAACTGCTGCGAACACTAATCAAAATCACAAATTAGCGACGTTATTCAAGGCTTCAACTATGCTGTTGTATGGCTCTTTTATCGCCATTTACCGTAAAAAGACGAAAGACACCAGAACTAACAGGGGCATGTTCTACTGGCTAGTCTAGGCTCATGCCGCTATAATTCCCGCCTCAAAAATCAGAGGTTGAAATATGTACAGCGATATCACTCCTATTCACGAACACAAAAAATACTGGGCCGAGTGCTACGGAACTGCACCATTTTTGCCTACCAGTAGAAAGGAGATGGATGCTCTTGGATGGGATAGCTGTGACATTATTATTGTAACTGGTGACGCTTATGTCGATCACCCGAGCTTTGGTATGGCTATCATCGGCCGTCTGCTTGAAGCTCAAGGTTTCCGCGTGGGCATTATTGCTCAACCAAAGTGGGACAATAAAGATGCCTTCATGAAGCTAGGTAAACCTAACCTATTCTTCGGCATCACAGCGGGTAACATGGACTCCATGATCAACCGCTACACCTCTGATCGCAAATTACGTCACGATGATGCTTATACTCCGAACAATGAAGGTGGCAAGCGTCCTGATCGTGCAACTCTGGTTTATTCTCAACGTTGTCGTGAAGCTTACAAAGGCACGCCAATCGTGCTTGGTGGTATTGAAGCGAGCTTACGTCGTGTAGCTCACTACGACTACTGGTCAGATAAAGTTCGCCGCTCTGTATTGTTTGATGCAAAAGCTGACATTCTTCTTTTTGGTAACGCTGAGCGTGCATTGGTTGAAGTAGCACACCGCATTGCCGATGGTGAAGACATGTCTACGCTGACCAATATCCGCGGTACTGCTATCAATCTTCCTGCGGCCCCTGAAGGCTTCAAGATCATTGACTCTTCTCGTATCGAAAAGCCGAACAAAGCGTATGTTCCGGTTAACCCGTACGAAGTTGAAACTCAGTGTGATACCAAGAAAGACGAAAAAGAAGAAGTAAAAGCGCAACCTATTACTATTCGCCCTTCTCGTCACGATGCAAAAACTACAGCGGTTCGTATCCCAGGTTACGAAAAGCTAAACAATGACCGTATTCTTTACGCTCACGCTAGTCGTATTCTGCACCTTGAGACAAACCCGTACTCAGGTCGTGCTCTGATTCAACGTCACGGTGATCGCGAGCTTTGGATTAACCAAGCGCCTATTCCATTGACCACAGAAGAGATGGACTACGTGTTTGGCCTTGCGTACAAGCGTGTTCCGCACCCGATGTACGGCAAAGCGAAAATCCCAGCATACGACATGATAAAAACCTCGGTTAACATCATGCGTGGTTGTTTTGGTGGTTGTTCTTTCTGTTCAATCACAGAGCACGAAGGTCGCATCATTCAGAACCGTTCGAAAGAATCTATCTTGGATGAGATCGAAGACATTAAAGATAAAGTACCGGGCTTCACAGGTACTATTTCTGACTTGGGCGGCCCAACGGCGAACATGTACCGTTTAGGTTGTTCAGATCCAAAAGCTGAAATTAACTGTCGTCGTCCATCATGTGTGTTCCCGAAAATCTGTGAAAAGCTAAACACAGACCATCAACACACTATCGACCTGTACCGCTCTGCGAGAAAAGTACCGGGTGTTAAGAAGATCATGATCGCTTCTGGTGTACGTTACGACTTAGCGATTGAATCTCCAGAATACGTTCGTGAGCTTGTGACTCACCACGTTGGTGGTTACTTGAAGATTGCTCCAGAGCATACTGAAAAAGGCCCACTGGATCTGATGATGAAGCCGGGCATGGGCACTTACGATCGTTTCAAAGAGATGTTCGAGAAGTACAGCGCTGAAGCTGGTAAGAAACAGTACTTAATTCCTTACTTTATCTCTGCTCACCCGGGCACAGAAGATGAAGACATGCTTAACCTTGCAATGTGGCTGAAAAAGCACAACTACGAGTGTGACCAAGTACAGAACTTCTACCCATCGCCAATGTGTAATGCAACGTCGATGTACTACTCAGAGACTAACCCTCTGAAACGCGTGAAATATAAGAAGCGTGAAGATGTTCCTGTGCCGAAAGGTGATCGTCAACGTCGTCTGCATAAAGCACTGCTTCGTTACCACGATCCTGAAAACTGGAAAATCATCCGTGAAGCACTGATCAGCATGGGTAAACAGCACCTAATTGGTGACAAAGCAAACTGCCTAGTACCAGCAGAAGACTTTGATGCACAAACACCGGCACAACGTCGTAAGTCTGGTCGTCACGGTTCACAACGCTTTGCGACTAAGCACAGTAAATCTCAGCCAGGTCTTGGTGGCGAAAGCCCACGTAACCACTCTGGTAAGAAACCGGGTGGCAAGAAGCCGAATGGTAACGGCAACGGTAGCCAAGGTAATGCTAACCAAGGTGGCGGTAATGGCAATGCTCGTAAACCAGCGACTGGCTTCATTAAGAAAGGTCCTGGTGGTCAGCAATCACAAGGTAATGGCGGCGGAAATGGCAAACCAAACCGTAACAAAGCGGGCAATGGTCAAGGTGGCAAACCTGCAAGTAACGGCAAGAACCGCCAGCGCGCAGCACAACGCTAATATCGCGAACCGATTGACTTCGCTATCGTAAAAACACAAAGCGCAGCTATTTAGCTGCGCTTTTTTGTGTCTGTTACAAGATAGCCTAACGAGCAAACACCCAATACTGACTAAGCAAATAGTTACTGACCATGCCCACCAAGATGCCAACCGCCATTGCGATAAACACTGCCCCAGTAAATGCAGGCAGCAATTCAGTCATCAACTTAAAGCACAGCAAATTAGGTATCGCCGATATCGATGCTGACAGCATGAACTTTTGCCACTGAATCAGCTTTTCGGACCAACTCCCCTGCCCTTTGAGCTCAAAGGTCAACACTCGATTTCCAAACCAAGTTGTCGTTGCAGCTACGATGAAAGAGCCAATTCGAGCACTCATTAACGGCAGCCCAATAACGTAATGCAGCAATGCAAACACGGCACAATCGACAACAAAGCCACCCGCCCCCACCATAGCGAATTTAATCATCTTATGGTGAGGTTGTAGTTTTTTGTTTAGCGCGTCGAACTTGTGGCTAAACAGTCTCGATGACGAGTTAAAATTGAACATCGCCATCACTTCGAATATGGCTCAACGATATATTTGGTTTGATATTTTGGCTATGACAACTAAATAGAGCGCGCTTGATCTTCACCGTCGGTTCTAAAATACAGGTCAACGCGTTGTCTTTAATCTTGGTTTCTACTTCCGCTCTTTTACCAATCAGATAGAACTTGTCGATACCATCTAACTGCTTAACATCAAGTAGCTTTTTCGCTTGTCCATGACTGTAAAATTGCCCAGAGAACGGTCGTTTACCGATGTAAAAGCTCGGCGCTTCATCCGTGATCTGCTCGAAGATAATACGGTCACTTTTCTCGTTCGCTTTGCCTAGGTTGAGGTAGACCATCGCAATCATTAACAGCACAGGTAGCACCAAAGCCACACTCGAGAACCACTTCTTATCTTTTTCTACCACAAGCGTTGCCACCAGCAAGCCAAGGGCTGGAATACCCGGTAGGACGTAAGCTGGAAGAATATTACCCGCCATAGTGAAAAGAATTAGAGGAGAGACCAACCAACACACAAGGAATGAAAACAACCCACTATGTTCAGCGTTAACTTCTGCGATTTTCTTACGACGGGCGAAAGTCAAAATAGGCAACACAATCGACCACGGCGCAGCCGCTTGAATCCAGAAAATCCAAATCATGCCTCTTGCTTGGTCATGGGCAGAACCGTATAAATCGCCCTCCCAACCACTCACAACAAAACGCTTAAAGTGCTCGCCAACAATAAAGTAATCAATAAAACCCGGTGTTGCCATTTCAGCCATGATGTACCACGGCAAAGCAATCGCTAGCATCACGCCTAAGCCTGACAACAGTGGAAAGCGTTGCCATAACACTTTAAAAGCGCCAAAAAATCCATGTTGCAATACTAACCAAGGGCCGGTAGCGATACCCATAATCACAATCGCTACCGGCCCTTTTGCCAGCAAGCCTAGTGCTAAGCCAATGAAACCGACATAGCCCCAAGACCGATTAGTCTTCGCGCTCCCTTCTCCCTTCGAACCCTCTCCTCCTAACCAACATAGGTAGAAACCTAACATGGCTATGGTCATCGCTAACGTTAATGCCATGTCAGTCATAACAGCACCCGCCGCGATAGAGAAAATCCCACATGTCGCCAATACCACGGCCGCCACCAAGGCACTTTGTCCGGTGCGCTTAGCCATGTACGCAACCAACAGAATCGTCGCAAAACCTGCTAGCCAGTGTGGTGCACGCACAGCAAACTCACTCAAACCAAACAGCTCAATCCCAGCCGCACTCATCCATGTGAACAACGGTGGTTTACCCCAGAAAGGGATGCCGTAATCAAATTGAGGGGTTAACCAATTGCCGGTTTCTACCATCAAGCGAGCCATTTCTCCATAGCGCGCTTCCGTAGTATCCATTAAAGGGTATGTCGCCAGAGATAAGAGCCTTAGAACCAATGCAAAAGCCAACAAATACCATAGGTGCGTTCGGTTCAGGCTCATGCTGACTCCTCTAATTTAAAATGTGTTTTTAATGCTGGGGTATCGACCACCGATTGAATCAGATACAAAGGGCGGTTCTTGGTTTCAATGAAAATACGACCTATGTATTCCCCCATTAAACCAATACTCAGAAGTTGAATGCCGCCAAGGGCAAGTTGAACCACCATCATGGATGGGTAGCCAGTAATAGGCTCACCAAACATCATGGTTTTGAACACGATGAAGACGCCATACACAAAAGCGGTAAGCGCCACTAATCCACCAACGGCCGTCGCAATACGCAGTGGGCGGATAGAAAATGATGTGATGCCATCCATCGCCAATCCGATGAGTTTCAGGTAGTTCCATTTCGTCTCGCCACAGAAGCGAGCATCGCGCTTAAACTGAATCGTTGCTTGTCTAAAACCTGGCCATGAAAAGATGCCTTTCATGTAACGGTTACGTTCAGGCAGTTGGTTGATATGGTCGACAACCTCTCGGCTTAACAGTCGGAAATCACCGACATTTTCTGGAACATCGATCTTCGCTGCCACGTTCATGACTTTGTAAAAGCTTGCTGCTGAAAACTTCTTAAACCACGTTTCACCATCACGTTGGCTACGCTGCATATTGACGACGTCATAACCTTCGCGCCATTTGGCAATCATTTGAGGAATCAGCTCGGGTGGGTCTTGTAGATCGGCATCGAGCAAGATCACAGCTTGTCCTCGGCAGTGTTCGAGGCCAGCACTCATCGCTGATTCTTTACCAAAGTTACGGCTTAAACCGATCACAGAAATTGAGCTATTGATTGAAGTGAATGAACTCACCAAATCCAAGCTGTTGTCTTTGCTGCCATCATCGACATAAACAATTTCACTGGTGATGGGTAAGCTATCCAGTACCTTGGTTAAGCGAGAATGAAACTCTTCTAACACCTCTTGTTCATCGTAAAACGGCACAATGATCGATAGTGAAACGGCGGGATTGATCCGTGATGTGGAGACTTTAGGTCGGCTAATATGAAGTTCAGACATAATACGTTCTTCTATTTTTTAATCTGAATCCAATCTACCCCCTCATAAGTGAAAGTTATGTTATTGACATATTTTTCACGCTCACTCAGGATAATGTTACCGTCTATTTCTGTATGAGAATCAAAATGAAACGAGTTCTATTAGTCGAAGATAACCGTGAAATCGCAGGTGTCTTGTTTGATTATTTTGAGTGTATTGGCATGGAACTCGATTATGCGGACAACGGCGAACTCGGTCTGCAACTCGCGTTGGAAAACTCATTTGATATCATCATATTGGATCTGATGTTGCCAAGAATGGACGGCCTCACGGTTTGTAATAAACTGCGAGACCAAGGCAACGCGACACCTATTTTGATGTTGACTGCGTTAGATAGCCGCGATGATATGTTAAAAGGGTTTGAGCATGGTGCCGATGACTATCTAACCAAACCTTTTGATTTGGATATTTTGGAAGCCAGAATGAAAGCGCTTGTTCGTCGTTACCGAGGAAAAGTGGCTTCTTCTAAATTGCAGTTTGATGAACTCACCATCGACCAAAAAACGCGTAAAGCGTACCGTCAAGATAAGTTACTCGCACTCAACCCAACCACTTACACCATCCTTGAGATGTTGTGCCAAAAAGCACCAGAAGTGGTTACTCGCGAAGATATTTCCTACAAACTCTGGGAAGAAGACGAACCCAACAATGACGTGTTGCGCAGTCACATCTATCAATTACGTAACCAACTCGACAAGCCGTTTGATACTCAGATGTTGATTACCGTCCCTAAAGTTGGATTCCGTCTGGAGTCATCGAATTGATTTTAAATGTTCTCACGAGCACCAAAACCCTAACCGGCCGCTTAGCGGTTTTCTTTGGGTTAATGGCCGTGATTGTATCGGCCTTTGTCTATTTAGTCTTTGTTGCCGCACTCTACATGTCAGAAGATCGCGTCGGTGAAAGACGCATCCTAATTGACCGCAACTATGCAGTCGGGTTATTCCAGTCAGGTGAAAGTGGAGAGCTTCGTATTGATGACCTGACTATCGCTTACAACGATCTTTCCTATCTACCGAAAAAGTATTTAAAGTATATTGAAGGCAAAGAAAATTTCATTGGTGAGGTCGGTGAAGATCCAGAATCTCGCATGGTCTATGTAGGCGAGTATACTCATGAAGGTAGAACTCACCCTATTGTTCTGCTTTCTGAAATAGACCGTGTCGAGCTTAGTGTCTTTGAGCTCGTTTATGCCACCACATTTGTATTAGCCCTTCTCTCTATTCTAATATTCAGCTTCGGAGCTCTGCTCTATCGGTTGTCTAAACGGCTGATTGAGCCCTTCAACTCCCTGTCTGAACAGCTTGAATCCAATAAGCTCAATCTAAACGAAGAATTTGGAGTGAATGACGATGCGGCGGTGGAGTTTCGTCAGTTGACGGATCAACTCAATCAATACAGAAGAGAAATCAATTCTCTAGTAAAACGCGAGCAAGCTTTCGCACGCTACTCAAGTCATGAACTAAGAACTCCGTTGACTGTTGCTCGTGGTGCCAATAAATTGCTATTAAGAAGCGAAACAACGGAATTTCAATCTCGTCAGGTTGAGCGCATTGATGAAGCCATTATCCAGATGTCAGAAATGGTCGATGCCCTGCTCGGTTTAGTTCGTTATGAAAGAAACAGTGACGATGCACCGCTGCGCTTGTTTAGTCAGCAAGAGTTAGAAGCTATCGTTTCCAAGAATTCATTACAGGCGGATGAGAAGCAAGTCGAGATATCCCTACACATTCAATCAGAGCCGACCATTCAAGCCACCAGCGCGATCATGAATATGTTGGTCGGCAACTTATTGAGGAATGCCATTGCAGCGACCAATAGTGGCACTGTCACGGTCACTCTGTCCCACGAGAGTATTGTGATTGAAGACCAAGGTGAAGGCCTTCAGGAACAATACAATCCGAATGGTCATGGATTAGGTTTATTGATTGTCGACGACTTGTGCCAACGCTTCCATTGGGGCTTTGAGTTGGTCAATCGCAACTCTGGAGGGTGCACTGCCAGAATCGCCTTTCAGACAGATTCAACCTCATCTAAACAAACATCTACAAAAACATAAACATCAACTAGATCAGCACCAAATAAACTCTTAGAGCTGTACTCAATATCCTAGGAAAACTTGATTTAGTTGGTTTACAGCACTTGCAGGCTACTAGATACTTGTTAGTCCTATTTGAACTAAAAATGCTGGCTTCTTAGTCAGCGTTTTGTCTAAGTGCGATGAAACTAAATAATAGCCCTGTAACTCAACATCAATACAACGACCACACCTTTTTCTTGAAGCGTGACGATCAGCTCCACTCTCACTTTTGCGGCAATAAAGCGCGAAAGTTCATGAAGCTACTGGAAGACGATCACCCAAACATCACCACTCTAATAAGCTACGGTTCTGCGCAAGCTAACTCTCTATTCTCGCTCGCTGCACTTGCAAAAATTAAAGGCTGGACGCTTGAGTTTTACGTTGACCACCTGCCTAAATGGCTACAAGAACGTCCAATCGGCAATTACCGTGGCGCTGTAGACTTGGGCGCTAAGGTTATTTCAGTCAAAGAGACGGGCTCTGAGCTTCATCCGCAGGAGTATATTGAGCAAATAAGACAGCCAGATTCTCAGTGCATTGTATTGCCTGAAGGTGGACGCTCTCAGCTTTCTGAATACGGAGTGAAGCAACTGGCAATGGAAATACTCAGCTGGACGCGTTTCGAAAGCAAACACGATTTCGTGGTGGCACTGCCAGCAGGCACAGGCAGCACGGCTCTGTATCTACATAAGCATTTAAAACTACACAACATCCCGGTATTAACCTGTGCATGTGTTGGCGGCAGTGATTACCTAACGCAACAGTTCAACGAGCTTGGCGAAACCGATCACCCGCAGATATTACCGCTTAAAGCCAAACACCACTTTGGTAAGTTGTACCAGCAGGACTATCAAACTTGGTTGGCTCTACAAGAACAAACTGATATTGAATTCGACCTGCTCTACGACCCATTGATGTGGCAATGCTTAGAACAATGGCAAGAAGATAACCCAACCAAAACTGTCATCTATATCCATCAAGGTGGTATCTTAGGTAATGAGTCGATGTTGCCGCGCTATCAACGTAAGTACCCAGAACTTCGAAGTAGTCACACCGCTGATAACGCTACTTGGTAGTAATCCGTTCTTTTCTACTCTAATGCCCCGCATTTCTGCGAACTGAGAATTTCTCAGCGCATCATGAACAGCCATCGCACTCCCTTTCGATGGCTGTTTATCAGTAATAGCCACCTGCTATCCCTGCCAGACATTTCAAGTTAGAGACAGAAATCTGGCGAGAATCATCGCGTTATCTATACTTTCGATTGGAACGTCAATTGTCATCGAAAGGAATTACGCATGCGAAAACTCACTACACTCGGCCTGTTTTCAGTTTTACTGCCCTTCTCTGCGATATCAGGAGAAAACGTCACTTACCAAGTCGATGGGATGGATTACGAAGGTTATTGGAGTGAGGCCAGTGACCAAGCACCTTTAGTACTGCTAATACACGATTGGGATGGCTTAACCGATTACGAAAAGAAACGTTCTGAGATGCTCAACGAACTCGGTTACAACGTGTTCGCCATCGACCTATTTGGTAAAGGCATTCGCCCGACCGAAGTGAAAGATAAAAAGCAACACACAGGCGAACTGTATAAAGACAGAGAAAAAATGCGTACGTTGCTCAACGCTGGTGCCATGGAAGCGAAAAGACTTGGCGGCAACTTAGATAACAACGTAATGATGGGATACTGTTTCGGCGGAGCCGCTGTATTGGAAGCCGCTCGTGCGGGCATTCCTTCGAAGGCTTATGTCACCTTCCATGGCGGTTTATCAACACCAAAAGGTCAAGACTACTCGCAGACTAAAGCTCCCGTAGTCGTTTTCCACGGCACGGCTGATGCCATGATTTCAATGCACGACTTTGGAAGCCTCGCCGCTCAACTTGAATCCACCAAAGTTCCGCATGAGATGATCACTTATAGTGGTGCGCCGCATGCCTTTACCGTATTCGGCTCAAACAACTATCAACAAGAAGCTGACCAAAAATCTTGGGATAGATTTACCCATGTGCTAGAAACCACGACCAGATAATCTTCTCCCTCAGAACCCACAACCCCATTCGAAAACTTAAGAATGGGGTTGTTTAATTATCACTGCATCATCTCGCTACAAATAGCGGTGGATACTTAAGTCATCAGTTTTAATATCACTAGCTGAGCCACTGACCACGCTTGCCAAGATCTTTCCTGAGCCACATGCCATTGTCCAACCTAATGTCCCATGTCCAGTATTTGTAAATAGGTTCTTGATAGGCGTCTTACCGATAATAGGCGTACCATCCGGCGTCATTGGTCTTAACCCAGTCCAGTATTCAGCCTTAGAAAAGTCACCCGCTTGTGGGAAAAGATCTTTAATCACCATATCAATCGTGGCTTTGCGTTTTTCAGGGATAAGGTAATTAAACCCCGCAAGTTCTGCCGTCCCTGCAATGCGAATACGATCATCAAATCGCGTCATCGCTACCTTGTAAGTTTCATCCATCACAGTCGAGGTTGGTGACTTATCTGCATTCACGATCGGCAGTGTTAGCGAATAGCCTTTCACTGGATAAACCGGGATCGACAAATCGACTTGCTTCAACAGTTCTCGAGAATAGCTTCCTGAAGCGACCACGTAAGCATCCGCTTTGAACTCGCCTTGAGTCGTTGTAATACTCTCAATGGTTTGATTCTGATGATTGAGCCTAACCACTTCGGTATTAAACACGAACTGAACGCCGAGTTGCTTGGCTTTTTCGGTCAAGGTTAAACAGAACTGATGACAATCACCGGTTTCATCGTGTGGTAAATACAGGCCGCCCACCAGCTTGTCTTTAACGTCTGCTAAACCAGACTCCACTGACAGACACTGTTCAACATCAAACAGCGAGTGTTCGATTCCACTCTCTGTTAATAGCTTCATATCCTGCTGAATAGCGTCCAATTGTTTTTCGCTTCTGAATACTTGCAAGGTGCCTTTCTGCCGGCCCTCATAAGCCAGTTGTTCACTGGTTCTTAGATGAGTGAGACACTCTCGGCTGTAGTTAGCGACTCGCAACATGCGCGATTTGTTTTGTGCGTATTTGGCTTCATTGCAGTTGGCGAGCATCTTAGTCGCCCAAGAAACCAATTCAGGAGAAAGTGAAGGCTTAACTTTTAAAGGGGCATGCTCTTGGGTTAACCATTTCATCGCTTTCAATGGAATACCAGGCGCCGCCCATGGTGAAGAATAACCGTAAGAGATTTGCCCAGCATTCGCAAAACTGGTTTCTTTGCCACTGCTATCTTGACGATCAATAACCGTGACCGAGTGACCTTCTTTTGCCAAGTACCATGCGCTGGTCAATCCAATAACACCACTGCCAATTACAATAACTTCCATTCTCTTCCCCTAATGCCTGACAAAGCCAAATCTGTCGAACACAGCTGTCAGTCTAAAACTCGTTTCGTTAATAACTTGTAACTTATTCCGCATGTGTTGACTTAACAATAGAGGTGGCATTGACAAAACATCAATTCGACTTAAAAACGAATTCGTCAGTTTGGAAGTGTGATACAAGAAGGCTTAAAAGACTTTAAAAACGAACTATCTTCTTAATTAAGTTAAGCTCAAAGCGTACTACGAGTAATTAGTATCAAGCCAATGTAAAAAAGCGACTCACTTGAGTCGCTTTAGGTTTATTTAGTATTAATTTCTAATAAAAATCGCTATACAAAATCGGTTGCGCAGGAGGGAATTCAATAGGCTGCCAACGATCATTGAATGTGTATTTGGCGTAGAGCATAAAATGGTTTGGTGTGTAAAACTCTGAGCGCTGAAAATCCAGTAATGCACCTAAATACCAACGCTTACTCACGCGTTTTTCAACAGCCGCTTGAAAAGATGAACCAAAACCCCCACCCGATTCAGACGTACCATTTGGGCTCAGATAAGGTGCGTCTTCTTGCGTCCATGAATTGGAAATAGAGCCACTTAATAAATATGACCAAGTGTTGTCGTATCGACCGTAGTAATTGACGGGTAACGAAACCGACAGATAACTTTGCGGGCTGTAATAGCCGCCATGACCAAGCGAGTACTCACCTAGGTTTTTATCATACCCAAGATAAATCAGGTTTGTTCCAATACTCAAACGCTCGTGATCGTTAGAAATCAACTTGTAATAAGCACCACCAAAAACACCAAGTCGATTGTTATCCTCGACATTTTCACCCGTTAGCGTGTGATATTGAAGGCTACTCCAAAACCCATAAGGCCCCCCTATATCCCAACTGGTATTAAACTTAACTCCCGTTCTTACAACTCCACCCCACTTAGTTCCTTCTATATCGGGAGTACCGGAAGGAACTGACATTCCCGCGTAAGAGAGTGTACTACTTGTTTCTGGACGACGAGAGGCAACTGCCGTCCAACCAAACTGCCCTAGATCACCATCAACACTAACACCCCCAACCCAAGTCGTGTGGTCAAAACCTACTGGTGTTGTACCAATATCAGCACTCCAGTTTTTAGCTTGCCAACCAACCCCCAAAGCCATACCCGATGCACTATCTTGGAACGAAGTAACTTCTTGATTCGTTGATTTGTCATAATATTCGAGGTTACCTGAATCTATTGATACATAGTCTGCTCTAAGTAACAAATGACCGTCCCACTCTTCAATTGGCAATCTAGCTTCAATAGGAACTTGATTCGATTGGTTTTGACCATCACGGGCGCTGTAATCCCAACCAATAATAATGTGACCATCACTACGGTCATGTAATGTATCTAGATCCGATTTCACATTACGTGTTAACCAATAATCATCACTATTATTGTACAACTCTCGCAACGTAGGAGTCGTCGTTTCTGCAGGGCTTTGTCGTTCTGCTTTCTCAATTCGGTCACTGTTCAGTGCTTGATAGGCTCTCTCTTCAGCTAATTGCCACTGTTCATTTTCCATCGCAATTGCCATACCATCTCGGTATTCGAGCACACCCGCATCTGCCTTGCTATCGAGTAATGCGTTGAGCTGATTCGCGTCATCTACGTGTCCTTGCTGATTAAATATACTCGCCGTGGTCATCAATTGTGATGCCGTTAAGAAGTCAGCCTTTTGCTTTAAGATGGGATGATATTGGTTATAGACCTCTGTATCTCCATTTAATGCGCTGACACGTAACATTCCAATTTGAGCTTGGATTTTGTAAGGTTCAGATTCTGACAAGACCCTACTGTAAAGATCTAAAGACCGATCTAAGCTTTCATTTTCTAGCATTAAGTCAGCCTCAGCCAAAATACGGCGTGTTCTTAGTTCATCAAACTGCAAAAACTCTGACGCACTAAAATCTTGAGCTTCAAAACTAGGGGTTAGTTCGTCAAACCAAGCATCAAAATCTTCAAATTTAGTTAAACTTACCATCAGCCCACCATACGCAAGTTGCTCATCGGTAGAAATAAATGAAGAAGGTTCGATGCTACGGTAGATTCTCTTAGCTTCTGGTACTTCACCAACATCTATCCAAGCACCTGCAATGCGAGACAAGGCTTGAACCTGACCTTGATACTGTATCTCTAAACCCTTCAACAGATCCGAGACTGCTTTAGGTGATTCTTGGTAACGCGTGTCAAGACCTTGGAGCTTAGAGTCTAGCTTTAACCGAGTAAGAGTTCTCTGCATTGAACTGGTTACTTGTTGCTCTGGAACACTTTCCAGTTCTGCTATAGCCCGATCAACTCTAAAGCTCTGTGCAAGATAAAGCGCATAAGCGAACTTCATTTCAGGATCAGAGCCCTCTTTTGCCCAATCCTCCATCAACTGATCCGCACGAGGCTGATCTCCCATAGAACGAACAACGCCAGCGATGTCCAATCTAAGCCAAGGGGAGCTTGGGTTTAATTGGATAAGCGCTTCGACTGACTCAACCATAGCTTTATCATCATTGTTAGCAATTGCGTTTCTCAAGCGAATAAGAATGATCTCAGAATCGATACTACTAATCTTATCTTCAACAACTTGCTGCTGAGTTGATGAGTAGCGGTTTGCTACTTCTCTAGCTCCAGACAAGTCTCCCTGATTTATCTTAACGTCAAGTCGCCCTCGCAATGCGGACCCATTCAACTTATCGAGAGTTAGAGCCTTTGAGTATGTTTGATCTGCCGACGAATATTTTTCTTCCTCAAGGTAAAGAGCCCCTAAAGCAACGAATGCATACGGTTGTGTGTTATCGAGAGCTATCGCCTTTCGGTATAAGCGTTCCGCTTTGCCCCTTTCGCCTTTTGCTAACTGGAGATCACCTTGATCTAAATATGCCCAATACTGAGATGTTTCAACCAGCGTAGCCCATTTGGATGAGGTATCTGGATTTTTGTCCAATTGTTGAGCTTGCTTAAAATACTCTAGTGCTTTTTCTTGTTGTCCCTTGCGCAGGTAAACCTTACCCATCCCCCCTAAAATCTCTGGATCTTTAGGACGAGTAGTGAGCGCATAGCGCAACTGAGCTTCAGCTTGATTTGTTTTGCCTAATTCGAGGAGTTCTAATCCCTTCAGCTTTGCAAGGTAAGTGGGATCTTTACGTAATTCCTGTTCTAGTTTCCATCGTTCCTTCGCCGTTTGATTTGCTTTTTGAATCTCTAAATCTGAAGGATAGTAACTCGCCAGAATTGCGTATTGCTCGGTCACTGATTTTGATATGGGCAGTTGTTCTAAGGCTCTTAACCAAGAAGTAGCCGCTCTCGTTCCCACAACAGGTGCCAACGCTAGTTGTCGATAAGTATCCAAAATCCAACGATCACCCGGATTGTCTTTGCGTATATGATTGGCCAATGCAAGCTGAAATTGAGGAACTCCTGGGTAGTCAGCATTCAGACGTTCAAGTCCAATCTTCACTTGACGCCAGTTACCATCTAAGTTGGCTTGCAGTTGCAGGTATTCAAGTTCAAGAGCAGCTGAAGGCATACCGTTAGGGAAAATGATTTGGTAAGCTTTAATAGCTTCTGTGTAGCGGCCAGATTTAGCCAATAACTTAGCTCGCTGATAATCGCCTCTTTTTTCACCTTGAATGGCCATTATTGAAGACAAAGAGCTTGCTTGTGAGGAATCTGGGGCGATATCTTTTAAGCGCTGATAACTTTGCTCAGCCAGTTCCGGCTGCTTACGCTTCAAGAACATCGTTGCTTGATAATAAAGCCCTGATAGGTTGGCTCTTTCAATAGCAAACAACCTCTGTAGAGTACTTTCTACAATATCGTCGCGACCGATAGCATCAGCAAGCTTTAGTTGGTTGACTAGCCATTCCACAGAATCAACTCTAGCAAGTGAAGAAGAAAACTGAACAAGTTGCACAGGTTGATAAACAAGATCGAGCTGAGCCTTGGATAAAGGCGCTGAATTCACGCCTATCGCCTTAGCCGTACCGACAGAAAAAAGACCACTCACCACAATAGCAAGGGGTACTAGCCAATAAGAACCTACTCTTACTGACATTGCTTACTCCACGCTGGTTGCAACTCTCCATGTTCGCCAAATCTAAAACGCTCATTGTGCCAACCAAGACCAAACAAGCTCAAGACATTGTCATAGTAATGGTTGTTTTTACCAGTCACTACTTCATTTTTAGCCCGAGTAGCCTGTGCTTCAAGTAGTTCTGAATTATCCATCGAAGCAAGTAATGGTAATGCGGCGGCTGAAAACCCTGCGCTTCCTTTTTGAGAATACTTGCCAGTTACTGTATCAACCTCACGTGGTGGTGCTCCCAATCGTTTAACCGCTGAAGCAAATGGCTGCATTCTATTAACGAGTTGTGCTTTATGTTGATTCTGTTCATTGAGCATACCCGCCCACAAATAAGTGCGAATTGCGTTATAACTCCCAACAGAGCCCGTGACTTTATCTTCGGTAAATTGTTTTCCGTTTAAAGTCACCCAGTCAGGGCTAAAACCTTTCGCCAATGTTTGATCAAGCATTAAAGCACTTGATTGGTACATCGAATCCCACGAGTATTGTGGGTAGAGTTCCTGCATACGGCCAATCAGCTGTAAAGGAACATAGCTAGGGTTCAAACGATAGCCATCATCACCGAGATCAAATCCCTTAGGCGCTGGTAGTAAAATAGTGCCAACATCAGCAAGTTGAACCGACTCTTCTCTCAATATACGAGCTGCCAATAAATGCCCTAAAGATTGATAGTAATAGTTATCCCACAAGCGCCCCGCCTCACCCAACGCATAAGCAATCCACAAGTCAGAATCTGATGCAGGGTTTGCATCGAGTATGCCAAATTGACCATCGACTCTCTTTCCCCACAGCCAAGCGGGTAGCCTTGCAGTTAAGTCGCCACCCGCTAAATTTGTTTGAGTCCAGTTCAATACTTGCTCAAACGCTTCTTGGTCATTAGCAACCAACGCAAAAAATAGAGCATAAGACTGACCTTCAGATGTGGTAATTAAACGCTCATCACTACCATCAATTACTCGACCACTATCAA
Organism: Vibrio sp. ZF57; assembly: GCF_001691235.1. Classification (NCBI taxonomy): domain Bacteria; kingdom Pseudomonadati; phylum Pseudomonadota; class Gammaproteobacteria; order Vibrionales; family Vibrionaceae; genus Vibrio; species Vibrio sp. ZF57. The sequence continues at coordinate 120,901 of NZ_MAKD01000137.1, read as the reverse complement.
TATATGTCGATTTAAAATTGCTCCATTGAGCCCACTCACACGTAGCAGCCATAAGTTGAGGAGATATCAATAGCGATAGCAATAAGATTAACTTTTTCATTGTTCATCCCCCTCAGTTTTCTCTAGACGCTTGGCTGCGACCTGACGCAATACTCTCCACAGCACTATAGTTACAATAACCATCATCAACGCGGCAAAGCAGGCAATAAGAACCGGGTGACTAGAAAAGTGATACCAAATTAACTGCCAAACAGGCAACTCACCAACATAGTAGTGAGCACCGACATTGTAACTCGCGACTTCATCATTCCTGAGCGTAATTAAGGAGCCAAACATATGTTGTACTTTACCGGAATCACTTAAAGCACTATCTATTGACGCAAAATCAGATGGGTGCGCTGCCATGATCGATACCAAACTACGATTACTTGTAAATGGAGACTCCATTCCATAAATCGCTGCAAATGATCCATTAGCCTCAACTGAAACATAATCTGTTGCGTCTTGTTTAGCATTGGAAGGGTTCATCCAGTTCATCCCAAGCTGTTGCTCATTTTTACTTGGTAATCGAATTTGACGCTGTCCGGCTTCAATAACAAGATTAAGTTGCTCTGGGTCATAGCCAGCCTCTTGAAGCTCGCTAGCAACGCCAATACTTAATATGTCTTTGTCTGCCAAAGATTCACTATCCCATTGATCGGTCACCATTACCTGAACACCCGGATAACCAGAGTCGCTGCCTAATGATCCCATAACATTGAGAAAAGTTTGCAGTGCTTCTATCGGCGCATGCTTCGGTAGAATTACCGCAGTTTCGGACAAATCAGCCATCCTTGTGTAAGGGAAGCCAGATGTCGCAAATGCACGCATATTAGGCATCTCGATGTAGTGAGGGAAGCCACTAAAATCGATAGTTGAATCACCATCAACGACTGCGTACTGCTTACTAGGTTGAGTAACTTGGCATTGTCCATCCGTCACAGAAGCAAAGCCAAATTCAAAGTCGATTTGGTTCTTACTACCCACTTTAAATGCTGGAATTCTTACTCGGTCATCCGAACTCAAAAAACTGTCATCCAGCAAGGGAACTCGAACACGGTTAGAGTCACCACCTTGTCCTTCTGTCGTTAAGTTGAATGCCTGAATAAACTGATCATTAATACTTAGCGTCAAACGAGATCCTGAGTGATCGTCGGTTGGTGGAGAATAGCGATAATTTAAGTCCATCGGTATACCACGACTCTGCCAAGTGAATAGGTCCGGCGGCAAACGCAGGCTGACACTAATCGGCGGAGGTGTACGCCCTTCAACTTGGAGCGCACTTTTTTGCTCCACGAGCTCAGATAGAGCCACGGGACGGTCGGTACTTACCCAATTAGGCGAATCATAAGGCACTCGTGATTTTATCTGTTTAACTTCATTAATCTTCGCGATTGGTCCAGTCAATATTTGGTTGCCTAACGCCAAGCCTTGAACTGCTGTATTCAGGTCATCACTATCACGTCCAACGACTAAAAGAAGTTTCACGTAAGGATTCGTCGGATGAGTAATAACTTGTAAGTAAGGGCCGTCGGTGTCGGGAAAGTCCCGCAAGAAATCAGGTTTATTATCATTAGTGATAAACACGACTGCATTACGGTTTGGCAAGGTATCCAGACTCAAAGGGAATTGTGCTCCTCGCCAACTCGCTAATGCACCAAAATACGAGCTGAGTACACCAGCTGCTTTGATATCATCAAGGTTGTATTGATCGCCAATAACCACAGGTAAATCTAATTGACTGAAATCACGAACATCAAAAAACGGTGCTGGTAATAAGCTCAAATCACTCTTGATCAAAGTTTTCTGAACAAACATTTCAATTCGACTACTTTGACTTATCTCAGCCCAAATACTCGAATCATTTGGATTTGCACAATCTGTTTTTGTATTGCCAATCAACTCAAAGCGTATTTGGTTATAATTGCTGAAATAACGTGTATCTAATGGCATAGACAAACTCAACTTTTGCCCTTGCTGCCCTTCAACGATAGAAGTCACACCCATCAGTTCATTGTTCAAATACACTTTTACGTGTGAAACCAATGAGAGAAGTGCTGGGGATGGTGTGATATCAAAGTACAAAGTCGCCTTTGAAACGACTTCATCAAGTCGAGAGCCGAACCCGACGTAGGCACTTGCCTCACTTCCTTGAATCGCAATCGAGCCTGTATAGCCAAGTTGACTAAATGGAATGACGCGTTTAACTACTGCGGCATTTTTATTATCTACCTGTAACGCCTCAGCAGACATTTCTGACTGATATTGTTTAATACTTTGTGCGGCAACGTTGCCCGACAAACACGCGATGGAGAGTGCAGCTAACGCTGTTATTGTTTTATTATTTAGCATGACTTGGGGTCCTGATTGGGACATAGCGTGGTCTTAGTGACCAAATAAATTCGAAACACTTTAAAAATATATCCACACCATCCATTATAAATTTAGGGCTGTGCTTCAATAAACGTTTATAGCCGTTAAACCCTACCTGAAGTACGGCTCGCATACTCGATAGCGGCTTATCTGACTGATACCCTTGTTGCCATTTCGCCCATGTATCAGCCCGAGCGAATGTACATTGGACATATTGAATTTGTTGCTGGTGAGACAATTGCTCCAACTGAAGACCAAAGATACCTTTAGAAGCATAGGCAACGGTCATTGGGAAAACGAACTCTTGTCCACCACGTTTGAGTACGACTTCTAAACACTGGCCAAGCAAATGCTCGCAGGTTTTGTCCTCAACACCATCAATCTCGACTCTAATCCCACCTAGAGAAAAGTCTTTCATTTCCGCTTGAATTAGGTGTCCGGTATTAAGCTTCACAGCAACCGGCATCGAGACTTCTACTCGGTGATCTTTACGAACTTGTTTTGCCTCAACCGCTACGGCAACCGCAGCACCCAAGATCAAGAGGTTATATAAAGTCCAAACAAGATTCACAATGACCGTACCGACCTCATCATTCGGCCCCCAACCTAAACGGTAGAAACCCACGCCAGCCCCTAGAATATTCAGTGCAACGAGGACGAGATAAGGCCTAGAGATTACCCAATCGTAGTGAGACTTTTCGACTAAGCCGCCTTTAGCCGTTACGTTAAAAGTACCTTTATGGGGAGCAAACAATGCAACAGTAGTTGGTCTTGCGATATACCAAGCTAGAACTGTCTCGTAGACCTCCCCCCAAAAAGAATAACGATGGTCGCCCTGCATTCGCGAGTTAGTCATGCTGGCATGCACCATATGTGGTAACACATAGAGAATAATAGCTAGCGCCGGAGCGTAAATTACATATGAATGCAGAATCAAAAAGGCCAGAGGTGCAATTAGAAACACTATCCTTGGGATACCGGACAAGAAATGCATCATCGCGTTTAGATAGCAGAGTCGTTGTGACAGCTTGAGCCCTTTTCCTTTAAGGGGATTATCTACACGGAATATCTGAGCCATACCTCGAGCCCAACGGATGCGTTGACCAACGTGTGCAGATAAGGTTTCAGTTGCCAAGCCCGCCGAAATGGGCTGCTTTAAATACGCTGAGCGATAGCCAAGACGGTGCATTCTAAGAGAGGTGTGCGCATCTTCTGTCACCGTCTCAACCGCAATACCTCCAACCTCTTCTAACGGTTCACGCCTTAAAACAGCACAAGAACCACAGAAAAAAGTAGCGTCCCATAGGTCGTTGCCATCTTGAATCAAACCATAAAACAAGTTCCCTTCATTCGGCACATTTCGGAAGTTCGACAAGTTACGCTCAAATGGGTCAGGAGAAAAGAAATGGTGAGGTGTTTGTATCAACGCAAGCTTAGGGTCTTTAAGGAACATTCCCATCGTCAACTGAAAGAAAGCACGCGTCGGAATATGGTCACAATCGAAGATTGCGACATACTCACCACTAGTGCGCTCTAATGCATAATTGATGTTGCCAGCTTTGGCATGTTCATTAGTAGGACGACGGATATAGTTAACTCCAACACTCTTAGCAAAGTCTCGAAAGCTGTCACGCTTGCCATCATCAAGAATATGGATGTTTAATTTATCTTTTGGCCAGTCAACGCCAAGCGACGCATAAACGGTTGCTTTAACAACGTCCAGGTCTTCGTTATAAGTTGGAATCATCAAATCGATAGTTGGCCAACTTGAATGGTCTTTGGGCATAGAAACGGGCTTTCGACTTAAAGGCCAAATATTCTGAAAGTAGCCTAATAATAGTACGATCCAAGAATAAGTTTCAGCCAACAACAAAATGCCGCCAAGAATCAAAGCTATCGGGTCATCCCAATTTAGAGTGGACGAATAACGCCACCACAAGTAACGACACGAGGCCGTAACAGAAAGAATAATGAGCAACATGGTTGGGAAGCGCCCTGGCATACGGCGAACCATCATGGCCAAAGCCCAGAGCAACAATATAAATACAGTTTGAGCCTGATAACCGAAAGGGACGGTAAAACAGAGCAACGCGATAAAAACGACAAAGAAAAGCAGCGTGTAGTTTAAAAACATCGCTAATTTACTTTCTTTCATTCGCTCGCGAATTTCTGAGCCATTGGTTTGATCCGCTGTTTTCTCTAGCCAAACAACCAATTTAGATATTTGATCCAGCGGTATATAAAAGACTTTCTTAAGCCAAGCCGAGACTTGACTAAAAGCTTTAGTCACTTTCTTAGACACAAGAACACAAGGGGTCTGCTTAAAAAAAACAAGCCACAGCGTTTGAATCATAAACCTAACAGGATCAACTAATCTCGGAGCAGCAAAGTTGATATGAGGGTACAAATGTAAAGGCAGCTTCCATGTAGGTATACCCGCAATAACTGGTTTCAAAAAGACAAAACTCAAAGAAAACCAAACCGACAAAATAAACTCGCCAGCCCTTGTACCACTGCAATTCCAGAATTGCTCATAGGCAACCTTCTGGGATTTAAATTGGTCTATTATCCAACGCTGGAAAATCAAATTCAGGCTACGCATAAGTTAGCCCTGGGATTGCTTAGATGAAAAAGTTGAAACGCACCAGAAAGCGAGAGACTGAAAATCTTTAGCAGCCTGACTAATCGGGGAAAAATGCTGAACAGTAGTAAGGTTAGCAACACAGTCTAGTAAGGCAGTATCACGATGGATCAGTACTGGCACTAATATTCGACCATACTCTTTTTTCAAAACCAACATAAAATCACGCCCTACTTCAGTTTCTGGTTGATAGTGACTAATGAGAATTCGGAGTTTACCCATAGCGACTAAGTCATGAAAGAGTGGATGATTTTGAATCCACGATTGAAGTGCGCTATAGCTAAGTGCATCGGCCGTAATTGTAAGAAATACCGCATCTATTGCATCAATAGCGTCGTTGGCCAATAGGTTGTTTAGATCAGAAAGCTGCGAATGGAACAATTGCCACTGTTCACCCTGCTCTTCGCTCGCATTTAACGTGGTTTCAACTAATGAGTTCAGGAACTGAGCTCTATTCTGTTCGAATTGATTCTGTTGTTTGGAGGGCAACTGACCGAAGGGAAGGAACACCGCGCCTTGTGGGCTCTGGTAACCAGCTTCAAATAAGGAAAGATTGTGCAACACTTTTGCTGCCCACCCGTCGTGCTCGTCATTAATGAGGCCTAGATGAAGCCCCATTAAATTCTCTGGTGAAGCATCTATCGCCAGTACTTGCTTATTGATCTTCACTAAAGCCTGAGACAGATTCGCAGTAATAGTCGTAGAGCCACAACCACCGCGCAAGCTAACAAAAACGAGACGTTTCATATCGCTTTCGCTTCTAAACCTGTCTGCTTTTTACCAACAAAATGTTCGGTATCGTTGACTCGCTTTGATTGAAATATTAACCACTTACTTTTCACTTGTGTATAAGACTCATTCTCTGTCATTTCGATATACTGATGTTCAGTTAAGTTATATGAAGCGTAGATCGAATTAATGTCTTTTGCTGGTTCAGCCACTCGATATTTCCAAAATAAAAGCACAAAAACACAGAGGTAAAGACGTTCCTGTCAATTCCTTAAGTCTGTATCCATTACGCTGATAACAATTTAACGCACAAACCTATGCGCAGAATCTTAGTAGAATTTAAAAAATGAACCGTGGAACCTTGATTCGTACTCGTTCCATTTAATAGATGGTGTCTTCTTAGGTATTGAGTAATGACCAATTTAAAGCCAAGTTGTCACTGCTTATTAAATGTCTATATTTAAAATCAATAACATGGGAACATCCATTAGCAATGACTATGATATACGGTGTGATACATGACTTTTTGAAAAATTATAATATCTCTATTTTAATTTTCGATCAAACTTGATTAAAATATCTACGTCATTTTATTGTCATAAATTAGTTGCGTAGCTTTAGAGTATAACTCCCTTCGTTATATTCTACTTACCAGCTGATAAATCAACCACTGAACTTAAGGAACTTTATGCACTCGATTCATGGATTACCGGTGACCATCAGTGAAAGAGAGTATGAATCTGTATACGTCAATTTGTTTACTCATAAGCGACTAGCAATTGATTCCTTATTCAACTTACTAAAAAATCAAGACAACACATCACTTACAATCTTCACAGACAAAGAAACATTCTTGACTGGTATCACTGACGAAGTCATCTCAAAGATCAATAACTTAGCAAATACATCACTAGATCAAATGTATTTTGTTAATAACCATCAGTCAAAGAAAACAATTAATCCTATTTTGCTATCCAGAGACATTTACAGGGTGAATGTAAAGGCAGGTTCTACTTATGTTTTATTTATTCATGACTCCTTACTCGCTCATTGTAATGACAATGAAATTAATGAGTTTCTACGAAACATCGAAAAGTTGGCCATTAACAAAAACCTAGCCATCAGTTTGTGTATTTATGGGAACCTTGCAACATCCATATTAAAACCTAAACTGCTGACGAATAACCGATATATAGCTGGGTTAGCGACTATGACACCAATAGACGAGTCAACTTATAATTACCTCGTTGATTTTTGGTCGAACAAACATGGGGTTAAGTCAGATAGTGAATATATTCTAACGAGCTCAAACAGCCATCAATTGGAAGCTACTTTGAATCAGAGCCTAAACTCTGCAGGCACTACTGAAGACAGAGCGGACAGCGATCGGATTTATGTCAGTAAAGAAGTTTTAGGTGAGGGCGTTAAGGCGCCCAAAAGCGTGCATTTAGCCAATGACAATCAAACACTATTGAGCATGATTGATAGTCCAAGAGCATCAACCGTGATCTTTAGTTGTGGCGATCAAAGTGAAGTCAGGCAGCTAGCTATCGACTGTTACAGGTTGCGAGCTAAAGCGGGTAATCAGTTAAAAATAGTTATTCGTGAGACCAACCAGTGTCTGCGATATACAGATGAAAAATTTCTACTGCGGGCAGGAGTCAATTTGATCTGTCCAGTTCAAGTTCCTCACATGCGCTTTATGACTCAGGTCGAGGCCATACAAGGCCAGGTGTCGACTCGATCCTTACCTATAAATGTTGAATCACTGCTCAAATATGATCTTAAGTTCGGCAACAAAGGCTACTTGCTCAACAAAGAGTTCACCAATTATTGTAGCGATGTTATTGCAATGTCATCACGCTCAAGCATTCGATTTGCACTGATAAAGCTTAATCTATTACCCGGAATGACCCCAGAGGAATGCTTGCGACTGTGCCATATTCGCCGAGACGGTGATATTGTCACCGCCTGTAATAATGCCCTGTATGTTCTTTTTAGTGCTATCCGTCATAACGATATCAATGTTGCGCTGAACAACATCTTCGAGTTTCCTATTCGCGATCTGTTCCATACGGTTCAAACCTATGATACTCAACATGATATCGAAGCCGAACTACTGCACATCATTGAAGATCAAACTGCAATCTCACCTGAAGTATCGAAATTAACGACAGAACAAAAAATATTTTCAGATATTTCTCAACCCATTGCTGACATACATCCCCTATTCGCTATAAAAACAGTCATCGCCTCTAAGGGAAACATATGAACATTAACGATTTTCTGCTTACGGCAAGCATCAGTATTTCTATCGGGGTGCTACTGGGGTACTTTCTGCGCGATGCTATTGAGTTTGGTAAACGCTTTTATCAACGTCATCTCACTCGTTCACGATATTTCGAACAAGATGTCATTATCACTAAAAATAAGAAGCTTAAATAATGAAACCTCATGTTAAGGATTCCATTTATGCAAACCTAAGTTTAGGTTGGTGGAATATCTATTTTATCGCAAAAGTAGCCCTTTTCGCTCAAGGGACAATTGACTTCCACCCAGTTGAAAACTTCGCTTTATTACTATTTATACTGCTCCCAGTGACAGTGAAACCGATCAACGCATTTCGCCACCTAATAGCCATAGTGATAGCAGCTTGGCTGTTACATTATGACTCTTACCTTCCTCCACTGGATAGGCTTTGGGCACAAGCGGGACAATTGATCCAGTTTGAAATCGGATACCTTATTGAGCTTATGGGTAGATTTGTTTCACTCGAAACTCTCGTTGGCTTATTCACACTATGTGCGGGTTATTTCATTCTAAGTAAATTTTTGCGCGTCTCAGTCTTTGTCGTTATCGCGATGCTTTATGTCAGCCTGCCGGACAATACCGACTCTTCTGCTCAAGTTGTTGTTAGTTCAGATTTACCACAAGAGAATACTCCTGCAGAGCAACGTCCAGAACAACCGCAAATTGCTGAAATAAACGATCAGTCCCTCAACAAAATGACAGCCGACTTTTTCGAAAAAGAAGCGTCTCGCTCTGTCTCGTTTAGTCAGGACACTAATGCAGGTGCACCGTTTGATTTACTGTTCTTAAGTATCTGCTCTGTTGCATGGGACGATATAGAGATTGCTGGATTAGCAAACCATCCATTGTTTAAAGAGTTCGACATCATGTTCGATAACTTCAGTGCTGGCACCTCGTACAGTGGTCCTGCTGTTATTCGACTCTTAAGAGCGAGCTGCGGACAGCAAGAACACAGCCAACTGTTCGCATCAGCGCCATCGAACCAATGCTACCTGTTTGATAACTTGAAAAACCTGGGGTTTGAAGAGAACCTGTTAATGAACCATAACGGTGTATTCGACAGCTTCCTCGAGCTAATTAAGAAGGATGGGGATTTACAAACAGACCTCATGTCTCAAGAAGGATTTAAACCTTACCAAAAGTCATTTGATGGCTCATCGATATTCAGAGACAAACAAGTCCTAGATAACTGGATACAGCAGAGGCTCAATAGCAACGACGAAAAAGTAGTCGCACTGTATAATTCAATATCATTGCATGATGGCAATAGAATCATCAATTCAAAATCCAGTACTTCAATGATCAGTTATAAAAAACGTTTGAAGAACCTACTTGATGACCTTTACGATTTTTTCAAGCAACTTGAAGCGTCGAAACGCAATATCGTCGTTGCTCTCGTACCAGAACACGGAGCAGGTATGCGCGGTGATAGAATGCAAATACAAGGTATGAGAGAAATACCCGCTCCTGCAATTGTACATACCCCGGTTGGCATTAAAATTTTTGGAGAAAATATTGAGCGTAATGGTGAAACCGAGCATGTTAAAGCACCTTCAAGCTATCTAGCGCTTTCGCAATTGGTTGCCAATATTTTAGAAGAAGATATCTATAGTCGCCGCCAATTCACCCCAGCTAAATTAGCTGAAAATCTGCCAGAAACACCTCTAGTGGCACAGAACTCGGGGTCGACAGTGATGGAGGTAGATGGAAAGTACTACATCACTCTCGATGGCTCTAGTTGGATTGAATACCCAAATAAATAGCCATTAGTCAGGCTCTGTCAATACATAAAATTGTGACAATTAAAATACAAGCCAGTGCATTTCAATCACTGGCTTTTTAATACCTACCATTATCAGATTGTTTAATCTAAATGCACACCAACCTACTTCAACTTAAAGATTGTAAGCGTCATGACTCAAGAAAGTGGCGTTCTCGAGTAAGAAATCTAACAAGGTTTCCGCTTGTAGCGTTAGTTCACGGCCTTTCAAAGATTGAACCTTAACCGTCGCCTTCGATAGCATCTCCAACTCGGTCGCAACCACTTCTATCTGCCCTGACTTTATCTCATCGATCACAGTGAGTTTAGGCATAAAGGTGACGCCCAACCCTGCTGAAACAAAGTTTGTCAGTGCAGTGACCGAATTGGTTTGTAGCTTTGGCTGCAAGGTAAGATGGGAAATTTGTTCAGCCTGCTTTACCAGCCTCCCCATGCCGGTCGAGTTATCGATCAAGGCGAGAGAAGCGTCTTGAATATCTTGCATTACCACTGGTGCATCTTTCATCGTAAGGAAGTGCCCCTTCGGAGCAATCAATTCGAGCGGATGGCTGCGTTCAACGTGAGAGTGCAGTTTAGGATGTGGTGCAGACGCATAGGTTATCGCAAAGTCTATCTGTTGATCTTCCAACATCTTGACTGCATCCAATGCCCCTGCGATCTCAATAGAAAGATTGATATCAGGATAACGAGTCATGAAGGTTTGCATCGGTTTAGAGACCAAGTTAGTAATAAATCCTTCTCCAATCGCGATGCTAACATTACCGCCCTTGAGGTTTTTAAGCTTGGTTAGTCGAGCAAGCACTGCCGCCTCTCCACGAACAATGGAGCGATAGTAGTTCAACAGTTCGTTCCCCGCCTCAGTCAGCAGAGATTGGCGGTTGTTGCGCTCCCATACTTTCATTTCCGCTTGCGCTTCTAACTGTGTCAGCATTCGACTCATCGCGGCAGGGTCAACGTTCATCATCTTAGATGCCTTACGTAACGACCCATATTTTGACAACGCATTTAAATACTCAAGAGCACGGATATTAAAGTGGTGCATTCAACTTCCTTGTGATTCGACTAACACTTGATCAAGCGTCTCACAATTTTACTACGAACATATATCCCAATTTATCAAGATTGTAATTGCACTTTCTAACTTGTGCACCGAGTCACTTCAAGACATCACATCAAAGGCTGATATACGTGTTTTAGCTTGCTGTCGATAAAACAAAGGCGACAACTTTCGTCATCACCTTTGAGTTGTTACTTCTTGTAGAGCAACAATCATTTTCACTGATGGACTTAGGCATCAAGTAAAAGGTTCGGTCGAATCAAGTCATAAACACAAGCAAGTTCACTGCTGAATTCAAACTGTTTGTTGATAATGCCGCCAGCCATATGAGGGTGCCCGCCGCCAAAACCAATCCCTTTTTCATTAAGGGCCCTTCTAACTATCTTCGCGACATTGTTTTTTGAACACTCTGAACGGAGAGAGATAAAGGTCTTCTCTCTATTTCTAGCAGTGAGAACAACAATATCGAGCTCATCAACACTCAGCAAGAAATCACCTAACACGCCAAGCATATTTTTAGGGCAACCTTCAGGAAGCACAGCAAATGCTGCGTTTTTTTCACGACGTAAGCTATCGAGCATGGAATAGAAAAGTTTTAATTCATGGAACTCTACTTGATTACGACAAATTTTGTTAACCATATCATTATTGGCCTTCGCTTGAAGATACAACAATGCTTTTAGATCTGCAGTCCCTACCCCTCGGGTAAAGTTTGCGGTATCAAAACTCAGACCAACCAATAGTGCTGTCGCAATATTTTGGGGCATCTGCAGAGAAAAATAACGATAATACTCAACCATTATGGTTGCTGTTGAACCATAGTTTGAACGTATATCGGAATACCATACAAAATCAGGTGCTTTCACTTGATGGTGGTCGATCACTCCGACCTCAAGCCCCGGAAAATCGATGACATTTTTCTCACCAATACAGCCATCAACAACAATAACCTTGTCATCCGGTTGTAGTTTCAAATCTTTTGGCTGATAGATTGGAATATCTAGCCAATCTATTAAGTTCCTGAGTGACACTCGATCTATATAACCATGAAACGTAATATATGGGCGCAACCCTTTGCTTTTTAATAAGTATGCTAAGGCGTATGCGGAAGAAATCGCATCATGGTCAGGAAAGTCATGAGCTTGAATAATGATTCTGTCATCACCCTTAAGCCGTTCTAGAAAGCTTTCGAACTTTAAATTTGCCATAATCCCACTGCTAATAAAGTTCTAGCTTGATCATAAGCTAGAACTGATGCGTTAATGGTTAACTCTTATGAATTAAACGATATTCGGTGTTAGACAAAATAGCTTCTTCTAAAGCCCCCACACCTAACGTACTGTAACCATAGAAATTAGGTTTCGCATTCAAACGTAAAGACTGTACGCTTTCTACAACGTTCTCGTCCATTGTTAAAGCGTCTACCACTTCCGAAAGCAACTTCCTGTTCTCTTGTGACATCGGCGAAATAAACTCACTCGCACCACTGATTGATGAGTACAAGTAGCCAAATTCGCCACCATTATTCTCTTCAATGTAGTAGTTACCTGTTCTTGCAAACGATGCACGGATCTCATTGACACTTTCAATAGAACTAAACGTCTGTGCAAAAAACTCAGAACCACCTGCATGCTCGAATGTTTCTGGAGCAAAGTCTTCATTTGGGAAGACCAGATAAGCGACGATCGCATTATCTCGAGTAATCGCAGAAAGGATGAAGTTGTCGTCCTGGTAGTACTTAATCACATCATCCGTTGTAGCGCGCTTAATATAAACAGGCGCACCAAATGTTTGGTCTAAGGTTTCGGCAGATGAACGAATATAGATTTTGTCCAACTTTCTATGCGATGGAATGTCTGTCATTTGAGAAAGACCAAAATCGAACATCTTTTCTAGCGCGTCAAAGCTGTCATTAAAGCCGCCCAAAGCAATGGAAATAACCGACACTAAGCCGATAGTGCGTGCCATACCGCCCTTCTTCTGCTCTTCCAACAGAGACTCTTGAGTGTCTTGAAGTTCTTGTAACTCTTCCTGTATATCTTTTTGAATATCCTTGTTTTGCTCTTCAGACATTTTTAACCTTTGATCTCGTCGATTTTATCCATTAGCGCATCTGTACCATCTTCAGCCTTCTCTTGAACTCGCTCAAAAGCATCCGTGTCCATGGTGCTTTCAATTTCATCGCTGTAATTAAGAACAAGATAAATGCCGATACCGATAAATACTAAAGCGAAAATTTTAAACATTGCTACTCTCAATTCATTAACTGGTAATCCAAGTACATGCCAATGACATGTACTTGTTTGTTTTGCTTAACTAATTTATTACTTATACAAAGCGATACGACTGTTTACTTTCTTCAAGTAATTTTTGGTTTCGTCGTACGGCAGATTAACCACTAGCTGATCATAGACTTGTTGAGGCGTCAGCTGGTTGATAATCTTCGATGCTTTGCCAATACTGGTGGAGCGATCTTTATTGAACGCTCTAGCCACATTACCCGCACCAGTGTTATATGCGGCAATGACACAGTACAAACGGCTTTCGTCATTCTTTATCTTGCGAAGATACTTACTGTTTAGGATGTCTAAATAGGCCGTACCTGTTTCTACGTTGATAACTGGTTGATACAGATCCGCCACTTTCATTGGCGCGTCGATATTACGGACTTGTTTGTTAACGTCATGACCCGCACTGGTTGGTACCACTTGCATCAAACCAAACGCAGGCACGTGTGATTTCGCATCCGGACGGAACGCCGATTCCGAGTGCATGATTGCCATAATCAGTGCAGCATCAACTTCCCAGTTTTTACTCTCGTTTTCAGCCAACGCACTGTACTTGCTCGCGCGCGCTTTTAAGCTGTTCTCAGGAAGCTTAACTTTG
>NZ_MAKD01000137.1:0-107053 GCF_001691235.1 Vibrio sp. ZF57 | reverse complement strand
CCCGCCGCAACGTCAACGGCTGGCTTAGGCTTTACCACTTGTGGCTGTGGTGCTTTTTCGACGACTTTTTCCACAACTTTTGGCGGCTGCTTTTCTGTTGGCGCAGGCTCTAGCTTGGCAACCTCTTTTGATACTTCAACCTTTTCAGCTGGCTTTACGATCTCAACTTCTGGCTCTGGTCGTTTAACCTCAATACCATGTTTGGCACGCATTTCGTCATACAGCTTGGTTTGCGCCGCAATACGTTCCTGAGCTTTTGCCAGTAGTGCCATTTTCTTGTTATGAGCACGCTGGTAAATGAAAGAGTCTGGAATACCAGTATCAGATAAAATCAATCGCTCGGCTTGCACATCCAACTCATTCATCTGGCTTTGCGTCTGCTGGATAACGAAGTTTTTCTCTTCTTGCTCTTTCTCCAAAGAGTAAAGCACCGCGTGGTCTTCTGCTTTTAGCTCCGCTAGCTCAACGTTTTGACCAGCAACCTCAACCGGAATGTTTTTAACAAGCGCTTTGATCTCTTCTGGGCTGCTATCTTCATCCACCAATACAGATACTGTTGCAGTATTGGTTTCGTAATCGACTGAAGTTTTCACCTGATCGTCTTGAGAGTAATCCACCTGCTTGGTTTGAGATGAAACCTCACCCTCACCCCATGTCTTGATTAGATCGGTTCTTCGCTCATCGAGGTTGTTAGTATATTCATCACGCCAAGCTTCGTACTCATCCAGATAAGCATTAACGTAAGCATGAAACTCTTTGATCTTGTCTTCTTGAGACTGGCTTGCTTTGGCAACAGCATTGTTTAGCTGCTGCTTTTGTTCTTCTGACACAGCAAATGCCTGAGAACTAATAGCTGCCGAAATAACTGCAGCTAACACGGTCTTATTGATCATTTTGTACATAGTTCACTCCCAGAGTGTATAGAGACAAAAGGCCACTCAACTGGCGGCCTTTTTCACTAATACTAATCGCGGTTCCGTTCGCGGTTATTTTTTCAATGCGTCGAACGCCGCCGCAAGGTCTGCTGCCGCTTTCTCATTGTTGAATTGGTCCCACAAAGCAGAATCTTCACCACCAACTTCATCAATTACTTTGTTCATATTCGCATCGTATGCAGCTTGGTCCATACCGACTAGAACGTACAGGCCACCCGTTGGGCTTGCTTGGCTTACGATAATGCGGCTGTTAGTAAGCGTTTTATTCACGACTGTCTTAGTGATGTTCTCGAATGTCTCTTGAACATCTTCAGTCACTAGCGTTACACCCTCTGCTGCCGATGTAGAAATCACACCTTCAGTAGCCGCTTGGAATAGGTTGCTCACGTCAGTTTCAAACTCAGCTGCAAGGTTTACACGAGCATCATTGACTGCAACTTTTCGCATAACGCTCATACCAGCTGCACTCTTCTTGGAGTAGCCTTTTGCCGCTGCAGCGATATCGCTTGGTATCACGTCACAAATCCAACCAGGCGCAGATACGGTAGGTGCATCTGGGAAAGTACATGGAGCGAAGTTTTGCGCTTCCTTAACCGTCGCGTTGTTGCTCTGACAGCCAGCTAGAACTGCTACTAGTGAAGTTGCAATAAGTAGTTTTTTCATTTTTTAATTACCTGACTATTTAAGCGTGCATTCTATATCTGCCCAGTGACAGCCTTCTGGCACCATTTTGCCTAAAGAGCCTTTTTGAACTTTAAGAGCTGTTTCTTCGTCAATCGACACCCAAGAATAATTTGGTGTCACTGCGTTGTGTTCATTGTTTACAACATGGCCGGTACCAATAGGGAATATTTCCGTATCGCCTTCCATTGACTTCATTGCTTTTGAAAACAATACCTCAGCCCCTGGTGTGACCTTTTTATTCTTACCCATATTTAACTTCACCATGCTGCCGTGTTGGCACTGACGAAGCTCGGATACATGAGCACTTGCTGCCAACATTTGCTTTAAGTCATAGGTATGTTCAACCGCTTCCATAGCCGCTTTGCTAGCTAGGCTTTGATATTGTCCAATTGTGATTGGACAATCAGAACTGCGCTCTTCTACTGTAATTTGCTCATCACCTTCCATTTCAAAGCGTTTAAGCAATGTCATACTTGGGACTGAAACCACTTTCGTGACTGCTTTAACATCAACCTCGAATCTACATTCAGCTGGGTAATATTTCACTTCACCATCATCCTTAGTTTTCTTACGAGCTTCTTTGTACTTGTAAGTAAGGTCTGATGCCGTTATTTCAGTAATGATTGCAATATCTGCTACCGACGCTCCTTTGGTGTTGTATCGGCCACTTTGCTCGGCGAACATTAGCTCTTTCTTAAGCTTATTAGCTAAAGTACGATCGACCAATTCTGCACCGGAGCTGGAAATCTGACTTTCAAGCTCATTTCGCATTGAAGAAATCAGCTTTGTTCGCGCTTCATCTTGAAAAGAAATATCTGGCGAAAGTACGATAACTTTAACGTCTTCTGTTGATGGGATAGTTACGTCAGCTTGCTCAATTTCGACGCGAGTATCAGGTGTGCAAACCTCTACAGGCGTACTCGAACAACCAGTCAAGATAGTAAGTACCGCACTAGCCATTAACGTTTTCTTTAACATATATTCTCTCCCGAATATGTTTATTTTATTTTTCTAGGACTAGAGGTTCGCTATTTAATTAAGCCCAGCGCAGTCCAAATCCCTTTCTCTTTTATTTGCTCATCAAAGTGGCGAGCAGCCCCTTCGTCGGCATATTTGTAGCTAGTTACAGAATTTCCTGTAGAGATAATTTCACTACGTGACACTGTTTTAGATTTCTTATTTATAATTTTGACATTAGAGACCAAGGTTGAAATATACGCGTCTCCGACTTTGTTTCTTCGACGCTCAGAATCCACTTTCAACACATGAGTTTGGTTTTTGTTCTTTGAAGTTGAGGTCGCGATATTGAACTCTGATAACTGGTTCCCCAGCAGTTCAATTGCTTTTCTTGACTCTCTATCTGAAGAGAGACGGATGTTAATTTGGCTGCTTAGTTTTTGGTGTATAATAGTCAGCAGTTCGATTGCGCTGATGTCAGCTTTATAACTAGGCTTCAGAGATGAAAGCATTGCGATACGCACAGAAGCATCGTGTTCAGTTTGATAAACACTGCGATTGTCTAACCACCAAAGTAATTTATCTTCGTGAGAAAGCGCATCAAGTTCGATTTGAGATTTACGGTTTAGATCTTTTATTTCGCGAATCAACTGTTGAGTCACGAGTGACTTTTTCACTCTTACTTCGACAAACGCACCAAGATCATTCTCTTCCATTTGTACATATTCGATACCATTTAAGGTCAAGGATTCAGTCTTAGTATTAACTTTGTTATCAACTAGACTATTTGAAAAACCCTTACCATTGGTTTCTCGAACGGTGTCTCTCATGTAAAAAGACGACTCGACTTGAGTCCATAACTTTTCGTTGATGTTGTTTACAGCAATTTTTTTAGCATGAGACAGAGTTAGCGCTTGAGAAACTGCATAAATGTACTCGTCACTGTCTACTTTAGGCTTTAGATACCATTCAGGTTTTGTAGATTGACAGCCAGAAAGAACAAGCAACGCGAATAGCGCTATGAAAAAGCGAACTATTTTTTTATTTGAAGACATTTGGAACCAACATCGAAAAAGTTTGTCGCAATCTTATATCCTCAAAATTAAACATTCAAACGACCAAATTTATAGTTTGATTCATTTTTGAGCCAAATATATTTATTTTCTATTGATCTCACACATCAAATTCATACAAAACCTCCGTTAATTAACAAAAAAGACAATACAAAGCCTTGATTTTTAGGCAATTAATGTAAATTATAAATTACACAATAACTCTTTATTTTCCATTGATAAAAACGTGAACAAAGTCTTAAAAAAACCGAATTTCGGTTCAAAAAATACACATAACTTTGATTAAAAAAGTGATATTCATTCAATAAAAGTGAGATACTGATCTCAATGACAAATTTGATATTAACAGCAGATTTTAGTCTCTACCCTAAATAAAGATACCAGACAGACACTCGAAAAAATGAAATTCCGTTAATCACAACAATGTTAATAAATCACTATCGCGCGGGATTTACAGAAATGAGCTGTCTATTTCTCATGCCAATACTGATAAAAATGAAAATAAGGTCTAATTAAATGGATATCAGAAATATAGGCCATTAGCGGATAAATAAAGATGGGAAGTAGATCTTGTGGGAAGATAAATTATTTTTAGTTTCTATTTAAATCGAACCAAGAAACCAAATAAAACACCAACAGACAATGAATCCTTATTAAAAATAACCTTCATAGACAGAAAGTACAGATACCACCTTAAGGGTAGTTTCACTTTTATCTATGAAGGGTTTGAGCATGTCTTTCTGACTATTTTAGCGCGAGTAACTTGTCCGTAAACTCGGCAAAACCATATCCGCCAGGTTGAGTCATCACAACGACTGGATGGTGTTCAAGGCGTTGCCAATAGTGCTGAATGTTAGATACCCCAACGCTATTTGATAAGGCTTCAAACATATATTGGTCGTTCATCGAGTCACCGACATAGCAACTACGCTCAAGTATCTCTTGGTCAGATAACCCCTTCTCTTTAAGAAAAGCGGTCGATGTCGCTTTCTTAGAGTGCTCACCATACCAAGCATTGATGTGAATAGAGCTTGCTGTCGCATGTGCACCTAACGCGTGAATCTTAGAGACTATCTCTTCGATAATGGCATCGTCGACTTTAGGACGGTTTTGACCGATATCGATTGCCACCTCACACAGGCGGTAAGACTGATCCAGCGTTAAACTGAGCTCTGGGTAATCGCCCAAAATAGCCAATACTTGTTCTTTCAGCTTACTCTGATTGGCACTGACTTCTGGCAAAGGGATATCAGAGCGCAATGTCAGATAACCGTTTTTCTTTTCCATAATGAACGCGCCGTTCTCGCCGAGAACCGCATCAACAGGCCACAACTGAGCAATGTGATCACACCACCCTGCACATGCGCCCGTTACCGCAACTACTTTTTTCCCTGAATCACGTAGCTTGCTTAACGCAATCAAGGTTTCAGGAGGCAATTGACCTTGCCACGTTAAGGTGTCATCCACATCGGTTAACACCCAATCTATCTTTTTCCAATTTTGGTTCAATTCATTCGATACCGAATTCATTTCTACACCTCTAAACAATCAATCACTAAACAGTGTTAAAGCAAATTCGGTAAAAACATCACTAAGCTTTCAGAGAAAGTCAGCAACATCAGAACCGTAAGTAGTGCTAGCAACAACGGAGCCACTTCTCTTACGAAGTCGACAATACGAACTTTTAAAATCGAGCAAACCGTAAACATCATCGAACCAAATGGCGGAGTCACACCACCAATCATGATATTCACAATCACAATAATGCCGAAGTGAACCGGGTTAACGCCTAGGTTAAGCACAGCTGGCAATAGTAATGGCGTGAGTATGATCATCGCAGCACCGCCTTCGATGAACATGCCAACCACTAACAGCAGTACGTTAATCAACAACAGCAAGACGAGCTTGTTGTCGGTAAGTTCAATCAACGCAGACGCAACATTGTGTGGGATCTGCTCTAGCGTCATGTAGTAACCAAAGACCATGGCACCGATAATGATGAACATGACACTACTGGTGCCTTGCACTGTTTCACGCATGATCAGCGGGATATGGCGGAAGCCCAGTTGACGATAGACAAAGATGCCAATAATCGCGCAGAGTAATACAGCAATCGCACCCGCTTCAGTAGGCGTGAACAAGCCAAAACGCATGCCTAAAATAATGCCAAATGGGATCAACAGTGCCGGAATCGCTTTCAGGAAATAATGAAAGCGCTCTTTGGCAGAAGCTGGCTCAGAACGCGACGGTTTGTAACGACGTTTGCGAGCGATGAACGCGATCGTCACCATCAGCGACAGCGCCATCAAAAATGCCGGAACGTAACCCGCAATAAACATTTGATGGACCGACACATTCGCTAATAAAGCAAAGATGATTAGGTTGATACCCGGTGGAATCACAGGGCTGATACTTGATGAAGCAGCTGTTACAGCGGCCGTGAATGGTAAGTCGTAACCACGCTTGGTCATCTCAGGAGCAAGAATCTTAGACTGCATCGCCGCATCCGCATTGGCAGATCCAGAGATACCGCCCATCAGAGTACTCAATGCTACATTCACTTGAGCAAGGCCACCGGTTTTGTGACCAATCATAGAATCAGCAAAGGCAAGTAAGCTCTTACTGATCCCCGCATAGTTCATCACCGAACCCACCATGATAAAGAACGGAATAGCCAACAACGGAAAAGACTCAGCAGAGCTAATAAAGCGCTGCATAACCAAGCTCACCGGAATAGAGTCATTGATAAAAAGAAAGTAAACCATCGCTGATGCGATCAGAGAAAACGCGATGGGGATATTCAATAGAAATAGAACGAACAGAATAAGGATTGGAAGATAGCTTTCCATAAATCGTACCTACTTAGAAGAGCGCTTTAGAGAAGCGACATCGCTCGCGATAAATCGAACGGTGTGGATCGCCATCAATGAGAAACAAAGCAACAACACGCCATTGATAACAAAATATGATACGCCCATGACTGGCGTTACCTTGTTAGATAACATGAGATATTGATAACTCAGAACTGCCATTAAGAGGTTCAGAGCCAGTAGGAAAACGGAAACACATAGCCTAAATGGGATTTTTGCTTTTTCTGGCAACATGGCAACCACCACGTCCACACCCATGTGAAGCTTGTGTTTGTAACAGGAGCTAATCCCTAAGTAGACAGCCCAAATGAAGCAAATAACCGACAACTCTTCGCTCCACGGGACAACAAAGCCAAATCCATAACGCAGGACGACGTTAACGATAACAACCAAAACGGTGATCGATATAGCGATAGAAGCGAGGATTTCTTCAATATTTTTCAATAAAAACAAAAGACTTCTCCAGCGAAATACCGAATACAACGTGGGTATTTCAGGAATAAAACGGCCTAAGAATAGTTAGGCCGTAATCATTAACTAATTAATTGACGTATGCAGGATTACTGTGCAGCTCGGATCGTTTCTAGCTCTTTCATGATCGTCGCGTGTATACCTTCACTCCAGCTTGGGAACTGGTTGTACACATCTGCCGTCAACTGGTTGAACTCTTCAGAATTCACTTCATTGAAGGTAACGCCTAGCTCTTCAAGTTTCTGAGTGTATTCAACATCCAATTTAACTAGCTCAGCAGTGTTAGATTCAGCGCCAGCCTCTAGCTCTTCGTTGATGATCTGTTGTTGCTCTGGCGTAAATTTGTCCCAAAGCGTTGGTGAAATGTAGATACCCACTGTGCCAAGGAAGTGCTTAGTCAAAGACATGTTCTTAGCCACTTCGTAGATCTTGGTTGAGTACATTGTCAGGATAGAACCTTCAAGACCGTCAACAACGCCTTGTTGAACACCTGCATAGGTCTCAGGGAATGGAAGAGAAGCTGGAGCTGCGCCCATTGCTGAAAGTGTGCTAATGAACAGCTGACTTTGTGGAACACGAATACGCATGCCTTTCATGTCATCAGAGTTAACGATCTCTTTATTGGTGATCATGTGGCGGAATCCAAACATGTAGTCTGCATTCAGTACTTTGATGCCTTTCTCTTCCGCTTTAGTCTTAAGGCCAGCGACGAAATCAGTGTCCATCATCGCTAAGTATTCATTGTAGGTGTTGTACAGCATTGGACCTGCAAGTGCAGCAAAGTCAGGCACGTAATCACCTAGATAAGTCAAATCCTCTACGGCAATCCAGTTGGCACCGTTAACCACTTGTTCCAAGTTATCTTTGTAAACAGGCAATTGGCCACCAGGGAAAACTTTAATGTTTACCGAGCCATCGGTTCTTTCTCGAATTTTGTCGGTCGCTTTGATTAGCTCTTGTGTAAGCAGCTCATTTTGAGTGAACACAAGGCTCATGTTGATCTTGATCGGCTCGTCTTTAGCTTCAGAACCAGCCTTGTCAGCTTCACCACAACCAACAAGCAGCGTTGCCGCCATAATTACTGTACCTAATAGCTTTTTCATTTTTTATCACCTTTATGTGGCTATCGTTTTCTAAATATAGAGGGGGTTATTAAGTTTTCGTAGAGTATGTGAGTGAATTATTACATTCATATGAACATTAATCTTACCGACTTGAACATTGTGAGTATAAGGTCTCACTATTGTATAAACTCTGTACAACACCTTTTAGCTAGCTCTCATTTAAAATAAGTAGATATAGCGGATAGATAATAAATCTGTAATAAAGTAGAGCTACTGTTTCCTGAGTTTTCAAATGAACATCGAGATTGAATTATGATCACAGGCCACCGCGGTGCCGCGTCTTTAGCACCTGAAAATACGTTAGTGAGTATTGAACAAGCAGCGAAAGCTGGTGCTAAATGGATTGAAATTGATACCCAGTTGAGCGCTGATGGCATCCCTATGCTTTTTCATGACAAGACAGTCAATCGTTGTACTAACGGAACGGGCAATATCGCCGATTTAAACTTAACCACACTCAAGACCTTAGATGCTGGCAGTTGGTTTGGTAGCGAATTCGCGGGGACAACGATTCCTACTTTGAGTGAAGCGTTCGACAAATGCCTAGAACTTGATGTAACTCTGAACCTTGAGATCAAAATTTACGACGATAAGGCTATTCAGCCTCTAGTTGAAACAGTGATCGCACTGATTGAGCAAAAGCAGTTCCCTATTGAAAAACTGCTCATCTCAAGCTTCAAAAAAGAGGCGCTAAGTCTTTGCCAACAGATGATGCCAGAGGTTAAACGTGGTTTTATCTGCGAAGTGTGGAACGATTTCAGCCTAGAATCCCTTCAATCACTTGATCTTTACAGCATTCATATCGATCACCGCATTCTTGATGAGAAAATAGCAAAAGCAATCAAAGCTTCAGGCGCGGTTCTGAAAATATGGACACTGAACGATCCTCAATTGGCGGCTAAATATTTCAACCTTGGTGTCGATAACATCATCACCGACGTACCAAACCAATTTTAGTGAGCTTCTATGGAACTGAACCATCGTCAGAAAGAAATACTCGCAACGCTTAAGGCTAATCAAGATATACAGATCGACCACTTAGCCGAGCTTTTTTCTGTTACCACTCAAACCATTCGTCGTGATGTAAACCACCTGTGCGAGCAAGGCCTAGCACGAAGAGTGCACGGAGGCGTTAGCTTACCCACAACGCTCACCAACACGAGCTACCGATTCCGTGCTGGTGTTGAGTCAGAGACAAAGGACAGTATTGCGATGGCGGTTGCCGACGCGATACCTGAAGGTTCAACCGTCATGATGGGCATTGGTACGACCGTCACTCGAATTGCGCAGTATTTGTTGGCAAAGCCCGCGTTACGAGTGATCACCAATAACCTACAAGTGGCCCGTATCTTAGAAGCAAACGAGCAAATTGAAGTGTATTTGGCCGGTGGTTTGTTCAGACGAGAACACCAAGACATGGTGGGCAGTAGCGTGGTCCACTTCTTTTCCGATTTTGAAGCTGACATTGGCATCTGTGGGTGTGGCTCAGTAACAGACAGTCATTTCGCTATGGAACATGAGCAAGTTGAGGCTGACCTATCCAAATCAATCATAAAGAACAGCCGTGAAAGCTGGCTTGTCGCGGATGCCAGTAAATGGGGACGCTTTGCCGCTCTAAAGGTAGCGTCACTGAATGACTTTGACCGCATATACACCAATAGCAGCCAATTACCTTCGGAGCTAAACATACACTTAGTAGAAGAGAATGCTCATACTTGAATACAACAAAGCCTAGCATCACAGCTAGGCTTTTTTTGCTTAAGACAATTGCTCTTAATTAGCGCTACAGACCAACAAAGAAACTGATCACCAATGCGTTGATCAAATCAACAAAGAAACCACATACTAATGGCACCACAATGAATGCTTGTGGGCTTGCGCCATATCGATGAGTTACTGCCGTCATGTTCACAATTGCTGTTGCGGTCGAGCCTAGAGTGATACCACCGAAGCCTGAACATATCACCACAGAATCGTAGTTTCTTCCCATCAAGTAATAAACGACAAACACAGTAAACAACAGGGAAAGCAAGATCTGGATACTCATGACAACAGAGATATAGCCAAACAGTCCATCGAGATCCCAGATACGCAACCCCATCAATGCCATGGTCAAGAACATGCCTAAACAAATATCAGAGATCATCGCTAAGCCTTTGCGGCCTTGAGCGATTTTCTCTTGTGTACGACGTTTCTTAAACAGTGCGCGACCAACGTTTCCGATTAGGATACCTGCGATCAAACAGCTAACGAATAACGGCAGTTTTAGGCCCATCGAGTCGATAACTTCACTCAAGCTGTAACCCAGCATTAGTGTTAAGTTAAGAATCAACCACGCCCACAGAACGCCGTAGTGGCTAAGCTCTGTTTTTGTTTCACTCTCTTGGAATGCACCAACCGTAACCTCTTCTTCATTAGAAGGGCTTACTTTGTGTTTATTGAGCAGGTAGTTCGCAATCGGACCACCAATCACACACGCTGCAATTAAACCAACCGTGTTTGAAGCGACACCAAGTTCGAGCGCGTTAGCAATACCAAACTCTTCCACAAACATTGGCGCCCAAGCTAACGTTGTGCCTACGCCGCCTATCAAGCTAACAGACCCAGATAGCAAGCCTGCTTTCGCATCCATTCCAAAGCCAGAAGCGACTGCCATTCCGACTACGTTTTGCAACACGATAAAAATGGCAGCAAGACACAGTAGGATGAACAACGGTCGCCCGCCTTTAATCAGTGTTTTAATATCCGCTTGGAGCCCGATGCCAGCAAAAAAGTAGAGAAGCAAAAAGTCTCTGACATCTAGGCTAAAAGTGATTTGGATTTCAAAAATATAGTAAAGCGCCGCTACGGTCGCTGCGCAGACAAAGCCACCAATCACAGGCTCTGGCAGTGAATACTTTCTTAATACTTCAGATCGCTCGATCAAACCTTTACCGATAAACAGTAATGAAATCGCGATCGTAAAAGAGAGCATTGGAGAAACTAGGGTTTCTGTCATGAGGTTATGGATTCCTAATAGTTAGATTATTCATAATATTGCGTACTATTAATAATCTAGGTTCACGCCAAAAAATCAAGCGATTGTCTATGATAAAAACACCTAATATGGTTAATTCTGCGACGGTATTAATAGAGATTATAACTATAAAGCAATGATTAAAGGAACGGATATTAGGGAGGTATACAGATGAGGTGGGATATAGAGGCTCTAAAACGAGAAAACCCCAGCATTTCTGCTAGGGTTTTGAATAGTGGTGGAAGGATGGGGATTTGAACCCCAGATACGCTATAAACGTATACTCGCTTTCCAGGCGAGCGCCTTAAGCCACTCAGCCATCCTTCCACAAATTGTGTGTTGAGCATGTCACTCAACGAGGCGCTACTTTATTGATTCTGCTTGCTTTGGTCAAGGGGCATTCTCAAAAAAAGTGCCTTTTTCGGTTTGTTCGATTACAAATTAACTCATTAGATCAAAAACAAACCAAATTTCATTCTTTCGCTGCACTTACGCTTGTTGCTTTTCTTAAGCTTGTTGATAGTAGCCAGGAACTCGAAACCATTTACGACACATATCGAGGAAGTAGCCGTAAAGTACGCCCATACCGCACGAGATAACTGCATTACTGGTGACAGCCGTAACGATCTGGTCGCCTGAAGCACCCACTGCCAACAAAATACCCGCATACACTGGAGACTGGAATAACACGTATGCCATCAAATCAGACAAGTTTTTCATCAATGAGCTTTCTGAAAGTTTTGCACCATTGCGTAAGAACCAATCACGAAAAACGCCATAAGGCCAAGCGATAGCAATGTTTACAGGAATAGATAACGTTCGAGAAGCAAGAGATTGCTCAAACGTCATACCAGAAATAAACACTTCTACGATCATGCCAGAAATAAAACAGAAAACGACCATAGCAAATGTATCCGCAGCTGCGTTTCGAATACAAAATGGACCACGAGACTTCATTGACGACAAACCTAAAATATATCACTGCTTAATTAGTGATTTAGTAACATATAAACAAGGCACATTTGCACCTCACCAGATAATGTCGCTATTAAATCACAAGATTAGTAGTCATACACTCCAAATTAAAAATCAAGTTGTAAATTAACAACCAAAAACCACTTTAAAAGCAGTCACTTTCACCAAAAAATCCAACCAAGGTCAAATATTGGACAGTTCGTCATTTACTAACCGTAATTAAACAACATTTAAGCCATAGGTAGATTTACAGTAATGATATTAATGACATCTTGTGTAGGTGGTGATCCTAAAGCAACCTGCTCTAACGCTTTATCGACTTGTTCAGTAAGTTCCGCGTTGTTCATAGCTTCAACGTGGACACGTAGGCTCTCTAGTGCAAATTGAATCAGTTCTAGGTTGTTGTCTTCTAGCGCCACATACAACGTCACTAACAGCTCTTCAGTGTTATCTTTGTTGCGAAGATCAGGTTTAGGCAGTGACTCGCTTTTACTTTTCGAATCGTGTGGTTTTACGTCTTGGCTTTCGAGCTCATCCGCTTTTACTTCATGGTATTGATAAAGCTTATTTGAATAGCGGAACAAGGCATCATCCAGTTCACGCTCGTCAATCGGCTTAGCAATAATATAATCCACACCTGCCCCCAACATACGCTCACGAGTCTCTTTAAAGACATCAGCCGTACAACCAAACACCAATACCGATGACACATCGCCTATCAAAGCACGAATAGCAGTGGTTGATTCAACGCCATCCATCACAGGCATATGGTTATCCATGAGCACCAAATCAAAGCGCTCAGCAACCACGGCTTGTATCGCAAGTTCACCGTTTTCGACGCTCTTACAGGTAAAGCCTTTACTGCTCATGAAGGCTTCAATGATCACCGTATTCGTTCGGTTGTCCTCGACGATCAGTACCTTTAAGCCAGAGTAGTCCAACTTCTTATGTGGCAAACTCTCGATTTCTCCTGGCTGACATGGCTGAATCTTCAAGCGAACATCAAAACTCGTGCCTATCCCTTCTTCACTGGTGACGGTAATACTGCCATCCATCAACTGGGCAATTTTCTTCACAATCGCGAGGCCAAGGCCAGTACCGCCAAAACGCCTTGTGGTCGAAGACTCCGCTTGTTCAAACGGTTTAAAAATACGCTTCTGAGCTTCTTTAGAAATACCAATTCCGGTATCACGAACTCGAATGCTCAGATAGGTGTCACTCCCCTCTACAACTTCTTTCAGGTACACCTCAACAAAGCCTCTGGAGGTGAACTTCACCGCGTTGTTCAATAGATTAAACAAAATTTGGCGAAGGCGAGCTTTATCTGAGAAGTACCAACGACCCGAAGTCACCTCAGAGTACACTTTGAATTGAAGCCCTTTCTCGGAAGACAATGTGTAGTAAACACTGTTAATACTGCCGATGATCGAATCAAGCGGGAAACGCGTTTCATCAAGATCCAACCTGCCCTGCTCGATCTTCGAGAAGTCTAAGATCTCGTTGAGTAGAGTCATCATATGATCGCCGGACTCATACAAGCTCTTAAGATGCTTCTCTTGTTCAGAATTTAGAGGCGTTTTTAATAGGATTTGAGCGGTACCCAATACCCCATTCATCGGAGTGCGAATTTCATGTGACAAGGTCGCAAGGAAAGCGGTTTTTGCATTGGTGGATGCTTGAGCTTTAACCTTTTCCGCTTCGAGATAAATGGTCTTTTCGTTGAAGGTTTTAATCAAATGGCCGATTTCGTCATTACTCGGGTAATCCACATCAATGATTTCGCCGGCTTTCGAGCTATCAACCTGTGCTGCAATCCTTGTGATTGGACTAATCAAATAACGGTTCAATAAGTAATACCCCGCCATGACACAAAGTAGCAATAGCGGAACAATACCGCCTTCAATGCTCATCACCTGACGAAACACTTCGTCTTCTACTCGTGATTTGGAGTTCACCACATCCACTTGCCAGCCGAAATCACCAAATTGATTGCTACTGATGTAAATGCCTTCAACGAGATTAAAGTTATGCGAAACCAACACTTGGTTAAGCTTATCTCTGAGCGTAATGCCAAGGTTGTATTCTTCGGCGTGGTTCTTGATAAAACCAAGCAGCTCTTCGAGCGAGAGATCCACCGTGGCAACACCGGCAAAAGTACCGTCGTAATAATAAGGGGAAGACGCCGTAATCATTCGAACGTGTGTGTATGGGTCGATATACACATCGCTCCAAGAGATCGTTCCTTGTTTTTTGTTGACGACAGAGGTGTACCAATACTCTTCTTGATAAGGGGCATTTTTGGGGTTGTTGTAAGAATATATCTGATCGATTCTTCCATCGTCGGCTTTATTAAAAAAGTAACTGTTGAGAAGCTTTTTAGAATCGAGCGCATAAGGTTCAGGCCAAATACCGGCACTGACAATTGTATCGTCGCTCGCCGCCAACATGGACTTAAATAGCGGAATAACATCATCACCGTTACGATGCGCTTGAACAAACCCAACGAGACTGTCTACGAAGCCTCGAGAACTACTGAGTGGCTCTGTAATCAATGCGGATAACAGTTGCGTACGCAAGTCGAGGTTTTGTTGTAATTTGGCGCGCACAGGGGATTCTACGACGTAATACGTCACACTACCGACAATGGCAATAAACATCGCAAGGTATAATCCAAGCGCTACCATGCTTTTTTTCTTTAAAGACGACCGTATCTGCATAATTCTTTTATTGTTTTCTTTTCTGTTAAACCTAGTGTTTATCATCCATGACATCAAGCCTTTTTAGATTGAAGCTTGATTGGCACAAGTTCATTGGTACTATAAGCGCAAATATGTTCCCTTTTACGGTACCTCACTTTGACTTTACAAGATATTCTTGCGCTTCCAGAGTTGGAAGGAAAGCTAATCACAGAACACAAAACAATGGGCTTTGTCACTGCAATGGCAGCGGCACCGAATGTGTTAACCCCGCATGAGTGGCTACCGTTCTTATGGGGTGGCGAAGAAGTCGCACCTTTTACGGATGGTGAACAGCTAGAAAGCTACATTGAAGTTATCATCGAGCTTTGGAATAAAACCCGCCCAGAACTGATTGAAGGGACTTGGGTTTGGCCTGAAGCTTGTCAATTAGACGAAGAAGAAGTGGTGAACACTGCCGCTCGTGATTTTTGTGAAGGCTTGCTTCAAGGCTGGCAGATTGCTCGCGACGATTGGGAAACACTAATGCCTGAAGAGAGCGAAGATAACGCACTCGTTGGCGGTGTCCTGCTGTCACTGAGCATGCTTTACGATCCAGAAACGTCAATTGCTACGCTTGCAGAGCAAGGCATCGAAGGCCTAGAGCAGTTCGAAGAGATCTTTAACGCTGTTCCTGTGATGCTTTGCGGACTAACGCAGCGTGGCATTGCACTGGCTGAAGCTCAATAACAGTTAGCTTTATACAAGCCAAAAGGCCTCATTATGAGGCCTTTTTTAGTTTTCAGACGAAATAAAATAGTCGCTTTAGAAGCCTTTCCAATCGAAGTCATCAATTCGCTCATCAGCAATATAAAACAGCTTAGTGCCACTGCTGACCACTTGATCTAACTCTGGGTTGAGTTCAATACCGCTCCCCG
The DNA here is from genome assembly GCF_001691235.1 of Vibrio sp. ZF57. Lineage (NCBI taxonomy): Bacteria > Pseudomonadati > Pseudomonadota > Gammaproteobacteria > Vibrionales > Vibrionaceae > Vibrio > Vibrio sp. ZF57. Next base: position 91,335 of record NZ_MAKD01000137.1, on the reverse strand, counting down.
TATCAATGGCGATCAGAGTTGCTTGATACTTCTCTTTAAACACTGAGAAAATAGGCGCGACGGTGACAGACTCAGCGTCTTCAGGGAAATACGTTGAATACTGTGTCATGCCTCTTGTTGAGCTCAATAATTCTTGGTGAAGCGCACTGGAACCTGGGTCTACCGCAGCCTTTGCTAGCATCTCAGCACCCACCGCTGGAATACATTCTGAGTTAGGGCAATGCTTGTGTAACAAATCGCTCAGCGCTTCATCTTTAAAGTAAACAAGAAGGTGCGCTTTAGGGTTTCGGTTGGCACAGTAAAGCGCCGCAGATAACGTAATGTCGTCTTCTGGGTTATCAATCAGGATGCAACTTGCAGACTCAATGCCCGTTTTCTCCATCTCTTTGCCATCGGTGTAGCTGTTTACTTTGACGAAATTGATTTCACCGGGTAACGGGTTCTCGATATCTGAACGCGTACATAGCACGATTGGTCGTTTACCCGTTTCTTCGTGTTGTAGCATGCGGATGAGATGAATGGTTCTTTGCTCATTCCACCCCAACATCAAAATGTGGTTGTCCACTCTAACTCTCCTTTTTCCTAGCAAGCCCGCTCGCCAATATTCAACACCTTCTGTCGCCACTTTACCGAGCAACGCGGCAAAAAGGCTCAACCCGCCTGGAATCACAAATAGAATAACGATCCACTGCCCCGCTACCGTGGTCGGTGATAAATCACCATAACCAACCGTAGAAGCCGTCACCACCAAGTAGTAAGCGAATACGGTAACCGAACTGGTTAAATCTGTTTCACCCGCCAAATACAGCATCGACCACGATAAAGCGATGTAGCCAAGAAAAGTGAACAGTAAGTTTTTGCCATTCAAAACAAAGATGTTTGCTTTGATCCAGCGTTTGAGTTGTAACCAGATTATCATTCGAGCCTCTAATCTTTTCCTCTTACTTACATGCTAGAAAAAATACGCGATATCAACAAGATGTATCATCAGAAAAAGATACATGACCACAAGATTGATATTGGCGGCCTATACGCAGATGCAAAAAAACCAGCACTATTGGCTGGTTTTTTTATTGGTTAGATAAAAGAACGACTTACGCGTTACCTTTTACCTGCACATTTAACTGCTCTGCAAAATCTAGCATGCGGTTCAATGGAATAAGAGACTTCACGCGTAATTCGTCAGAAACGAAGATTTCGTGTTGCTCACCACCATTCTCAAGCGCGTTTTCAATCGCTTCAAGGCCGTTCATTGCCATCCAAGGACAGTGTGCGCAGCTACGACACGTTGCACCAGCACCCGCTGTCGGCGCTTCAATCAGCTCTTTTTCAGGAACCAATTGCTGCATCTTGAAGAAGATGCCTTTGTCTGTCGCAACAATCATCTGTGGATGAGGCAGCTCTTTTGCTTTCTTGATCAGTTGGCTTGTTGAGCCTACAGCATCAGCCAGTTCAACCACGCTTGCTGGTGATTCTGGGTGAACCAAGATAGCCGCTTCTGGGTATACCGATTTCATTTTCTTCAAAGCATCAGCTGAGAACTCATCATGAACGATACACTCACCTTGCCAAAGCAACATGTCAGCGCCAGTTTGATTTGCGATGTAAGAACCTAGGTGACGGTCTGGCCCCCAAATAATGGATTTGCCTTCAGCGTCTAGGCTTTCAACGATTTCTAAAGCGATGCTCGACGTAACTACCCAGTCTGCACGAGCTTTAACAGCTGCAGAGGTGTTCGCGTATACAACCACAGTGTGGTCAGGGTGAGCATCACAAAATTCTGTAAATTTGTCAGCTGGGCAGCCAAGATCAAGCGAACATTCAGCTTCAAGTGTTGGCATTAAAATGCGTTTTTCAGGAGTAAGAATCTTTGCAGACTCACCCATGAAACGAACACCAGCGATGATCAAAGTGCTTGCTGAGTGACGGTTACCGAACTTAGCCATCTCTAATGAATCGCCAACGAAACCACCAGTTTCTTCTGCCAGAGCCTGAATTTCAGGATCGGTGTAGTAGTGTGCAATTAGAACTGCATCTTTTTCTTGAAGTAGTTTTTTGATGTTTGCGATGTGGGCCTGTTTCTGAGCGTCGCTCAATGGAACTGGCTTAGGCGGAAACGGGTAAACTGTATCGATTTTATCTAGTATATGACTCATTGCTCTTGCTCTACGCAACTTCTTCCGAGAATCCGAGTATTCTACACAGGACAGCGATTGGGATCAAAAAGGATTGGTTGCAAGCGGTGACTAGCTAATGCTTAAAACGCATAAACAAGGCGATGTGTTGTCATCACTAGCAAGAGAAGTAAACACTAAACGGAAGTGAACAGGTATAAAAAAGAGGCGCCTAAGCACCCCTATTTTGGTTATAAGTGGGTTTTGGCCACTTTAGCCGAAGCACTGTTTGGGTGCTCGGTTACGACTTGTTGGTAATATTTCTTAGCTTGCGTCGCGTTGTTGTTGCGCGCTGCTATGTCACCAAGCTTAACCAGTGCATCTGCTCGCTTATTTGAGTCTTTGTAAGATACAACAGCGGCAAAACTTTTCACGGCTTCTTTATCTTGCTTCTTAGCAAAATAAAGCTGACCTAACCAGTAATGAGAATTAGGCGTGAAGGTAGAATCTGGGAAGTCTTTTTGAAACTTTTGGAATGCAGCGATAGCACCCGTGTAGTCTCGTTGCTTTAGAATCATATCTACAGCATTTTGATAAGCAGTTTGCTCATCCACATCAGTACTGAACGTACCAGAAGCGTCTTTAGAGCCTTCGCTCGCCGCCACTGCTACCGTTGCTGTTCCTGCTGCTTTCACCTCGCCTCTTACGCGATCCAGTTCAATGAACAGTTCACGCTGACGCTCTAGCATTTGCTTCATATCGTAGCTGTTTCGTTCCAGCTCACCACGAAGTTCACTGATCTCCAGTGCCATGTCGTCGATTTGCTGTTGCATTTGAAGCTGAACGAGATTGCGATTTTGAAGCAGGCGCTCTAAACGCTCAATATCTGATTCGTTAGATGCTGATCGAGAGGAAGATGATGAATTGGTTGCGGTGCTATTGAGATCGGATACTGGAGCTGGTGCAGCGAACGCGGTGTTCGCTGCACTTGCCAGTAACGAAAGCAAAATGACTCGCTTTGTGTTACTGAACATGAGGCAATTCCTCAATTATATAGTCTACTAAAATTAGTAAACTAGTACTGCGCGACGGTTTTTAGCGTACACATCTTCAGATTGACCTAGAAGAAGTGGCTTCTCTTCACCGTAGCTTACGATAGAGATTTGGTCAGCTTGAACACCTAGAGCTTGTAGGTATTTCGCTACAGCTTGTGCACGACGCTCGCCAAGTGCGATGTTGTACTCAGGAGTACCGCGCTCATCAGCGTGACCTTCGATAGTAACGTTCATGTCAACGTTCTTAACTAGGTATGCTGCGTGAGCTGCTAGCATTTCTTCGTAATCGCCAGCGATAGTAGAGTTATCGAATGCGAAGTAGATTGTTTGAGTTTCACGTAGCGCTTGCTCTTTAAGCTCTTGCTCAGACAGTTGACCGCTAGCGTCAATTGGCGTTACAACAGTTGTGTCTACATTGCCTTCTGAACCTGAAGTTGTTTGGTTGCTTTCAGTACCAGATGTTGCAGATGTTGCTTCATCAGTTGAGCTACATGCCGTTACTGCCATCACTGGTAGTGCAATCATCAAGCCTTTAAGAACTTTGTTAAGTTGCATCTTTTTTTCCTTACGTTATCAAACTTAGTTTCTACAGCGACTAAGAGTGCTATAGATAGTTAAATGCCACAATAGTTAACACTATCAATAGCTAAAAGAATATGTAATTTTCCCTAGAGGAACGGTGACCATGCAGGCGCTCTTACGCGTCCGTTAGTTGCCGGTAATCTAGCTTTAAAACGTCCATCGATAGAAACCATCGATAGTACATTTGTTTTGTTGTAAATAGAGCTATAGATAACCATACCTCCATTCGGTGCAATACTTGGAGACTCATCTAACAATGTTTTTGTTAGTACCTGAACCGCACCGGTTTCCAAATCTTGCTTAGCCAAGTTAAAACCTGAGTTGCTGCGATTCACCATGATCATGAATCGACCATCAGGAGTGATCTGGCCACCTAAGTTTTGGCTACCTTGCCAAGTAATACGAGAAGTCGAATTATTGGACAAATTTACATTATAAATCTGTGGTTTACCACCACGATCCGATGTGAAAATAAGAGACTTGCCATCTGGGTGCCAGAATGGTTCAGTATTATTCGAACGGCCGCGGGTAATTTGAGTCAGCTTACGGCTAGCAAGGTCAAGTGTGTACACCTGAAGGCTGCCCGTTTTCGACAATACCAATGCCAATGTTTTACCATCTGGCGAGAATCTTGGCGCACCATTGTGACGAGGGTATGACGTCACTTTCTCACGTTCACCCGTGTAAATATTCATGATGAATATTTCAGCTTGGCCATTCTGGAAGCTCACATAAGCTAGCTTTTTGCCGTCTGGTGACCATGCTGGAGACATGAGAGGCTGCTTAGAACGAAGTACTAAACGCTCGTTAAAGCCATCGTAGTCAGCAACACGAAGTTGATACGGGTACTTGTCTTTATCGTTCACTACCACGTAAGAGATACGAGTTAAGAACGCGCCTTTCTCACCAGTTAGCTCTTCATACACTAGGTCTGAGATACGGTGTGCGTACTCTCTCAAGCGATTACCAGGAACCGTAGCCTTCTTATTGAATAGAACGTGATCTTTAGAAAGCACTAATTGGCCTTCATCACTCAGCGCACGACTTTGTCCTTTGGTCAGTTGACCACGAACAATATCGATCAATTGGTAATTCACCACATACTGCCCTTCGGCATTTTTAGTGATACTACCGGTAAGCAATGAGTCAACACCTAGGTTAGTCCAAGCATCAAAGTTAACCTCAGTTTCGCTGTAAGGCGTTTGAGGCATTTTGCTTGTCGCAACTGGGCTGAATTTACCACTGCGCTGTAAGTCAGAAGCGATAACCGCTGATACATCGTGTGGCAATGGCTCTGAGCCTTCCCAACGGAAAGGTACAATAGCGATAGGTCTTGCAGAGTTAATACCGTCTGTAATAACCAGCTCCAGCGCTGCATGTGCAAACTGGCTGCTTGTAGCTATTAAGAAAACAAAACTCAGTAATAGTTTCTTTAACACAAGTTCGTCCTTTTACTCTGGTGATACAGTTAAGTTAATGTCTTTCAGTGAGTTCACAATGTCTGGGTCTTTAGGCAACGGGTAAGATTGTACTTGTGCCACCGCACGCTTGGTTGCTGCACATAAACGGCTATCGCCATCTAAGATACTCAAACTACCCAATATCGCGTTAGAGCCCGTTGGAATCAGCTTAAGGTTCACTCGACATGAGCGTCCTCGATAGCTGTCTTCTAACAACAGGTTCTGTTGAATCAGTTGGGTATAGATAGCCCCGTAACGTTGCGCTTCATCAGTGATAAATTGTTGTCTTGCTGAAGAGTTTTGAGTCGCTTCAGTTTCAAGCCCAGCAAAGATATCGTTCAATGCGGCTTCTTGTTGTTTACGCTCTTTTTCTGCTTTTGCTGCAGCTTCTTTTGCCTTACGGGCTTTCTCTGCTGCGGCTGCCGCTTCTTTCTCTTTCGCTATGCGTTGCTTTTCCGCGAGTTCAGCGGCTTCTTTCTCTTTACGAGCTTTGTCTGCTGCCTCTTTCGCTGCTTTTTCTTTTGCCACGCGTTCTTGTTCAGCTTTTGCGATTGCCGCTTCTTTGGCTTTACGCTCGTTCTCGGCTTTCACTAACGCAGCTTCTTTTAGCTTACGGTCAGCTTCGGCTTTAGCGGCTTTCTTTTGCTCTTGCTGTAAACGCGCTTCTTCAGCTTTGCGTTGTTTCTCTTTCTCAACTCGACGCTTTTCAGCTTCACGAGTTGCTTTAGCTTCTTTCGCTTGCTGTTCTTTTAGCTTGCGAATATTTTCTTCTTCAGCTTTACGATTCTTTTCAAGTCGTTCGCTTTCACGTCTTAGTTTGTCAAGACGCTCTTGCTCTTTCTTGCTTGCCGCTTCTCTTTGTTGACGAATCTGTTGAGCTTGCTGGCGAACCAACTGAGGATCAATCACCACAGCTTGAACCATCTGCCCTGTAGGCTTTGGCTCTGACATCGTGAAATCCGCCCCCCAAATGAGCGCAACGAATAAAATGACGTGCAGCCCAAGAGAAATAAGAAGCGGTGATCTGAAATTATTGGATTTTTTATTATTCGCTTTCATGAATGCTACGGAGCTATTCCCTTATATCCGTTAAAAGGCCAACCTTTGGCACACCTGCACGGCTTAATTCATCAAGTAATAAAACCACTTCAGCGTATGGCGTTGCGGCATCACCACCAACCGCCACTGGAGAGTTTGGCTTCAGAGACAACTCGGCTTTCACACGGACGATAATATCTTCCATTGATAAGCCACGCTGTACTTCTTCGTCATTCACGCTCAAGCCAAGTTCACCGTCTTTGTTCACTTCAACGATGATGAAACTTGCATTGTCGTCACCCAGTAGGTCTTGTGCCGATTTAGCCGTTGAAGCCTGAGGCAATTCAACGTCAACGCCTTGAGTAACAAACGGCGAAGTCACCATAAAAATGATCAGCAAAACAAGCATAACGTCGATGTAAGGTACAACGTTAATCTCTGCTGTCATTTTGCGTTTTTTAGGTTGGTATCCAGCCATCTATTATTCCCTGCCAGCCATCGCTTGACGGTGAAGAATACTGTGAAACTCTTCAGAGAAAGTCGCGTAGTTGTGTTCTAGCTTGCCTACTCGGCTGCTGAAGCGGTTGTACGCCATTACCGCTGGAATCGCAGCGAATAGACCCATTGCTGTTGCGATCAGTGCTTCTGCAATACCAGGAGCAACCATTGCGAGCGTCGCTTGCTTCACTTCACCTAATGCGATGAATGAGTGCATGATGCCCCAAACCGTACCAAATAGGCCGATGTATGGGCTGATAGAGCCAACGGTCGCCAAGAAAGGTAAGTTAGTTTCTAGTTCATCAACCTCACGAGCAACGGCAACGCGCATCGCACGGCCAGTGCCTTCCATAATGAAGTCAGGTGATGTTGCATTCGATTTACGAAGGCGAGCGAACTCAGTAAAGCCTGCGTAGAAAATTTCTTCAGTACCAGAAAGCTCGTCTTTGCGTTTGTTGCTCTCTTGGTACAGTTTTGCAAGATCAACGCCTGACCAAAATTTGTCTTCAAACACTTCTGTTTGTTTAGAAGCTTGAGATAACACTTTACTTCTTTTTATGATCATCGCCCAAGAAACAACAGACATGCCCATAAGAGTCAGCATGACCATCTTAACTAGTAAACTAGCTTCTAAAATTAGGCCTAAGATTGAGATTTCAGCAGTCACTATTCGTTAGCTCCGTGAGAATAAATGTTGGCATTGCTTTGGGTTTCATTTTTTGATTATCGATACATGCTACCTTAACCATTGCTTTACACAATGCCTTGCCATCAGGATTTACGATCTCTTGACAGAAGACCAAGGTAGCTCGCTTCAACTCGTAAATATTTGTAATGACTTGTAAAGAATCATCAAGACGCGCGCCTTGAATAAAATCAATGTCCATATGTCGGACTACAAAACCGATGTTTTGTTCTAACAATACTTGCTGAGAAACGCCAATTGAGCGCAACATCTCAGTTCGAGCGCGTTCGAAAAACTTAAGATAGTTTGAATGGTATACAACGCCACCCGCATCGGTGTCTTCGTAATACACAGTCACTGGCCACGTAAATAGCTTAGATAATCCCTGCAATTTGCTACCACAATCCAAAACGATAAAGATCTCACTATAACCTAACTCCTTATCATTAATAGTATATCGCTGTGAATTTTTTGATTTGAGAGACGAAAAAAAAGGCCATCTGTATAAGATGACCTCTTTTTGGCTAAAAACCCAACAAGTATAAAGGCTCACGTTGTTATGAACCTAAATCCTTTGCCTTTTATAGAAGGCGCAGCACCGTTAGGTAGAGCAAAATTGTGAGTGAAACATATGGGCTAAACAGTAGCTGCCACATCCAAGCTCTTGGCTTAAATCCGATACCGTAAACCATGCTTGAGCATACTGCCCAAATAAACATTGGTCCGATGATCGCGTTAAAGCCACCGATGCTTGTCGCATACGCTTCAGGATCCCACATCACTAAACCCACATGCATGAAACCCAATACTAGGGCTAAGGCTCTAAGCAGAGTCTTATCCATTGGTTGATGCAGCTTAGCGATTTGCTCTGCGAGATTACTCACTGTCTTTGTCCATCATTTCTGAATGCTCTAGCCATAGAGCATTGATGATGCCGAATGCACATGCTAGAAGTACACCCAAAATCCATGCGAAATACCACATAAAATTTCTCCTAAGTTATTTCACTTCTAGCTTAGTAAGCTGAAACGTCGTTATCTTCGATGTGTTTCTTATCTAGACGACCGAACATTTTGTAGTATGTCCAAGTTGTGTAGCCAAGAATCACAGGAACCATTACCGCCGCAACGACAGTCATAAGACCAAGCGTTAGCTCACTCGCTGTTGAATCCCACATAGTCAAGCTTTGGTTAGGGTTCAGGCTTGATGGCATTACGAATGGGAACATTGCAAAACCAGCCGTTAGAATAACACCAGCGTTCGATAGGCTTGAGAACAAGAATGCGAAACCACCACGCTCAAAGCGAGATGCAATCACAGCAAGCAGTGGCATTGCTACACCAAGGATCGGCGCAGCCCACATTGCTGGATAAGTTTCGAAGTTTGTCATCCAAGCACCCACTTGAAGTGATACTTCTTTGTTTAGTGGGTTTGAGTCAGCAAACGTATCGATAGTGCTCGTAATTACATAGCCTTCGATAGATTGAACCCAGAAACCACCAATAACGAATAGAGCAATAGCAATTAGGCCAGTGATCTGAGCAACGTTACGAGCACGAGCGTGCAGCGCTTCTGTTGTCTTCATTTGAAGCCATGTTGCACCTTGCATCACGAACAACATCAGAGCCAACACACCACAAAGCAATGCAAATGGGTTAAGCAGAGCGAAGAACGTACCATGGTACTTAGACATCATAAATTCGTTCAGTTCAAATGGAACACCTTGTAGTAGGTTACCAAATGCCACACCGAAAATGATTGGTGGTACTGCGCCACTAAAGCAAAGTGCATAGTCCCAAGTTTTGCGCCATTTTGGATCTTCGATCTTAGAGCGGTAGTCAAGTGCAAGTGGACGTAACCAAAGCGCTGCTAACGTCGCGTACATTGCGAAGTAGAAGCCAGAAAACGACGTTGCGTAAACCAGTGGCCATGCAGCAAACAATGCACCACCCGCAGTGATAAGCCAAACTTGGTTACCATCCCAGTGAGGGGCAATCGTGTTTAGCATAATACGACGTTCAGTGTCGCTCTTACCGATAACAGGTGACAGAGCGGCAACACCCATATCAAAGCCATCAGTTACGGCGAAACCAACCAGTAGAACACCGATCAATACCCACCAAATAAGTCGTAAGCTTTCGTAATCAAACATAATATTCCCTCACTTATACTTCAACTGAACGGCTAACTTTGTCTTCAACAGAGTTATCGTTTTGTTCGAAGTGGTAACGGCCTGTCTTCAAGCTACTTGGACCTTTACGTGCGAATTTCAGCATTAGGTAAACTTCAGCAATCAAGAACACTGTGTAAAGTGCCAGGATAGCGAATAGAGAAGTCCAAAGCTGTTCAATAGTCAGTGCTGATGCAGCAACGTTAACCGGTAGGATTTCACCAACCGCCCATGGTTGACGACCAAACTCAGCAACGAACCAACCTGCTTCAATCGCAATCCAAGGAAGTGGGATTGAGAATAGCGCAGCTTTAAGTACCCATGGTTTCTGTTCGATTTTCTGACGACACGTTTGAACAAACGCAGCACCGAATACAAACAGCATGATGAAGCCACAAGCAACCATCAGACGGAATGACCAGAATAGAGGCCAAACTGTTGGGATAGAATCATCCGCAGCCATTTGGATTTGGTCTTCAGTTGCATCAACAACGTCGTCTGTGTAGCGCTTAAGAAGCAAGCCGTAACCTAGGTCACCTTTCACTTCGTCGAACGCAGCCATGTTTTCTTCAGACTTATCGCCTGCACGTAGCTTTTCAAGCAGCTCGTACGCGTACATACCAGTACGGATACGATCAACGTGGTCATCACGTAGGTCACGTAGGCCCGTTACTTCAGTATCAAGCGAACGCGTTGCGATGATACCCATTACGTAAGGAATTTTAATTGCGTAGTCAGTATTCATTGTCTCTTGGTTTGGAATACCAAAAACAGTAAATGCGGCTGGTGCTTCTTCAGTGTGCCATTCCGCTTCTACAGCAGCGAGCTTCACTTTTTGAACTTCACCAAGCTCGTAACCAGATTCATCACCTAGTACGATTACTGACAAGATCGCCGCCATACCGAAAGATGCTGCAATCGCAAAAGAACGACGAGCAAAGGCAAGGTCACGACCTTTAAGAATGTAGTATGAGCTGATACCAAGGATGAACATTGCACCCGTAGTGTAACCAGACGCTACTGTGTGTACGAATTTAACCTGCGCTACTGGGTTTAGGACAACTTCAGCGAAGCTCACCATTTCCATACGCATGGTTTCAAAGTTAAATTCCGCACCCACTGGGTTTTGCATCCAGCCGTTCGCTACCAAGATCCAAAGCGCTGAGAAGTTAGAGCCAAGAGCTACTAACCACGTTACCGCTAAGTGCTGACGCTTCGACAATCTGTCCCAACCGAAGAAGAAAAGACCAACAAAAGTAGACTCTAGGAAGAATGCAACAAGCGCTTCGATAGCCAGCGGAGCACCAAAGATGTCGCCAACATAGTGAGAATAGTAAGACCAGTTAGTACCGAACTGGAACTCCATGGTTAAGCCTGTCGCTACACCAAGAGCAAAGTTAATACCAAACAATTTACCCCAGAACTTAGTCATGTCCTTGTAAATTTGCTTGCCAGTCATTACATAAACTGACTCCATAATGGCAAGTAGAAATGCCATACCTAAAGTCAGTGGAACAAATAGGAAGTGATACATCGCTGTAAATGCAAATTGCAATCGCGACAGATCAACAACATCAATCATGGTAACTCCTTTGTGTCGGCTGAATGACACTTGTGTGATTATTCACCGCAAAAATCCATGTTAAAACAATTTGTGTAATTGTTATTACAAATTGAAATTTGTAGCAAAAACGTACCGTTATAGTTAGATTATTGTTAAGCATGAGCTAATATAGCTGGCGCTAATATTACTGGTAAAATCAGTATGTTTCAAAAGGTTTATAGGAGAACCTTGCGTTGATTTGTATCAATTTTATTCGAGCAAATTAGAGTTATTTTTGTACAATCATGATTAAAATCACACCAATTTAGCCTCTGTTAATAACAGCGCATGATATCTGTGACAAAAGCTCAGCACCACTTCAACATACGAATTACAACTACCTATAAAGTATTAACAAAAAATATGACAACTTATTTCATTTTTTGCTAGCTAAATCAAACCTGCAATCAAAGTTTTCATTTTTGACAGAGGCTATTCAGCCTTTTTATCGAATCGCTCAAAGAGTTGTTATTCAATAAAAAGCAAAAAATCCCAGCGCTTATGCAACTGGGATCTTTGAAAATGAATAATTTAACGATTAGACGGTTTATCTATTCCAAAGTGTAAATACGCTCTGTCGGTCGCGATTCGACCTCTTGGCGTTCTTTGTAAGTAACCTTGCTGAATCAAGTAAGGTTCCAACACATCTTCAATGGTGTCTCTCTCTTCACCAATCGCAGCTGCCATGTTGTCGATACCAACCGGACCACCACCAAACTTCTCCATTATCGCAAGCAGAAGCTTTCTATCCATGTAGTCAAAGCCTTTGGCGTCAACGTCCAGCATGTTGAGTGCTTTATCTGCAACGTCTGGGCAAATATGTCCATCGCCTTTCACTTCCGCATAGTCACGAACACGACGTAGTAGACGGTTAGCAATACGTGGCGTACCACGAGCTCGGCGAGCAACTTCTAGCGCCCCTTCGGACTCCATAGAAAGACCAAGGCAATCTGCACTGCGCTGAACGATGTTTTGTAGATCTTCAACCTTGTAGTACTCAAGACGCTGAGTAATACCAAAACGGTCACGTAACGGCGATGTCAGTGAGCCAGCACGAGTGGTTGCGCCAATCAAAGTAAAAGGAGGAAGGTCAATCTTGATAGAGCGTGCCGCTGGGCCTTCACCAATCATGATATCTAATTGGTAGTCTTCCATTGCAGGGTACAACACCTCTTCAACCACAGGGCTTAAACGGTGAATCTCATCAATGAACAGGACATCATTTTCTTCGAGATTGGTCAGTAACGCCGCTAGGTCGCCTGCTTTTTCTAGAACAGGGCCTGAAGTCGTACGAATGTTGACATCCATCTCATTGGCAACAATGTTCGCCAACGTGGTTTTACCCAAGCCTGGAGGGCCAAATATCAACAGATGGTCGAGCGCCTCGTTACGCAGTTGTGCCGCTTTGATGAAAATCTCCATCTGGCCACGAACGTGATCCTGACCTTGATAGTCAGCCAGTGCTTTAGGGCGTATTGCACGATCAATGACATCTTCATCTTTGAATACTGGGTTATCCGGTGCAATAAGGCGATCGGCTTCAATCATAAATTCTGCTATTCCTAACTATGCTCTTGTTGACTCTGCGCTTCTTGACTCTGTGTAAAGGCAAAGTGAATGAGTCTATTTTGTCGAACAAGTATATTGGGTATTAAACCATCGATTTCAGAGCTTCGCGAATCAACTGTTCGCTGGTCATGCCATCTTTAGCCACTTGAGAAACCACCTTGGAAGCTTGAGTCGGCTTGTAGCCTAATGCAAGTAGCGCACTTACCGCTTCTTCTTCCGCGTCGTGAACGGTTGGCATAGAATCAATCGGAGCTGCATCTGTCGCTGGAGTAAACAAGTCACCCGCGCCCCACCCTTTCAGGCGGTCTTTCATTTCAACAACCAGACGTTCAGCGGTTTTCTTACCCACACCCGGAAGTTTAACCAGCGTCGAGATGTCTTCACGTTCAACACTTTGAACAAACTGGCTAGCCGTCATGCCTGAAAGAATGCCAAGGCCTAGCTTAGGGCCCACACCGTTCGCTTTGATCACTTCACGGAACAGCGCACGCTCTTTAACCGTGTTAAAACCATAAAGTAGCTGCGCATCTTCACGTACAACAAAGTGCGTGTAGATGATTGCCTCTTCGCCCACGTTTGGTAATTCGTAAAAACAGCTCATTGGCATTTGAACTTCATAGCCAACGCCACTCACTTCGATTAGTAATTCTGGTGGCTGTTTTTCTATTAATGTACCGCGTAGACGTCCGATCACAATTCACTCTCTTGATGGAATATAATTTGAGGGACAGAATATAAAAGAACTGGATGCTTATCCAGTTCTTTGTGTTTATTAGGATGATTTATTTAAGCTTGCTTAGCTTAAGAAACCGAATGATTCTGTCTTCAGAAACGCCATAGCCTATGGTTATCGGTAACGCCCTTTTCTTGCACCTGTTGCTTTACCCGCAAGCGCTATCAAAGTTTTATTGGTGTTGGCGTGAGTGATCGCTACGCCTAGAGCATCGGCAGCATCGGCCTGTGGTTTAGCGGGTAACTTAAGCATGCTCATCACCATGTTCTGAACCATAGACTTGTCCGCACCACCATTACCCGTCACCGCTTGCTTAATTAAACGAGCCGCGTATTCATGAACAGGCAAATCCGCATTTACAGCCGCTACGATCGCGCTGCCCCTAGCTTGCCCAAGCTTAAGCGCTGAGTCTGCATTCTTAGCCATGAAGACCTGCTCTATCGCAAACACATCCGGTTGGAACTGAGTAATAATTTCGCTCACACCTGCATAGATCTGCTTGAGTCGACCCGGCAACTCTTTTTCTGAGGTGCGAATGCAACCACTCCCTAAGTAATATAGGTGGCGGCCATTTTGACGAATAACACCGTAACCGGTAATGCGTGAGCCAGGGTCAATCCCTAAGATAATAGACATAACTTCAAATACTGATTATTTATACATGCTTTATGAGCTTAGTATATCGAACGCAAAAAAAAATGCCCGTCAAATTAACGGGCATTTTATTGTTCTACTACAAAATTTAGCTCTATCGAAAACTCAAAGCTTCAGTAGAAAGTTAGGCTAATCGCTTGATTAGTCTTCTTTCTTCGCTAGTTTAACTGCGATTGCTAGCTCTTCCAGTGATGCTGGGTTCGCTAGGCTTGGCGCGTCTGTCAGTAGACATGCTGCAGCTGTTGTTTTCGGAAATGCGATAACGTCACGGATGTTCTCAGTACCACAAAGCAGCATTGCTAGACGGTCAAGACCGAATGCTAGACCAGCGTGCGGTGGCGTGCCGTACTTAAGCGCTTCAAGTAGGAAGCCGAACTTCTCTTGTTGCTCTTGTGCTTCGATACCTAGGATACCAAATACCGCTGTTTGCATTTCTGCGTTGTGGATACGTACAGAACCGCCGCCTACTTCGTAGCCGTTGATTACCATGTCGTATGCATCAGAATTTGCTGCTGCTGGGTTCGCTTTTAGCTCTTCCGCGTTCACACCTAGTGGTGATGTGAATGGGTGGTGCATTGCGTGTAGGTTACCTTCGCCGTCTTCTTCGAACATTGGGAAGTCAACAACCCACAGTGGAGCCCATGCAGATGTGTCTGTTAGCTCTAGATCCGTACCTAGTTTAAGACGAAGTGCGCCCATTGCTTCAGCAACGATGCCCGCTTTGTCTGCGCCGAACAGAATGATATCGCCAGATTCAGCTTGAGTACGATCTAGAATACCGTTGATTACGTCTTCGCTTAGGAATTTAGCAACTGGAGATTGAATACCTTCCATGCCTGCAGCACGGTCGTTAACCTTCATCCAAGCTAGGCCTTTCGCGCCGTAGATGTTTACGTGTTCAGCGTAGCCGTCGATTTGCTTACGAGTTAGCTTAGCACCACCTGGAACACGGATAACTGCTACGCGACCTTTTTCGTCGTTAGCTGGGCCAGAGAATACCTTGAATTCAACATCTTTAACCAAGTCAGCAACGTCCACTAGCTCTAGTGGGTTACGTAGATCTGGCTTATCAGAACCGAAACGACGAATCGCTTCAGAGAAAGGCATTACTGGGAATTGACCTAGTTCAACATCTAGAAGTTCTTTCCACATATCGTGAACAAGCTTCTCAGTCACGTTACGTACTTCTTGAGAAGTCATGAAAGATGTTTCGATATCGATTTGAGTAAATTCAGGCTGACGGTCAGCACGTAAATCTTCATCACGGAAACATTTAACGATTTGGTAGTAACGGTCAAAACCAGACATCATCAGCAGTTGCTTGAAAAGCTGAGGAGATTGAGGAAGTGCGTAGAAGCTACCTTTGTGAACACGGCTTGGTACTAGGTAGTCACGAGCACCTTCTGGTGTCGCTTTCGTTAGTACTGGCGTTTCGATGTCTAGGAATAAGTTCTCATCTAGGAAACGACGAACGAAGCTAGAAGCACGTGCACGAAGCTTAATACGGTCGCTCATTTCTGGACGACGAAGATCGATGTAACGGTACTTAAGACGCTGCTCTTCAGAGTTCGTTTGGTTGAAGTCTAGTGGAAGCGCTTCTGAACGGTTAATGATCTCTAGACCCGTCGCGTAAAGTTCTACTTCACCAGTAGCCATGTCTTTATTTACTTGGCTGTCCGGACGAACTCGTACTTCACCAGTAAACTTGATACAGAATTCATTACGCAGTTGGTTAGCGATCGGGAAGATATCTTTCATATCTGGATCGACAACAACCTGAACGATGCCTTCACGATCACGCATATCAATAAAGATAAGACCGCCTAAATCACGGCGACGGTTTACCCAGCCGCACAATTCTACAGTTTGTCCCGCCAGGGACTTGTTCAGGTTACCACAGTAATGGGTACGCATAATGAATTTCCCAATCTCTTAATTATTTACTAATTTCCAAGCTGTCAGTGGTCATTCCACACAACAGAGCAAAGGAACATTTATACGCGGAAACTCGCTTAAAATCGACCTTCCACATTCGAATTTATTGTGTTTTATCTGGCTTTGCTGCTTTTTAGCCCATCAAGTGCGCAAAGATTCATCAAAACCGAAAAATTGCGATAATTATATCTCGAAAGTACCTTAATCAGCAAAACTCTCGTAAAGTAGATTTTCGTTTCAACCCAAAAACTTTTTGTAATGACTGATGGCGTGATGGATAACGGTGTAATAGATGGATAATCGTGTAATAACAACAGAAACTTTACCTCTAAGACTTGGATTAACTATGTGGTCTCATTCTGAGTGGCAAAGTCAGTTCTACGGTAAAGGCACCAAGCCTGCCGAACGCTTGGAAAAATACACCCAAGTTTTCCATACCGTTGAGGGCAACACCACCTTTTACGCTACGCCAAGTATGTCTACCGTTCACAATTGGAAAGCCGCCAGTCACGATGATTTCAAGTTCACCTTCAAATTGCCCAAATTCATCACCCACCAGCAACAACTGAGACACTGCCAAGCCGAACTCAAAGAGTTCTTGATGACGATGTCGCCGCTGCATGACCGTATTGGTCAATGGACGATTCAGCTGCCGCACAGTTTTGAGCCCAGCATGCTGCCTGCCCTACAAAAGTTTTGCACCTTATTCCCAAAAGATATGCAGCTTGGCGTCGAAGTTCGACACTTAGGTTTCTTTGATAAGGGCGATGCGGAAAAACGCTTCAACCAATGGCTGGTTGAGGAAGGCATCAATCGCATCATTATGGACAGCCGCCCCGTTTTCTCTGCGCCACCCACCACAGAAGCGGTGATCGATGCGCATCAGAAAAAACCGCGTGTTCCTGTTCATGCAATTGCTACCGCCAATAACCCGATGATTCGATTTATTGGTCACCCAGACCAAGAACCTAATATTGAGTTTTTTAAGCCTTGGTTTGCCAAAATCCCAAACTGGCTTAATGAAGGCAAGCAGCCCTATTTAATGATCCACACCCCAGACAATAACCACGCACCTGAACTTGCGATTGCTATTTATAAGAGGCTACAAAAGCAAGTCTCTGAAAATACATCATTATTACTGCCCGAACTGGCTCAGTTTCCAGCTCAAAAAGGCAATCACCAAATCTCGATGTTTTAACCTCTCACTTGTAAGTAGCTTCGAACCTTGAGCTAAATCTCAGTTTTCGTGACAGTGGCGTTTTTTTTACGTAAAATACGCCCCCTTTTATTTGGTACGAATTTTGTGCCAATTACGCTGACTGTCGAGAGAAAATGCTATGAGCAACACAGACAATATCTTTTCCGCTCCTATTGATAAAATTGGAGACTTCACCTTTGATGCAAGGGTTGCTGAAGTATTTCCGGATATGATTCAACGTTCGGTGCCTGGCTATAGCAATATCATCTCTGCAATCGGCATGCTGGCTGAGCGCTTTGTAAAGCCACACTCAAATATTTACGACCTTGGCTGCTCGCTTGGTGCTGCGACACTTTCTATGCGTCGTCACATTCAGCAAGAAGGCTGCACGATTTTCGCGATCGATAATTCAGAAGCCATGGTTGAGCGCTGCAAATTGCACGTTAATGCTTACCGCAGTGACACACCGGTAGAAGTGATTGAAGCCGACATCCGTGAAGTGGAAATCAAAGACGCTTCTGTTGTGGTGCTTAACTTTACGCTGCAATTTCTTTCTCCAGACGATCGATACGCTCTGCTTGAGAAAATTCATGCTGGCTTGCGCCCAGGCGGGATCTTAATCCTGTCAGAAAAATACGTATTCGAAGATGAAAGCTCAAATGAACTGCTTATCGACCTGCACCATGATTTCAAACGTGCTAACGGGTACAGCGAGCTAGAAGTAAGTCAGAAACGTAGCGCAATTGAAAACGTGATGCGCCCGGATTCGATCCCTGTTCACAGAGAGCGATTTGATAAGATTGGCTTCTCAAGCAGCGAAGTCTGGTTCCAATGTTTCAACTTTGGTTCAATGTTCGCGATAAAGTAAACATTTTAGATTACGTAACCGTCGCGACACCGTTAGCACGTACTAAAATGTCATCCTCAAGAGCGAGGAACAAACGAATTGGGGATCTCTTATCAAACACGATAAACGAGATTCCCTAGCATGTTTGTCCACACTCTTAATGGAGTGACAAATTTAATTTCTACACCACCAACTCAGTGAAAACCTATGTTTAATTTTGCCAATTTTTATCAACTTATTGCCCAAGATACTCGCCTTCAGCCGTGGCTAAATGTTCTTCCTCAACAGCTGACGGATTGGCAAAATGCAGAGCACGGTGACTTCGACCGCTGGTTACGTGCATTGAACAAGATTCCACAAGGTGTGCCTGACCAAGTTGATCTGAAAAACTCAGTGACCATTGGCAGCTCTACACCGTTCCACACGGGTGAACTTAAAAAGTTAGAAAGCTTGCTAAAGACTTTCCACCCTTGGAGAAAAGGTCCTTACACGGTTCACGACATTCATATCGATACAGAATGGCGCAGTGACTGGAAATGGGATCGTGTGCTTCCACATATCTCACCACTTAAAAACCGTTCTGTGCTCGATGTAGGTTGTGGCAATGGTTACCACATGTGGCGCATGCTTGGCGAAGGCGCTCGTCTTACAGTAGGTATCGACCCTTCTCACCTTTTCTTGGTTCAGTTTGAAGCGATCCGTAAGTTGATGGGCGATGACCAACGTGCGCACCTTTTACCTCTAGGTATTGAACAACTACCAAAACTGGAAGCGTACGACACTGTATTCAGCATGGGCGTGCTATACCACCGTCGCTCTCCGCTTGATCACTTGATTCAACTGAAAGACCAATTGGTGTCTGGCGGTGAATTAGTGCTTGAAACCTTAGTGATTGAAGGCGATGAAAATGCAGTTCTGGTTCCTGTTGACCGTTACGCGCAGATGAGAAACGTGTACTTCTTCCCCTCTGCTCGAGCTCTGAAACGCTGGCTTGAACAGGTCGGCTTTGAAGACGTGCGCATCGTGGATGAGAATGTCACGACAATCGGCGAGCAACGCACGACAGAATGGATGACACACAACTCTCTACCAGATTACTTAGACCCGAATGATCCAAGTAAAACGGTTGAAGGTCACCCAGCACCAAGACGTGCCATTCTTGTGGCGACCAAGCCATAAATGTGATGCCCGAAAGCCATTATTTAGCCGATAACAGAGTAATGGCTTTTTGGTGGCTACAGCGCCACCTTTTGCTTCGCTGTGAGCTTTCACAAAAATGCGCGCAAATTGAACAAAAATTGACTTATGCTTAATAAGTGAGCTATTTAAAATTACAATAATTGGCGTAGCGCTCACATTGCGATTCAATATGACCAGACTCTTACAATAGGATGCTTCACGCATCCTTTTTTGTGGGCTAAACTTCTAAATAGTCTGAACTATTCTCTAATTTCCAAAGGTTTTTTTATGTTTAAGCGATTATCGCCTATTGTGGCGGTTGGTTTGCTCTCTGGTTGTACCCTTACTAACGGTGCTGCCTACCACCAAGAAACTCTCGATGCTATTGCCCGCTCAGAGACAAACATCGCAAATAAGGTTCAAAATCTTGAACTACAAGTCAGTAATCAAAGTGATTACATTGAAAGCTTAGAAGACGAAATCATCACCCTTTCAAATCAGTTAGATGTTCATCTAACAAGCATGGAACACAAAGTCATTGAAGAGCTAGAGGAAGAAGAACCCGTGGCAGTTGCAGCGGCTCCTATCGCTCCTACCTCACAACCGACTATCCTTGGCGGAATCGAAAAAGTGTCTATCGACTCAATCAAACAAAGCTTTGATGCGCGAGTGGATACCGGCGCAACAACCTCTTCTTTGAATGCCGTCGATATTAAAGAATTCGAACGAAATGGTAAGAACTGGGTTAAGTTCCACCTAGAAGACCAAGGACAAGCGGCAGAAGACCAAAAATGGATTGAAGCGCCTGTTGTACGTTATGTGAAAATCCGCCAATCAACGAATGATCAGACAGAACGTCGAGCTGTGATTGAATTATGGGTTAAAGTTGGAAAAATCCATGAAAAAGCGCAATTTACATTGGCGGATCGCTCTCAAATGAGTCACCCTGTATTACTAGGGCGCGAATTTATCAAAGACATAGCGCTAGTAGATGTAAGTAAAAAGTACGTACAAACGGAAGTTAAATAACAATAGTAGGGTAAGCTATGACGTCAAGAATTCCATTTTATATCTCTATATTCCTGCTTATCGTGGCAGGCATAACACTGAGTATGTTCAGACATACGACCTACGGTGTACCTTGGACTCCAGGGGAAACCAGGCAGGTTTGGGACGTTGAAGCTCGTATTGAGTTCAACGCAGTAGGCAAAGAAGCAAAAGTTTCCTTAGCGGCTCCTCATACTCAGTCTAACTACACACTTATCGGCGAATCGGCTTCATCACCAGGTTACGGTATTTCTTACTTAAATACTGAGTCAGGTCGTCGTGCAGAGTGGTCTATTCGTTACGCAGATGGCCCTCAAACCATCTACTACAAGACACAATTCCTAGTCGACAACCAAGCTAAAGTGAACGACACACCACCAGAAGGTGAAGTGGTTCAACCAAGCTTCGACGGCCCGGAAGAAGCGGCGTCTCTAGCTCTTATTGACAGAGCAACAAAGCGTTCTGCAGACAATCTAACGTTCACTCGTGAGCTCATCAAAACACTTAATGATCCAGACAGTCAAAACTCTGCGCTGATTCTGAACAACATGACCAAAGTGGAAGCGACACACAAGCTACTTTCAGCAGCGAAAATACACAACAAAGTGGTTGGTGTTATCGAGCTAGAAGATGGCCGTCGTCGTCAATCAATTCAGAACATGATTCAGATTTGGGATAACGATGAGTGGATCCTATTCTCTCCTGAATCAAGCGAACAACAAGTCCAACCAAACCTACTCATCTGGGACGAATCAAACGTTTCTCTACTGGATGTTGTTGGCGGTCAGAACAGTAAAGTTCACTTCTCTATGATTGCTCAAGAGGTTTCACCAACGGAAGCAACCAATAGTAAAGTCTCTGCTGATCAACTGTTAAACCTTTCAATTCACAGCCTACCGTTAGAAGAGCAAGCGATGTTTAAAACCATCATGCTGATTCCTATCGGTGCTCTGATTGTTGTGTTCCTACGTGTCATCATCGGCCTGAAAACGTCTGGTACCTTCATGCCAGTACTGATTGCGGTAGCCTTTGTACAAACACAACTGGTAACGGGTATTGTTGGCTTCCTGCTTATTGTAGGTACGGGTCTGATTATTCGAAGTTACTTGTCCAAACTCAACTTGCTCTTGGTAGCCAGGATATCCGCCGTAATCATCACGGTAATCATGATTATCTCTGTGTTTACTGTAGTCGCGTTTAAAGTGGGTCTGACTGAAGGTCTATCTATTACGTTCTTCCCTATGATTATCCTATCTTGGACTATCGAACGTATGTCTATCCTATGGGAAGAAGAAGGCGCGAAAGAAGTAATGCTGCAAGGTGGTGGTTCTCTATTCACTGCGGTTCTTGTTTACTTAGGCATGACTAACCCGTTCATTCAGCACTTAACGTTTAACTTTATTGGTTTACAACTTGTTATTCTAGCGACCATCTTGCTACTAGGTAACTACACAGGATACCGTCTAACCGAGCTTCGTCGCTTTAAACCGCTAGCGGAGGACTAAGTTATGTTTGATCAGTTTACTTCACCGTTTAGGTTGAAAGACAAAGGCATAATGGGAATGAACAAGCGTAACCATAGTTATATTGGTCGCTACAATGATCGTTCCAAGTATCCACTCGTTGATGACAAGCTTAAGACGAAGATCATTGCTGAACAGGCTGGTGCTACTGTACCAAAACTGATTGGCGTGATTGGTCATCAAGCTGAAGTAAAAACAATCCACAAGATGGTAAAAGAGTGGCCGGGTTTCGTAATCAAGCCAGCTCAAGGCAGTGGTGGTAAAGGTATCCTTGTTGTGACTTCTCACAAGGACGGCGTTTACACCAAGCCATCGGGTTCGACTATCAATGAAGAAGACGTAGAGCGCCACATCAGTAACGCTCTCGCGGGTCTTTTCTCACTCGGTGGTAAGAACGATGTTGCTGTAGTTGAAAACCTCATCAAGTTTGACGAGTGTTTTGACGGCTTCAGTTACGAGGGTGTACCAGATGTACGAATCATTGTATTCAAGGGCTACCCTGTAATGGCGATGATGCGTCTATCGACTTCGGCTTCTGATGGTAAAGCTAACTTGCACCAAGGTGCTGTGGGCGTAGGTATTTGTATCGCTACGGGTAAAGCCGTTCGTGCGGTTCAATTTGACCACCCAGTGACTCACCACCCAGATACGGGTAAAGAGTTGGCGCTACTACAAGTACCCCATTGGGAAAAGCTGCTGACACTTGCATCAAGTGCTTGGGAAATGACAGGCCTTGGTTACATGGGTACGGACATGGTTTTAGACCAAGAAGAAGGCCCGATGGTACTGGAGCTAAACGCTCGCCCTGGATTAGCAATACAGATTGCAAACGGCGCAGGTTTATTACCTCGCTTGCATCATATTGAAAACCTGGGCACACCGGCTGAATACCCAAAACCAGCAGAGCGCGTTGCCTACGCTGCTAAGCAATTTGGTGTTCACGGTAGCGAAATTGTTCAAAACTAAGCTCATCTAAATTAAAGCGAAACGACTCAGTTATTGATACTGAATCTAGCTCGATAAAAAGGCCGCATAACTCTGAGAGTTACGCGGCTTTTTAATGCCAGCCGTCTTCACCGAGCTAATATGATTAAGCCTATGTTACTTCACTCTCAGGCTCACGAATAGGATCAATACGCACAGCCGCCACCTTAAATTCAGGGATCTTCGCGTGTGGATCAGTCGCTGTGGTAGTCAAACGGTTAACTGGTGATTCAACAAAATGGAATGGAATAAATACCACACCCTTTTGCATTCGTTTAGTCACAAAGGCCGCGATTTCGATTTCACCACGACGTGTTGAGACCTTAAGCATCTGACCATTCGAGATACCTAGCGCTTCAGCATCATGAACACTCACCATGGCACGCGGCCCTGCTAAGTTATCCAACCCTTTTGTTTTACGTGTCATGGTTCCGGTGTGGAACTGTTCTAGAATACGGCCTGTCGTTAATACTAACGGGTATTCCGCATCCGGTAGCTCAGCAGCGTATCTAAACGGAATCGCCTCCATTTGACCACGCCCACGCGTAAATTGGGTCTGGTGCATGATACGTGTGCCATCAGGGTTGTTCTTATTACTTGGCCATTGCACGCCGTTCACCGTAATGTTCTCCCAACGTAAACCACCATACTGTGGCGTGACACGCGCTATCTCATTGGTGATATCAGCAACCGAGTCATATTCCCAATTGCCGCCCATCGCATTAGCCAACATTTGGATAATCACCCAATCTTCTTTCGCTTCACCTGGAGGCAATACCGCCGGGTTAATACGCTGAACACGACGCTCGGTATTAGTAAAATGACCAGACTTCTCAGCAAACGAGCAAGACGGTAGCACCACATCGGCATATTGAGCGGTTTCGGTTAAGAAAATATCTTGAACCACGAGGAAATCTAACGCTTCAAGACCTTCAATCACATGCGCTTGGTTCGGGTCACTCAGCACTGGGTTCTCGCCCATTACGTACAGACCACGAACATCTCGATGACACGCTCCATCAATAATTTCGGTCAACGTTAAGCCTGTTTCAGCCGGTAGGTCAGAAACACCCCACTCCATCGCGAATTTTTGACGAACCATTGGGTTGTACACTTTCTGATAACCCGGAAGGTTATTTGGCAATGCGCCCATGTCACACGCACCCTGAACATTGGATTGACCACGTAATGGGTTGATACCGCCGCCTTCAATTCCGATATTGCCACACAAGAGCTGTAGGTTAGCGATTGATCGAACGTTATCGTGACCAGTGGTATGTTGCGTAATGCCCATCGAGTAGTACACCGCTGTACGCTCTGCAGTACCAATCAATCGCGCCATTGCGAAGATGTCTTCCGCTTTAACGCCAGTTACCAGCTCCACTTTGTCTAGTGAATAACTTGGTGACATTACCTCTTGAAGCAAGGTATCAAAGCCATCCACACGGTCTTCGATATACTCTTGGTCGTACCAACCGTGTTTGATGATTTGCTGCATCACACCATTGATCAACATTACATCAGTACCCGGTCGGTGCGCTAAATAAAGTTCAGCATGGTCAGCAATATCGATTCGTTTTGGATCGGCAACGATCAATCTCGCTCCACCATGTCTCACAGCTTGCTTGATATGCGAGCCAATAATTGGGTGTGCTGACGTGGTGTCGGAGCCAATAATAAAGATCACATCTGAGTGCTTGATGCTTGGAATATCATTGGTCATCGCCCCGCTACCTAGCGAAGCCTCTAAACCAGTAACAGTAGATGCGTGACAAAGGCGCGCACAGTGATCGACGTTATTGGTACCGAGTTCACGACGTATGAATTTTTGGAAGGCATAGTTATCTTCATTGGTGGTTTTCGCCGACGAGAACCCCGCTAAAGCGTTACTGCCAAAGCCTTGCTTAATCGCAGTAAACTTCTCGGCAATAAGCTTAACTGCCTCATCCCAACTTGCAGGTTGCAACCAGCCATCTTTACGAATTAATGGTGTGGTTAAACGCGCATCGCTGCCCACAAAATCGAAGCCAAATCGTCCCTTAACACACAACATGCCTTCATTAACCGGAGAGTCTCCGCCTTCGATATAGCGAATTTTGTTTTTCTGCTCATCGATATGCATGGTTAACTTACAACCCACACCGCAATAAGTGCAGATGGTATCGACTTTCTTGAGTACGTCTGTGTCTCCCTGCTTTCTGTCGCGAGCATCGACCATTGCACCGGTTGGACACGCCTGAATACACGATCCGCATTGAACGCAGTTTGAGTCGCCCATTAAGGTCTTGTCCGCCCCAAAGTTAGGACGACATTCTGGTCTTGATGCAGGTTTGCCATCCGATTGGTTCATGAAGCTTAGAACGCCATGAACATTCTGTTCTCGACACGCTTGGATACACTGGCCACAACTAATACAGCGGTTAGCGTCAAAGATAATGAACTCAGAACTGTCATCGACCGAAAATTTTTGTCTTGTTAACCCGACCTTCGCTTCTTCAGCACGAATCGCCTGCCAACTCTCATTCGAAGCCACATCGATTTTGTATTCAGGATGGGTTTGCGTTGCTTTGTATTCAGTCGAGTAGTCTCGTAGGTCGCAATCTGTATTAGCTTGGCAGCCACACTCTAAACATCTTGCAGCTTCAGCGATTGCATCGGCATTATCAAACCCTGTTTCTACTTCATCGAAGCTTTGTTCACGCTGTTCGGGCGTTAGCTCAGGCATGATCTTGCGCGCCATGCGTTGTATAGATTTGTATTGCTCAGGATCCACCGCTTTGAGCTGTTTGTGCTTTCTTGAGTTAAACGGTTTAGCCGGAATATTTTCCATATCACCATGGAAGAAGCGATCGATCGCTTGTGCAGCAATACGCCCATCCCCAACCGCTTCGACTGCAGTTGCAGGGCCGCGTCGGAAATCACCAATACTGAAAATATTTCCGGTTCCGGTATGCATGGTTTGTGGATCAGCATCTGCGGTATTCCAACGAGTAAGAGGAATATCAATTGCTTCATTGTCCATAAAACTCAGATCAGGCTTTTGTGACACGGCAGCAATAACCGTATCAAACGCTTCAACAAAGAACTCGCCCGTTGGTTTAGGGCTGCGACGACCTGAAGCATCAGCCGGACCCAAAGCCATACGCTCTAATCGTATTTCTGATACATGACCATTTTCATCGGCTATGTTTGCTGCCGGGTTGGTTAAGAAATGGAACTTCACACCTTCATGCTCAGCTTCTTCGATTTCGTAATCTTCTGCAGGCATCTCATCTCGAGTACGACGATAAATCAGCGTAGTATCCGCGCCATCACGCACCGCTGTTCGAGCGCAGTCAATCGCGGTATTACCGCCACCAATTACTGCGACCTTTTTACCTGTGACATACTGCTGATCGGTCACGTAATCTTTCAGATAATCGACACCCAAATAACAACCGCCGAGTTCACTACCCGGGTAATTCATTTCAACCGCTTGTGATGCGCCAACGGCTAAACAAACCGCATCAAAATCGTTACTTAAATCAGACAGTGTAAAATCAACACCGAGTTTTTTACCGCACTCAACCACCATTCCGTTGCGACACATCAACTCGATTTCTTTATCTAGAATCGACTTAGGTAAGCGATATTCAGGGATACCGTAACGCAGCCAACCACCCGCTTTGGGCATCGACTCATAGACACTGACTTCATAGCCTTCGTTAGATAGGTAATAACCCGCCGTAAGCCCACCGGGGCCACTACCAACAATAGCAATGCTCTTGCCTTTATTTGGTTTCTTCGCTGGCATGTAGCTCTCTTGAGCCGCTAGATCCGCATCGGCAGCGTGTCGTTTGAGTTGGCGAATCGCAATGGATTCATCGACCAAGTTACGACGACATTCGGTTTCACAGAAAGCAGGACACACACGACCAATTGAAAGCGGCATTGGCAATGTCTTTTTGATCACTTCAATCGCTTTAATGTGATCATTTTGAGCAATATGGTGCAGGTAAGATTGGATGTCGACCCCAGCAGGACAGGCTGTTTGGCATGGCGCCTCACAGTCAGCGTAGTGATCGGTCATGATGCGATTCAACGCTTCTTGTCGATGATTCGTTAACTGTTTTGACTGAGTGGTAATATTCAGCCCATTAGACACTTCAAGCTCACAAGAGCGAGTAACACCAACGCCATCAACTTCCACAACACACAAATCACACGGCACTTTATCCGCTGTTTTATTCAAACCACATAAAGATGGGATTTCCAAACCACATGTTTTTGCCGCTTCAAGAACGGTTTGTCCTTGCTCGACGATTCGATATTTCCCATCAATAACGATTTGAATCATACCTAAGTCCTACCTTTACCTTTCGCACACGCGAGTTATCAACAATTAAAATTTAAGTAATACAATATTATTAATATTATTAAATCTATGTCATTACCATACATTATTTGTGGTTTTGTGCGTGTGACCTCAAACAAGTTCCATTGATAATAACCACAAGGTATGAGTGGTCTTATCAGTATCGATAAAAGAATTAGGCGAGAGGAGTTCAGTTGAGGAAATTAGATTCAAGATACAAAAAAGCCCCTATTGATTAGGGGCTTTGTACAAATATCATTGAGTCGCTTTCGAGCTTATAACTCAGTTATCAAGCTTATTGCTCGGCTATCAAGGTTATTGCTCAGCTTCTTCAATAAGCTCTTGAACTGGGGATGCCGGTTTGTTTTGAGCAAAACCGCGCAGGCCAACAACATGTACGTGCTCGTGGTCTTTGAAGACCTTACGAACCAGTTTGTAGGTTGTACCTTTCTCTGGGCTAATGTTTTCAGGTGCTGCAATCAGAAGTTGCATACCCAAACGGTCACACAGTTCAAACAGCGTAGAGATCGACTTAGAATCCAAACGTGCTGCTTCATCAAGGAACAACAAACGACATGGAACGATGTCTTTACTGCGAAGTCGACGAGATTCCTCTTCCCAGCTCTGAATAACCATCAATAGGATTGACTGACCCGTACCGATCGCCTCACCCGTAGACAATGCGCCCGATTCAGCTTGTAACCAACCATCTGAACCACGGTTAACTTCAACACTCAGCTCTAGGTAGTTACGGTAATCCAGTAGCTCTTCACCAAGAACCTGTGGAGAACGTTGACCCATATCGATATGCGGGTTCACTCGTTGGAACAACTTCGCCATCGCTTCTGAGAAGGTAAAGCGCGTTGATTCAAACAAGTCTTTATGCTGCTCTTGTTGAGTCGCTAGACCTGATAGCAAGATCTCGTGGCTTTCACGGATCTTAACGTTCAAACGAACGCCCTTAACCTGACCAAAGTAAATGTTCGACAGACCTTGGTTGAGCATACGAATACGGTTCTGCTCGCGCTGAATCGTTTTCTTGATGATGCTTGCTACGGACTCAGAGCTGATTGCCAGGCGATTTTCACGCTGCGTCAACTCTTCTGTTAGTCGAGCTAGCTCCACTTCCATCTCTTCGATTGCTTCAACCGGATCATCCGTGTGAATAATATCTTGGCGAATACGCTCACGAAGGTGTTGGTAAACCGCAATGTAGAACAGAACTTTACGCTCTGGATGCGCGTTGTCTTCAGATAAACGCAGCGAATCACGCAGGTCGTCATTGTCGGCTACCGCCAGACGTAGCGCACCCAGTGATTTATCCGACATAGAGCGAAGCTCGCCTGCCGTTAGATAAGCCAGTTCACGTTTATGCAGACGACGTTCAACATCATTCTCACGCGCTAAACGAAGTACTGAACACCAACCCGCTTTCGCTGCAACAACGAAAGTACGAAGCTCGGTGTACTCTTTTTGAACTTTCTTAAGACGCTTAGCCAGTGCTTTCATCTCAAGTTCAGTTGACGTAATCGTACGCTCGTATTCACTCTTACGGCTGCGAGATGTGTGCAGACGCTCTTGAAGCTCGTCACGACGACGTACAGCACGCTCTTCAGCGCCTTCGTCAGCGTTTACGCCGAACTCTTGTAGCTCTTGTTTGAACTCTTGAACCGTTTCTTGCTTCGCTTGATGTGAGCTCTTCAGTGCCGCCAATACTTGGTTGTATTGGTTCATCTGTTCGCGAGCTTGCTTCAAGCCATCGCGGCCTTTGGTTCTTGCTTGTTCAGCTTGAACCAACTTCGCTTTCAGTTGCTCGCTCAGTTCACTGCTCTTATTAAGCAAATCAACAGAATCCGCGTAAGCAAAGTAATGACGACGCTCAATCAGATCAGACAGTGCGAACACTTTGCCTTTTAGCGTTTGTAGCGCGTTGTCTGCTTGACGGTACTCTGCTTCCAAAGCTTCGAATTGCTCTGGGTCAGCGTCTAGTGCAGATACGAACTGTTCTAGAGAAGTAAGCGCCTTGCCGTGCGTATTCAAGTAAGATTTCGCTTCACTTAAACGCTCTAGTTGCGCTTCTAATTCAGCTAAACGCTCAGCCAATGTTTCGTCTTCTAAAATACGAACCATTGGTGCTAATTTATCTAGCGCACCAAGTGCCTGCTTGCTTTGTAGAAGCTGACTGCGTTGCTGCTGCTCTTTAGAGTTAAGCTCAGCCAGAGAACGAACAATTTGATTACGCTTATCACGAATCGCAGCAAGTGCTTGCTCTGGGTCTGCGTTAAACGCAACGTGCAGGTGCTTCGCAACAAAGCTGTTGAATGCTTGGTATAGGCGATTCAGTTTTTGAGAGTCAAACGCTGCCTTCGCGTGGTTTTCAACCACAACGTCACGCTCTTCGCGCAATTTCTCTAGACGTTGTTCACGAGCCGCACGGCCAAACAGTGGGATCTCAGGGAAACGAGAGTAACGCATTTGGCGATCGTTCAGCTGAACACACACTGCGCCTTCAAGCTCATCGGCATTGAATGAACTGTCATCAAACGCGTCGACATCGCCTTCTAGGATGTAAAGGTCTTCTGGACAATCATCAAGATCCACCAGCTTCTCTTTAATACCATCAAGATCAGAAACCACAATTGCGTGACGAGCCGGGCCGTACATCGCACTGAAGTACGGCGCATCACCAATAGTGATATCATCGTAGATCTCAGAAAGCAGCACGCCACCAAGCGTATCCGCTAGGCCTTTGAGGCGAGGATCGTTAGAACCACCTGGAGACGCTAAACGCTCAATTTCGTGCTCAAGTTCAGCTCGGCGCGTAGCCAACTGATCTTTTGCTACCGCTTGAGATTTCTCATCTTCAAGCACTTGTTGCATTTGAGTCATCACCGCTTGGCTATCTTCTAGCTCAGCGTCGGTTTGATCTCTTAATGCTTCAAGCGCATCGTTTGCCGTGATCCATGCTGGAGCAATAGACTCAAGTTTTTGAATCTCTTGATCGTGGTTTTGTTGTACACGACGTTGCTCACTCTTCGCTTCACGCAGCTCTTCTTGAGCGTACTCAAGAGACTCGATCTGCATAGCATGACGTTCACGTTCTTCATCGAAAACCGCTTCGTCAGTCAGTGAGATGTTGTGTTGCTTTTGGTATTCAGTCGCTAGCTCTTTTGCTTGACGCTGCTGAGCCACATCACGAGCCATATCGCGGTGCTGAGCACGCCACTGCTGTTCATTTTCAACAACGTGTTTTGCGTTACGGCCTTTTTCTAAAGCTTGCTTAGCGCTTTGAGACGCTTCTTTACGCTCAACGTCACCCACAATACTTTTAACAAGAGCGAGCGCTTTGTCGAACTGCGCAGAAGCAGCAGAAGACATGTCTAGTTTATGCTTCGTCGACAGCAGCGTTTGAGTGCTTGATTCTTCTTGTGCTTTTAGCTCAGAAACCAGAGTTAGTGCGCTTTCTGCCGTAATAGACTCATCACCAAGTAGCTGCTTAGTTTTCTCTAATGCTTGAACCGCTTGCTGGTATTGAAGTGCACGAGTCTGCTGAACATCCAATGCTTGTTGGTAATCAGCAAGCTGAGTTTTCAGGCTATCCACTTCTTCTTCAGTGATGGTTGCCTGCTCTTCAGCAAGAAGTACTCGTTCTTGAGCTTCTTCAACCACCATAATCTGCTCTTCTAGACGCTCATTCAGCTCTTCTAGATCTTCGCTGTAGCGAGCAATTTTTTCTTGCTGACGAAGTGCAGTTTGAACCAACTGAAGATGATCCGATGCCGCTTGGTAATCTTGCTCTAGTGCCGATTCTTGATCGACAAGTAGTTCTAGTTCTTCTTGAACGCGATTCAACAAATTGTTTTGATCAAGCAAGGTTTCACGAGAACCGAACAGTTCACCACGGAACTTCATGGTTTGATCTAACTTGTTACGACGATCGTTTGCATGGCGCATGTAGTCCGCAGCCACGTAGTTCGTAGATTCAGTGATCAAGTGCTTGAACAGGTCACGATCCGACTGAGTCGTCTTGATCGCTTCTAGCGTCATGCGGTTTTCACGTAGTGCTGATTCCATGTCTTGGAATGCTTTCTTCACACCACCGTTTTGCGGTAGAAGGTAATCACGCAGAGAGCGCGTAATTGCACTTGAGATACCACCGTAAAGTGATGCTTCAATTAAGCGGTAGAACTTAGAACGGTCGCTGCTGTTACGCAGTTTCTTCGGTACCACACCGTATTCAAACATTTGCGAGTGGTAATCAACAATCGAAGAGAAGGCCTTAAAATGCGTGCCTTCGTATTGTGCAACCGCCGCTTTCACGTCGTTCAACTGACATACGCGAGCGTGGCTGTCTGAAATGTTCTGAATCAACACATCCGTTGGTTTCACATGGCTTGGAAGGCCTTGGATAACGAACGGTTTAATGTCGACTTTCTTATCACGACCCGCGACTTGCTGCAGTTTTACTGCAAACAATAGACGCTGATTACGAGAGTTCACAACATCTAGTGCGGCATAACATGCGCCTGGCTGAAGCTTACCGTAAAGGCCTTTATCACGAGATGACTGTGAGCTACCCGCTTCCGTTGTGTTACGGAAATGCAGAAGGCTTTGGTCAGGGATCAGTGCTGTGATGAATGCCGCCATTGTGGTCGACTTACCCGCACCGTTACCGCCAGAAAGCGTTGTAACCAATCCATCAATATCAAAAGTACGCGCAAAGAAGCCGTTCCAGTTGACCATGGTTAATGATTGATACTTACCTCTTTCAATCATGCTTCACCTTCTACTTTTGTTTGTTCGCCAGCATTTGACTCAAGGTCAAAGTCAGCTTGATCGTTAAAAATGTCTTGTTGACCGTTTTCGTCTACGTCTGCATCTACTTCTGATGTGGCTTCCGCTTGTTCTTCATTCAACAAGCTACCTTGGTTAGGCTCTTGGGTATGCACCACAGCTTCACCATCACGGATAAGACGTAACTGCGCTTCTTTCATATCATCGCCAACACGAACGTCAGCGCCAAAACGGAATACCGCTTCGCTGATACGGAACTTGCCGGTTTCACCAATCGCAATCAACATACCGATACGGCGTAAGCGACGTAGAGAAGTACGTACTTTTTCGAACAGCTTTTCTTTATCTAGGTCAGAACCAGACGCACGGTTGGTTGCTAGCTTCATGAGTTTTTTCTCATCCGCTAACGACATCAACTCATCAAACAGTTCTTGGTTGGTGAAGATACCTTCATGAGCAAGACGTTCTGGGCTTAGGTATAAGAAACACAACACCTTTCCAACCAACATGTCGAGCTCAGACAACACACTACGACCAATCAGAGACGTAGAACGCGGACGCAGGTAATAGAAACCTTCCGGCGCTTTTACCAATTCCGTATTGTAGCGTTGATAGAAATGCTGAAGCTCAACTTCAAAATCAGACAGCAACGCGTGGTTATCTAGGTCTTCTGTTGAAACATGCTTACCTGAACGCAGCATGCTATCTAGCGCAGGGAACAGTGGGTTCGCTATCGCTTTTACCAGTTTCTCTGGCATGTAATCATCAGTACTTGTTAATGACATTTGCTTGTACCTTTGCACCGAAATCGTTAATTGCCTGCCAATCTGGCTGAATAGCCTGATAGTCAGACTCTGAGTAACCTAAGCGCACGGCTTGGTCGACAACAATTCTGGCTAAATCAAAATGGTGTGTGCGAGGGTGTGCAGCGAGGTAATCGCGTAACACAAGGCCAAGATCAATTGGCGCGCCTTGCTGTTTGTGAGCTTTTAACATCTCTGCAATTCGATCTGAAAGCAGGTCATTTACTTGCTCAAATTCTTCGTACTCTACGTCGATTGGTGCTTGTCCCATCACTTCGTCATCACGAAGCACGAGCGCTTCATCACGAAGATCCGTCAGCTTCTCAGCATCGGCGTAGGTCAATAACCAAGGCGCATCAAAGTAGTCAGTGACTGACTGACGCAAGCGCTGGCTAAAGGCGCGGTTTTTATCCATATCAATCGCGGTACGGATGAACTTGTGAACATGGCGGTCGTAGCCGATCCATAAATCGATGGCTTGTTGGCCCCAACTGGTGATTCGGTCTAGCTTCATCTGCAAGCCGAACAGGGTTTCGCCAACGAACTCGAGTTCATCGTCACCGTAAACAATTTCTTGAATATCGAGGATCTGTGTTTGCAGTTCATCCCCCGCCGCTTGCAAGGTGTCTTGCAATTCTTTTAGTGTGGACGAGGTTTCTGAAAGCAAGGTTTCACAGTTGTTAATCGCCTCTCGCCAATCCTTGTTTAAAAGGTCGGCAATTTGCTGTTTAACGGTTTGCTGCTGCTCATCCATAACACGTTGGTTAAGATCAATCTGATCGAAAATTTCACCAACAGAATACTTGAGCACGCCGTAAACATTCTTTCTCCAATGTCCTGGAGTTCCGCCTTTTTGTGCTGCTTCAATGGCTTTTGCCATCTCGTCCGCAACCATAGAAAGCTGGATAGACAGTTTTAACTTAGAGAACTGACGGTGGCGTAAGTAATAATCTGAAATACCAATCGCCAATGGTGATAAGCGATAAATACTCGCACCATCGGTGATTTCGCTGGTAAAGCGGCTAATCAACTTCTGTTTAACTAACTCGTTGATGGCATTGTTGGCACGAAACGCGGACGCTTCGCCAGTATCTTCAAACAGTCGAGTGACGATGGTAAATGCATCGTGCAGTTCACCCTCGCCCAACTCTTCATCGAACCTTTCATTGCTTAGTACTGCGATAGCAATCAAAAATGCTAAGCGCTCTGGTGGCAAGTTTAATGAAAAATCATGCTGCTTGACCCAGCCCACCAACTCATCAATTGGCTGCTCTTCGGCAGTTTGAGTCATTTCACTCATTGTGGTTCCTGTTACTGTTCTTCGTCATATCGAATGTATTAGATATGACGCCTATTTCTTTATGACGCGGGCTTCTTACGATTGCATAGCGCATGTTGTGGCTTCTTTTACCACATTCACCGCTGTTATTGCGCAGGTTTTTGAGCCCAAACGTGAATATAACGGCCTAGTGACAGATATGGCTCTTGGCGACATAGCTGTTTTTCCAGTTCCAATACATCTTCAAATTGGTAATCGCCCATGTACTCCATATTACCTATGTAGTCACTGAAAGAGCGAATGCCTGATTTACCACAGATTTCTAGACCAGCGTCTTCTATCCATTGATAAACCTCTTCCGGCTTCAAGCCTTTTTGTGGTTGCAGCTTAAACCGTTTTCGATGTGGCATCCCATTCAATACATGAGGAATGTTGCCACAAATCACATTTTTCAGGACTAATCCGTGGTGGTTGTAAAACATTATCGAGGCAACGCCACCCGGTTTAACTTGTTCAAGCAATAAATCAAGCGCCTCTTTAGGATCGGCTAACCATTCCATTACGGCATGAAACATCACAAAATCGACTTTCTCATCTAGATGTTCTGCGACTTTTTGTACTGGTGAATGAATAAATCGATATTGCTCTAGCAAACCCGCTTCGCTGATACTTTCTTCTGCGAGCTTCAGCATTTCAGAAGAGAGATCACACAGAGAAACGTTATGCCCAAGCGACGCAATTTTTTGCGACATCTGTGCAAGGCCGCCTCCAGCATCAAGCACATGCAGCGGAGAAGCTGATTGCTCAAACTTGCTCAAAGCTTGTTCTAAATCTTCCCATACGATGATCTGACGGATCTCTCCTTTGTCAGAGCCGTAAATATTTTTTGCAAATTTGTGGGCAATATCGTCGAAATTACGGTCTTCAGTCACGGCTACTTGAGTTATTATGTCCTATCGTGCCTGCTATTCTGTCACAGGAATTTCAGGAATAAAGAGGCGATGTCTCTTTTTACTACTAAGTGATGTTTTTTCGGACTATTCGGATATGTTTGAGCTGAAAAAAGTAGTGTCTTCGCTATTGATGCCACTGCCAGCAATGTTAATTCTCGCTTTTCTGGGTTTAGCCCTAGTGATGTTTACTACCAAAAGGAAGACGGGTTGCTTAATCACCCTTTCAGCCCTATGTGGTATTTTCCTAATCGCTTTCCAACCAGTTTCTAGTCAACTTTTAATGCCAATGGAAAGGCAACACACCGCTTTTTTACCTGTCGATGAAACCGTCGATTACGTAATGGTTCTCGGAAGTGGTCACGTCGTAGACGACCAAATTCCACCGACATCAGAACTTAGCCGCACCGGCCTGATGCGTTTAAGTGAAGGGATTCGTATTCTACGCCTTTACCCTGGTGCAAAACTCATTTTGTCTGGCTATGGCGCAGGCACTGAAGTCAGTAACGCAAGAATGATGGCTAAAGTTGCATTAGCACTTGGCGTAGCAAAGCCCGACATCATTCTGCTTGAAACCGCAAAAGACACCTGGGAAGAAGCTCGCCAAGCCGCTGCGTTCGTTAAGAATAAAAAAATGGTTCTGGTGACTTCAGCGAGCCATATGACTCGTGCACTCAATGAATTCCATGCAGCTGGTATGAAACCACTGCCTGCACCAACCAACTACCTTGCACAAGAAAGCGTTGTTGAGCCTTGGAATAAGTACATGCCAAAAGCTCTCTACCTTGAGCAGACTGAGCGTTACTGGCACGAAACCATGGGATTAGTTTGGCAAGATTTACGTGATTGGCTTGATACAAGCAATGACATTGTTGAAGAGCCGGTGATTCCAGAAGCTTCCAGCTTAGTTGAAGATGACGGTGAAGTTTCTGCGGCTCAGCCTCAGTAAGCCAATTGAATCTTTAAACTCATACTGAGCAGACTGAGTCGGCAAGTATTTTTAGGTTCTCTGTTCGTTAACAATGAAAGCTAAGCAATAAAAAAGCCGAGACATCAATGGTGTCTCGGCTTTTTACGTTTAAATGTCGTTGTTGATTAATCACTTCCGAAGGAAATCAATCACCAGCGAACATGTAACCTTCACCGTGAACCGTCACAAAAATTTGTGGGTTCTTAGGATCAAACTCCATTTTTGCACGCATACGACGAATCAATACGTCGATAGTACGGTCATTAGGCGCGTCCACTCGGTGGCTAATCATATTCAAAATACGTTCGCGGCTTAATACTTGGTTAGGGTAAGAAGACAATGCCACTAGCAGTTCGTATTCTGCTTTGGTCAATTTCACCGGTTCGCCGTTTTTGCTTAACGCACGACGAGGGATATCAAATGTCCACTCACCAAAACGAACCACAGACTCATCTGATATTTCTTCGACTGCGCCCGCTGCTGTTTTACGAGCAGCAGAAATACGCCAAAGTAGGTTTTTAACTCGAACTAATAACTCGCGAAGTTCGAAGGGTTTAGTAACGTAATCGTCAGCGCCCATTTCAAGGCCAACGATTTTGTCGATGCTATCCGTGCGTCCAGTAACTAAAATAATTCCAATGTCTGATTGACTGCGTAATTCGCGAGTTAGCATCAATCCATCTTCGCCTGGTAAGTTGATGTCCAGCATAATGAGGTCAACGTTGTTTTCTTCTAACACGTTTCTCATTTGAGCGCCGCTTTCTGCTTCGCTCACTGTGTAACCCTCGTTCTGGAAGTATCCAACCAGTTTACTGCGGGTTACCACATCATCTTCTACGACTAATACGTGATAGCTCATCTACACCACTTTTCTTATTTAATAGTTTCAGTGACTATTCTATTCATAACTAGTAACAATTCTAGTGGTACAGAAGATAAAAGCCAGAAACATGGATTTTTTTTGATACAAGACAATCTTAAACCTTGCTATTTATCGTCCATCGCAATTCAATATAGGCATTACTACTAACGAGTAACTTTGCGTTTCGCAAATAACCTTGTTATTCAGCCTTGGTGTGCTTATGCCCAAGTGACTTCAAGATGCATATAAGCAACATCACAAGACTAAGTCAGGATCTAACAAATGAAAGATACGAAAGCGTTCAACGAGCAAAGAGCAGAAATATACTGGTGGCTATCAAGCTTATTTGCCAAAGAGCTCACTCAAGAAGAACTCGATCACTACCACTCTGTTGAAATTCGTTCTTTCCTAACTGGTTTAGGCGAAAATGAGACACTAAAGCCAGCGATTGATAAGTTAGTGGATGCGCTGAACCGCCTACAAACTCGTGAAGATGCTCAGCTAGAACTGTCTGCAGACTTTTGCGATCTTTTCTTAAAGACAGATAAGCACGGCGCTCTTCCTTACGCTTCAATGTATATCGGCGAAACTGGCCTTTTGAATGATAAGCCAGCAAAAGATATGGAAGAGATCATGGCTAAGCACAACTTAGTTGTGAACCAAGATCTAAAAGAGCCAGCAGACCACATTGCTATCGAACTCGATTTCCTTGGTAACTTGATCATTCGTTCAAACGAAACGAATATTGAAGAAGAACTAGAGAATTCATTTGCCGCTCAACAGCAGTTTATCGAACAACAACTGCTGACTTGGTTACCAAAGTTCAACGTGAAATGTCATGACGTTGATGAATTCGGTTTCTACGCCTCCGTCTCATCGTTGCTACTCGCATTCTGTCAATTAGACACTCAATATTTAGCTGGTGAATAGCTTATTGGATGACTCGTTAAATAAATTCAGAAGAATGTGACAATTCACCCGGATTTCCGGGTGAATTTTATTGCGAGTAATTTCTAGTCAGTCTAAAATTGTGACCGCAAACGATAAAATATGAAACATTCACGAAATGCTATGCTTATTATAGTTTTGAGCATTTCGGTGTTAAGACAAGCCGCTCAATAGCGGTTTTTTGTTTTTTAGCACTTTTAGTACCCAAAGAGCCCTACAAATTTAAGCTCTTAGTTAGGTAGCTTAACGGCTACTTTATTCCGTACTTTGGGAAAGTAGCTTCTAATAGGATAAAACCATGGCCACTATAAAAGATGTCGCTCGCTTAGCCGGCGTATCAACAACAACCGTTTCTCACGTAATCAATAAAACTCGCTTTGTTGCAGAAGCAACGCAAGAAAAAGTAAACAAAGCCGTAGATGAACTGAACTATGCACCAAGTGCTGTTGCTCGTAGCTTGAAGTGTAATACAACACGCACCATCGGCATGCTAGTGACTCAATCAACTAATCTATTCTTCTCTGAAGTTATCGATGGTGTTGAGAGCTACTGCTACCGTCAAGGTTACACTTTGATCCTGTGTAATACGGGCGGTATCTATGAGAAGCAACGTGACTACATTCGAATGCTTGCAGAGAAACGTGTAGATGGCATCTTAGTTATGTGTTCTGACCTAACTGAAGAACTAAGAGAGATGTTAGACCGTCACGCTGACATCCCTAAAGTTATTATGGACTGGGGCCCAGAGAGTTCTCAAGCTGATAAGATCATCGATAACTCTGAAGAAGGTGGCTACCTAGCGACCAAATACCTTATTGAACGCGGTCACTCTAAGATTGCATGTTTAAGTGGCCACTTAGACAAAGCAGCATGTGTTGAACGTATTGCCGGTTACAAGCGCGCACTTAACGAAGCTAAAATTTCTGCCGATGACAATATGATCATCGAAGGCAACTTCGAGTGTGATACGGCTGTTCTTGCTGCAGAACAAATCGTTGAGATGGAAGATCGTCCAACGGCGGTATTCTGCTTTAACGACACAATGGCACTCGGCTTAATGAGCCGACTGCAAGAAAAAGGCATCCGCATTCCTGAAGATATCTCAGTGATCGGTTACGACAACATCGAACTCGCTGAATACTTCTCTCCGCCGTTAACGACAGTTCACCAACCAAAACGTCGTGTTGGTAAGAATGCATTCGAAATTCTATTGGAGCGCATCAAAGACAAAGACCACGAAAAACGCGTCTTCGAAATGCACCCTGAAATTGTTGAACGAAGTACAGTTAAGACGTTAAATTAATTGATAATTCGAGTTTAATTTCATCAAGCGCACCTTTAGGTGCGCTTTTTTTATCAGCAACTATAATGAACCCAGATGCACAACGGAAAGATCATTAATTGAAGCAGTATCACATTTTGAAATATCAAGTGTGAGCTTCATTCAACAAAAACTTTATTCTATTCAATCAGTCACGCACAGGGCAAACCACTCGAAAGAGTGAGACGCAAAGCTTCCGGCCTAAACCACTCGTTGGTATGGTAGCGGGGTTACCGATGGCAAAATGCAGTAACTACTAATAATTTAGTAATTTACGGCTTATTGACAATTTAATTGCAACATTTTGCTAATCTCTCGGACCTGCTTATTTGGTGGCGTAGTTCAAATACACCGAGATAAATAACATGGATAAACCGATACTAAAGGACTCGATGAAGTTATTTGAGTCCCTAGGAAAAATAAAATCACGCTCAATGTTTGGTGGCTTCGGTCTTTTTGCTGATGACACTATGTTTGCTCTGGTTGTAAATGACCAGTTGCACATACGCGCAGACAAAGGCACAACGAAACAATTCGAACAACAAGGGTTTCAACCGTACGTCTACAAAAAACGTGGTTTCCCTGTCGTTACTAAATATTTCGCTTTACCTGAAGGCCTCTGGCAAGACCAAGAGAAAATCTTGCAGCTTGCAACCACGTCTCTAGGTTTTGCTAAAGAAGAAAAAGCTGAGCAGTCTTCTGCTAAGCCGACCCGACTCAAAGATCTGCCTAATCTTCGACTCGCTACCGAGCGTATGTTGAAAAAGGCAGGGATCGATTCTGTAGAACGTTTATATGAATCTGGCTCTGTAAACGCATTTAACGCCATCAAAGAATCGCATGCGTCTTCTGTCAGTATTGAACTACTTTGGGCGCTAGAAGGCGCGATTAATGGTACACATTGGTCTGTTATACCGCAGCAGCGTCGCGAAGAGCTTATCAATCGCGTCAATTAACATTGTCAGTGCAATCTATATACATAACTAAGCCGCATTTACTGCGGCTTTTTTTATATCTGGTGAAAGTTAATCTATGCTTTGCCTGTCTATCTATACTATCGGTATGCATTGAAAATTTAGAGGAAGTATCAATGAGTAAGAAAATGATATTGGGTATTGTGTTGGTCGTAACCATCGTCTTGTTAGGCATCAATTTCGGCCAGTACTTAACGCTTGAAAATGCTAAGGCCCAACAAGCTGTGTTAAATGACTACATTGACAGCAACTTTATTGCGGCTGCCGCTATCTATTTTGTCGCGTATGTCATGATTACGGCTTTCTCCATTCCTGGTGCCGCTGTTGTAACCTTATTAGGGGCCGCGCTATTTGGCTTCTGGAACAGCTTGCTACTGGTATCTTTCGCAAGTGCGATCGGTGCGACCTTAGCTTTCTTAAGTAGCCGTTACCTGTTGCGTGACTGGATTCAAACCAAGTTTGGTGACAAATTGGCGACGATTAACAAGGGGGTTGAAAAAGACGGCGCATTTTACCTGTTTTCTCTGCGTCTGATTCCTGTATTCCCATTTTTCCTTATCAACCTATTGATGGGTCTAACACCGATGTCAGTGAGTCGTTACTACATTACGAGTCAAATCGGGATGTTACCGGGGACGGCGGTTTTCTTGAATGCTGGTACTCAGCTCGCAGAAATTGATTCACTTTCGGGCATCGTCTCCCCTTCAGTACTATTGTCATTTGCATTATTGGGGATATTCCCAATAGTGGCTAAATGGTTGATGGGTAAGTTTCGCTCAGCACCCGTAGCTGAATAATGTATATAGCAGAATAGTTTATA
Organism: Vibrio sp. ZF57; assembly: GCF_001691235.1. Lineage (NCBI taxonomy): Bacteria > Pseudomonadati > Pseudomonadota > Gammaproteobacteria > Vibrionales > Vibrionaceae > Vibrio > Vibrio sp. ZF57. The sequence goes on along the minus strand of NZ_MAKD01000137.1, from coordinate 50,386 downwards.
ATATCTAAACAACACAGATAGCCGAATAAGGTTCTATTTCAATGAAAATCTTCAGTGCATCGAATCCGACAGAAGCTCATATCATCTGTGGATTGTTAGAAAGCGAGAATATTGCCTGTGAAGTCCGTGGTGAGGGGTTGTTCGGATTAAAGGGGGAAATCCCATTCACTGAAGAAACTGACCCTTACGTATGGTTATATGAGCCAGAATTGGCCAGTAAAGCTCGCATGCTCGTCAATGACTACCAAAAGCAGCAAGATTCGATCATCTATGAAGAGTGGCGTTGTGGTGAGTGTCATGAAGTCAACGAAGCGCAATTCGGCTCTTGCTGGCAGTGCGGTGCTGCCTCACCTGAATAGCAGGGTTTCAGTGACCTGATAGAACGATTCGGTCAGATACCTCCTCCAATTAAAAACGGGAAGCTAAAGTTAGCTTCCCGTTTTTATTTCAATTCGATTAACTCATCATCTTTGATTTCACGCCTAGAAAATCACTGAATTTGTTTTTGAATAAACGCAATCGAACGCTGATTAAACTCTTCAGGGTTTTCCACGTTACACACGTGTCCACAATTCGGGATTTCTACTAGCTCACTCGATTCATGCGCTGCAACCATTTCTTTTACAGGCTTAATAAACATGTAGTCACGTTCACCCATCAAATAAAGAGTCGGTATTGGTAGCTCTCTATCTTTAAAATATTTCATCAAGGGGTTTACATCAGCCGTTAAGATAAACCAGCGTTTAAATTCTTTCTGGCACAGTTTTTTGGCTTCGCGGATAAAAAGGTGACGAGACTCTTTTTGGCTTTTTTGTGGCATCACAACATAAGCAAAAAGGCTGTATAACCACATGTAAGGAATGATGTGCTTGCTGAGGTTACCCAACTTGATTAACACTTGAGAGCGAGTGTTTAGCTTGGTGACAGCGCCACCCAGTACCATTGAACGTACACGGCCAGCCGCCAGTTCGGCAACGTTACGCACAATAATCGTGCCCAAAGACATGCCAACGAAATGTGCAGAACGGATCTTAAGATGGTCTAACACTTTAAGAATATCAAGCGTCACCGATTTGAACGTATAACGATTCGAAATCAGCCCTTTAAGTATATTGTCTGATTTACCGTGCCCTCTCAGATCAATGAGAAGTAAGTTGAAATGCTGTTTATACGCTTTGATCTGCTTGAACCAGATGGAGGAACTGCCTCCTGCGCCATGCACAAATACAACCCACTCATCGCTCGTAGGGTGAGTAAATGTTTTATGAAATAGTAAACTCTCAGACATACCTATCGCTTTAATTATTGGAATGGAGCTATGCCTCATCACGAGGCGATGACTAAGGATACCACGCTATTAAGAACTTTAAGTGATAATAGTGTCAAACCTATCATTAGTCATGTGAATACCTACCTCACCTTTTCTACCTGACTAAAATGAGTTTGCAAGCTTTGTCTTCGTAAACGTGATGTGCTCTGACCAGGAAACCAAAAGGCACTCTACAATTAGAGCGCCTTCATTTAGTACGAGCGGCAGTTGCTCGCCAGCTAACTTTAAAGCTAAGTCAACAAGTTAAAATGCTGAATGATACATAGCTAGGTATTCTTTAGCCGCATCTTCCCAACTAAAATCTTGCTGCATCGCATAAAGCTGAACACGCTTAATTTCAGATGGGTTTTGTGCGTAAAGCAGTAATGAACGATGTAACACAGCCAATAACGCTTGCGGTGTTGGCTCTTCAAAAGCAAACCCAGTCGCGACTTCAGGATCTTCATCGTAATCATTCACGCTGTCTTTTAAACCTCCCACAGAACGAACAATCGGCAAAGTACCGTAAGCCATGCTGTAGATTTGGTTTAAGCCACACGGTTCAAATTCCGAAGGCATCAAGAAGAAATCAGAGCCTGCTTCAACCAAGTGCGCAAGTTCATTATTGTACGCTTCTACGAACGAGAACTTATCTGAGTGAAGCGCTGATAGCTCTTTCAATTGACTCGCCAAAACCGGATCGCCAGTACCGACAATCACGATCTGAAGATCATTTTTCAAAAACTGTTCGATGATAGGCAGTAAGTAATGAACACCTTTTTGATTCGTCAAGCGACAAACCATGCCATAAACCGCGCAATCGGCAACGGGTAAACCTACATCTTGTTGCAGTTTTTGCTTACAAGCTGATTTTCCGCGAGCCATGCTGTGCTTGGTCGCTTTGTATTTACGAGGAAGGAAAGCATCAGTTTCCGGATTCCAAGCCCCATAATCACACCCATTCAAAATGCCGAACAGATCAGCAGATCTGTGTTGGAATTCTGCAGCCATACCGTGGCTACCTAATTCCGTTTTCAACTCTTCTGCATAGGTAGGACTTACTGCGTTCACTTTATCCGCACACATCACTCCAGCTCTTAGCATAGTGACATGAGTGTCACTCACTGAAGCTTCAGGCGCATGGTAACTGTGCATCTCTGGCAGGAATTGAAGTTCATCGTATGCGAACACACCTTTGAAAACCGCATTGTGGATCGAGATAACACTGCGCGTATTTTCAAAGAAATCGTGTTCTTGATAACGCGATTTAAGCAAGAAAGGAACGAAACCAGTATGCCAGTCATTTGCATGAATGATATCCGGTTGAAAACCAAGCTTAGGAAGCATATCAAGACAGGCTGCACTAAAGAACGAGAAGCGCTCTCCGTTATCAGCATAAGCTTGATTGTTTTCTGCGTACATTTCCGGGCGGTCGAAATACTTGGCACATTCAATACCAAAAACTGGAACGCCTTCTACGCTCAGTTTTTTAACTTGATAAGCCGTATGAGGCCAATGATCGAGTTCAGTCGATAAAATAACTTCTGCTGAATCAATGTTTGGAATGTTTCTATATGCGGGGATAGTCACTCGAACGTCCTGTTCGAGTGTTTGCAACGCTTTCGGCAGTGCCTTGGCTACATCAGCCAAGCCACCACTTTTAATCAAGCCTTCAACTTCAGACGCTACAAAAAGTACCGAGAGAGTCTTAGTAACCAACTCGTGCTCCTTTAGAAATCACTACGACACCATCGTCAGATACGTGGTAATGCTTTTTGTCTTCTGTCAGATTTACACCAATCTGTGTACCCGGTGCGATATCTGCGTCTTTATCAATGATAACGCGGCGCAAGATACAACCCTCACCCACTTTTACATCACCGAGTAAGATGCTTTCGCTAATATCACACGCTGATGCGATATTGCTGCGGAAGCCCAGTACACTCTTTTCAATACGCGAACCACGTACATAACTACCGCTACACACAAGGCTATCAATGATCTGAATTCGACCATTTGCCGAATCAGTAAACGTAGCTGGTGGTAGTGGCGGGTAATAAGTGTGTAGAGGCCATTTACGGTTGTATAGCGAGAATGGCGCATCTTTCTTAAGAAGGTCCATGTGCGCTTGCCAGTACGCGTCAATCGTACCTACATCGCGCCAGTAAACTTCTTCTTTCTCACCAGTAATACGGTTGGTGCTGAAATCATAAACAAACACGTCACCACGTGGGAACATGTTTGGAATAATATCTTTGCCGAAATCGTGTGTCGAACCTTCTCTATCAGCATCTTCCGTTAGTTCAGCAAAAAGCTCTTTCGCTTCGAACACGTAGTTGCCCATTGAAACGAGCGCTGATTCTGGATCGCCCGGGATCGACTTCGGATTTGCAGGTTTCTCTTCAAAGCCAATCATACGGCCGTCAGCATCAACCTCAATAACACCGAATTCTGATGCTTCAGCAAGCGGCATGCGCAATGCTGATACTGTTAGAGCCGCTTTCTTCTCTTTATGGAAATCAAGCATCTGTTTGATGTCCATCTTATAAATATGGTCTGAACCAAAAATACATACTTGATCAGGTTCTTCCAACTCCATAAAGCCCATGTTTTGGTAGATAGCATCTGCTGTGCCTTCATACCAACGCTTTCCTTTACGCATTTGCGCAGGAATTGGGTCGATAAAACGGTCTGTTATACCACTGATATTCCAGCCTTTTTTCATATGGTGGAACAGTGACTGTGACTTAAATTGTGTTAATACGTAGATCTTCATTAGATCAGCATTAACGAAGTTGTTCAAAGCGAAATCAATTAAGCGGTAACTACCACCGAAAGGAACCGAGGGTTTGCTGCGAGATTCAGTTAAAGGTCTTAAGCGAGAGCCTTCACCACCAGCAAGAATCATTCCCAATACACCAGCCATTTTATTCTCCATATATCTATAGCTTGTCGATGTTAGTACTCGTAGAGGTATCTTCCTCTGGGGGATGAGCACCAACACTTATTTCGGTATTTAGCGAATATCCATTCACATACAGTGACAATATCCTAAGCCAAACGTTGTTATGTGTGCACTATTCTTTGCACTTGGTTTTATATACGTTATCGACTTTTCGGCCGAATTCAATTTTTAATACGCCATTCTGTGGTACGTAAGCTGATTGCTTTCCTAAGACTTAAAGCAGCTCACACTACACCGTCCAGACGAAACATTACATTAACACCCGACACACATCAGGTATACAACTAAACGCTGATCTGTGAGTTACAATATTTTAATTAAGTTACATTTTCGTTAAAGTTGCATAAGAAGATATGATTAATTGCCGCCATTACTTTCGCGGTGTGAATTTAATAAACCCCCACCGACGAAACACCAGGTCAACAAGTTGCATATTTAGTCATATTGAGATCAAAAAAAGCAGCCATTAGGCTGCTTTTTCATCAATAACGTTCAGTTATTTCTCTTTAGGCTTTTTACGCTTATCCGTAACTTCCCACTTACCGTCGATGTACAACGCAGTCCAACCGGACGGTTTTCCATCTACTTCAGTACGCACGTAGTTTTCTTTGGTCTTACGACTAAAACGAACCACTGTCGGCTTACCATCAGGGTCAGCAACTGGCGCTGATGCTAGGTATTGGAACTTAGGTGAGATACGGTCTTTAAAACGAACCAGCTCTTCCACTAATGGTGCACGTGTTTCACGTGATTTAGGGAAGTTGCTCGCAGCCATAAATAGACCAGAAGCACCATCACGAAGAACAAAGTACGCGTCTGAATTTTCACACGGAAGTTCAGGGAAATGCACCGGGTCTTCTTTTGGTGGCGCAACTTCGCCATTTTTCAGAATCTTACGAGTGTTCTTACAATCTTCACTCGTACAGTCCATGTATTTACCAAAACGACCGTTCTTCAGAACCATGTCAGAACCACACTTGTCACACTCAACAAGTGGACCATCGTAGCCTTTCACTTTAAATTCGCCGTGCTCAACCACATAACCTTCACAGTTCGGGTTGTTACCACATACGTGCATCTTACGCTTATCATCGATTAGATAGGCATCCATTGCCGTTTCACAAATAGGACAACGCTTTTTAGCTCGAAGTGCTGCTGTTTCAACGTCTTCTTCAAGCACGTTGATAATGCCTTCTTCATCACCAAGGTTGATTGTTGTCTTACAACGCTCTTTTGGTGGAAGTGCATAGCCAGAACAACCAAGGAATACGCCTGTCGAAGCAGTACGAATACCCATTTTACGGCTACAAGTCGGACACTCAATATCGGTTTCCACGATATGATTTGGCTTCATGCCACCAGCGTCTTCGTCTAAGTCTGCTTTTTCCAAATCGCCAGTAAAGTCTTCGAAGAAGTTATCTAGCACGCCTTTCCAGCTTGCTTCGCCTTCTGCGATTTGGTCCAACTTCTGCTCCATACGAGCAGTGAAGTCGTAGTTCATTAGGTCATTGAAGCTGCCATCTAGACGGTCAGTAACAATTTCACCCATCTTCTCAGCATAGAAACGACGCTGTTCAACTTTTACATAACCGCGATCTTGAATCGTTGAGATGATTGATGCGTATGTTGAAGGACGACCAATACCACGCTTCTCAAGCTCTTTAACTAGCGCCGCTTCAGTGAAACGAGCCGGTGGCTTAGTGAAGTGCTGTTTAGGGTCTAGCGCAATCAGATCAAGCTTATCGCCGATCTGTACTGCTGGAAGGATCGTATCTTCGTTCTTGCCCATTGGACGCTGAACACGAGTCCAACCATCAAATTTAAGGATACGACCTTTCGCTTTCAACGTGTACTCATCTGCTTTAACGCTTACTGTCGTTGAATCGTATTGAGCTGGCGTCATTTGACACGCTACGAATTGATTCCAAATTAGCGAGTAAAGCTTGTGTGCGTCTGCGTCTACGCCGTTTAGATCTTCCGACTTAACATCTACACTTGAAGGACGAATCGCTTCGTGGGCCTCTTGAGCGCCCTCTTTGCTGCCGTATGCAAGTGCTTTAGGTGGAAGGTATTGCGCGCCGTACTCAGAACCAATGTATTCACGAGCGGCTTCTACAGCTTCTGAGCTCAAGTTAGTTGAATCAGTACGCATATAAGTGATGTAACCCGCTTCATACAGGCGTTGAGCCAGCATCATGGTTTTCTTTACGCCATAACCAAGACGCGTACTCGCCGCTTGTTGCAGCGTCGACGTGATGTAAGGTGCAGACGGCTTACTCTTTGTTGGGCGGTCTTCACGTTTACATACTTCGTATTGCGCTTTTTCTAAAACGCTAACAGCAGCTTGTGTTTGCGCTTCATTTTCAGGTTTAAACGCAACACCGTCTTTCTGTGCAACTTGCAGTCTAAAGTCGGTTTTCTCTGCTGTTTTAGTATCAGCATGCACATCCCAGAACTCTTCAGGGATAAAGGCGTTGATCTCGCGCTCACGCTCTACCAGTAGTTTTACCGCTACTGATTGAACACGGCCAGCGGACAGGCCTCGTGCTACTTTTTTCCAAAGCAGAGGTGACACCATAAAGCCAACAACACGGTCCATAAAACGTCGTGCTTGTTGTGCGTTTACGCCATCAATATTTAGCTCACCTGGAGTTTCGAAAGCTTGTTGAATAGCATTCTTGGTGATTTCGTTAAAAACCACTCGCTTGTATCGCGTTTCATCGCCACCGATGATCTCACGAAGGTGCCATGCGATAGCTTCTCCTTCGCGGTCCAAATCGGTTGCGAGATAAACATGGTCTGCGTTCTCAGCCAGTTTTTGCAATTCAGCGACGACTTTCTCTTTACCAGGTAGGATTTGATAGTTCGCTTCCCACTCTTTATATGGGTTGATACCCATCTTTTTGATAAGAGCTTTGCGATCTTTTTCTTTTTTGATACGAGCTTTGTCTTCTGGGCTCATACCCTTGGTTGAAACTGCAGCAGCCTTTTGACCAGTACTTTGACCTGCCGTTGGTAAATCACGTACGTGACCTACACTCGACTTAACGACAAAGTCTTTGCCAAGATATTTATTGATAGTTTTAGCCTTGGCTGGCGACTCCACTATAACGAGCGATTTACCCATATTGACTCTAACGTCCTTAATCACGATGCTTCAGCACCAACAATTTAGCTTGTGGGCTTTTACGCATGATATTCTAAATTCATTGCTTCTTTTTTTACTATTGTGCGAGATTACTAGAAGATCAACCGCTTTTTTCAAAATTGGATCTGATCGCTCGACAATTCGACGACTCATAGATAAAAGGGTCACAATATAAAGAAGCTATAAAGTACTCACTAAGAATACTTGCAAGAGCCTATTCATCAGGCATTACGTCTAAACGGGCTCATACTAAGCTTGTCCGCGAATCTAACGCGAGCCCCATTCAATTATTTTTGCCGTAAATCACAAAATAAATTGTGGATGTTTGAAAAGACTCTCTTAATCGGTTGTGAAATCATTGAATTTCTAGTTCGACACCATAAACTCAACGTTATATTCAGTTATCAGAGATAAACTCATGACAAAGAAAGTAATAGCAGAATTTGATTTACTGCTTATCGCAAACCAAATTATCCAATCACATGATGACTACATTGAAGGCATGCGCGCAAACAGCGTAGTAGAAAAAGACGATGTACTCGTCTTCAAAGGTGAATACTTCTTAGACAGCAATGGAATGCCGACCGAGAATACAACCGCGGTATTTAACATGTTTAAATACTTAGCGCACCACCTTTCGAAAGAATTTACAATTCAGCAATAATTAAAAAGCTTGCCACTTAGGCAAGCTTTTTTGTTCCTAAACCTTTACATACTAAGCATTTTTATAGACTTAGCATTTTCAGCTTGTCGAAGTAATCAGGGAATGTCTTTGACGTACAACCTGGATCATTAATCGTCACAGGCGTATCGCTCAAGGCAACCAGCGAGAAACACATCGCCATACGGTGATCATCGTAAGTATCAATCGCCGCATGAGTCAGTTCAGCCACAGGGTTAACAATAATGTAATCTTCACCCTCTTCCACTTCAGCGCCGACTTTGCGTAGCTCTGTTGCCATTGCAGCCAAGCGGTCTGTCTCTTTCACACGCCAGTTGTAGACATTACGGATTGCCGTTGTGCCTTTCGCAAACAATGCGGTTGTCGCGATAGTCATCGCAGCATCTGGGATATGGTTATAGTCCATATCAATGCCTTTCAGCTCGCCACAACGAGAAATAACGTAGTCGTCACCCCATTCGATTTCCGCACCCATTTTCTCAAGCGCATCAGCGAATTGGATATCACCTTGGATACTGTTTTTACCAATACCAGTGACCTTAATCTCACCACCTTTGATAGCAGCGGCTGCAAGGAAATATGACGCAGATGATGCATCACCTTCAACCAAGAAATCACCCGGTGCCGAGTAAGATTGCCCGGTAGGAATCACAAACTCTTGGTAATCATTATTGATCACGTCCACACCAAATTGCTTCATGATGTGCAGCGTAATATCGATGTAAGGTTTAGAAACCAATTCACCGTCAATTTTAATGGTCACTTCACCTTCAGCTAAAGGCGCAGCCATCAAAAATGCCGTCAAAAATTGACTAGATATCGAACCGTCGATAGAAACCGTACCGCTCTTCAAACCGGTACCTGTGATCTTCAATGGCGGGTAGTTTTCGTTCTCTAAATATTCAACGTCGGCACCGGCTTCTCGTAGTGCTGTTACTAAGTGGCCAATTGGGCGCTCTTTCATGCGAGGCTCACCAGTAAGAACGTATTCACCGCGACCTAAACATAGTGCAGCCGCCAACGGACGCATCGCCGTACCCGCGTTACCTAAGAAAAGCTCTAGGGCTTTGTCACTTGAGAATGCACCACCAACACCTGTCACTTCACAAACGGTTTTGTCTGCAGACAACTGATAATCAACACCTAACTGAGTCAATGCATTCAACATATGACGAATATCATCACTGTCTAGCAAGTTTGTTAGGCGAGTGGTTCCCGTAGAAAGTGCAGCCAAAAGAAGTGCACGGTTGGAAACGCTTTTTGAACCAGGTAGGTTAACTTCCCCGTTCACTTTTTGAATTGGTTGTAACGTAAGGCTTTCCATTAAATCTTATAGTCCTTGTACCACCCGAAGTCACTGGTGCGTATTTATTTTCGGGTGATGAATAATTCTTCGTACTTGCAGACTAACGAACTTTTCCAACGAACTCCAGAGCTAATCCGGCCCAAACCGGTGATTAATTAGCCAATCAATCGTATTTATATACTAGTACACGAGATCAACTCGAACACCATCTGAAAAATAGAGAATTCGTACATCATCGCCTCGGTTGAACAGCATCGAGTTATCGACATCTTGGATAATGTTGACCAACTTGTCGTCTTTGGTTTTGACCAATAACTCGACCAGTTTGTACTCTACTTTATATTGTGTGTTACCTCGGTTACGAGCAATACCCGCACCTGCTACTGCACCTACAGCTGTCGCCACTTCTTTACCAGTGCCGCCGCCAAACTGGTTACCAATCAAGCCACCAATCGCCGCACCTAACAAGGTTTCCCAACCATTCGCTTTCGACTCAACGATCTCTTGCTGAGTGATGTATCTGACCGTATCAATCTCACCATAAACCACCTCGTTTACTGGTCGAGCTTGGTTTCTGTTGTAAGCTGCATTTGCCAACATGGGCAAAACAAGTAAAATCCAAAGCAACTTCTTCATGGTAAAACTCCTAAAGACCTCTTGGTCAGTGATTAATCTGTAATGCGGTACTTATGACTATATACCTAACCGAACTTGATACTACTAGTATAGAGTTTCCTTCGCCTTTCGACGCGCTTGATGACCCCAACGGTCTGCTCGCCTTCGGTGGTGATTTATCACCAATGCGAATTTTAAACGCTTATAGCCAAGGTATATTTCCATGGTATGGCCCAGGTGAGCCTATACTTTGGTGGAGCCCTGCACCGCGAGCGGTATTTAATCCTAAGACATTCGAACCGTCAAAAAGTCTTAAAAAGTTTCAAAGAAAGCACAATTACCGAGTCAGCATCAACCAAGCGACGGACAGAGTAATTGGTTATTGCTCTTCACTAAGACCCGAAGAAGAAACCTGGCTAAACAGCGACATGCAGTCAGCCTACCGCAAACTCGCTTCATTAGGTTTCTGCCACTCGGTTGAGGTTTGGCAAGATGATGAACTGATCGGTGGACTTTACGGCTTACAAAGAGGCCAAGTCTTTTGCGGTGAATCGATGTTCAGCCTAAAGACCAATGCCTCTAAAATTGCGCTGTGGTACTTTTGTAAACACTTTACCCGATTCGGCGGACAACTGATTGATTGCCAAGTCATGAACCCTCACTTGGAATCCTTGGGCGCTATCGAGGTTGATAGGGATGAATTCCTAGGCTCTCTGCAATTACTCAAAGAGTTCTCCGTTGACGATGCATGCTTTAAAACCCAATGGCTAAAGGAAATGCCTTAATGAATCCAGATTTACAACAAATCAGAATTGGATTAACAGACAATCACGCTTGCAGCTACTTACCTCACTTCGAAGAGAGAGTGGCGGTCACGCTTGACGAACACATGCACACCTCAGATAACTATGAAGTTCTGCTTGCGAATGGATTTCGCCGCAGTGGTTCAACCATTTATAAGCCACATTGCGATAATTGCTCAGCATGCCAAGCGATTCGGCTTTCAATTCCTGAGGTTAAGCTTTCCAAAAGCCAACGACGGATCCTTAACAAAGGAAAATCACTACGTTGGGAACTGAAAGATGAGATGGATGACAACTGGTTTGACTTATACAGTCGCTATATCACCGCTCGTCACCGTTCGGGAACCATGTACCCACCCAAGAAAGAAGAGTTTCTACAATTCTCTAAAAATGAGTGGCTTACTACAAAGTTCATGCACATCTATGATGAGAACAAGTTGGTTGGTATCGCCGTAACCGACATCATGGCTCACTGTACGAGCGCGTTTTATACCTTCTTCGATCCTGATATAGACATTTCGATGGGAACACTTGGCGTTCTATTTCAGATCCAACATGCCCAGAAAGAACAAAAACAATGGTTATATTTGGGTTATCAAATCGATGAATGCCCTGCGATGAACTATAAAGTACGATTTCAACGTCATCAAAGGCTAGTAAATCAGCGGTGGCAAGGGTAGAATACGCGACAACTTTACATATTTTGATTTTAACGGCACAATCAAGCCGTTGAAAACCGCCAAATTTCGAAAGAGGATTAGATGGCTAAAGAAGACGTAATCGAGATGCAAGGCACTGTCCTTGATACTCTACCAAACACAATGTTCCGTGTTGAGCTTGAAAACGGTCACGTAGTGACAGCACACATCTCTGGTAAAATGCGTAAGAACTACATCCGTATTCTTACTGGTGATAAAGTAACTGTTGAGATGACTCCATACGACCTTTCTAAAGGCCGCATCGTCTTCCGTGCTCGTTAATTTTTAATTAGCGAATACAATAAGAAGCGGAGCTTAAGGCTCCGTTTTTTATTGCCTGAGCTTTTTACTACACAAGCACATCAATCTCGCATCTCGCATCTCGCATCTCGCATCTCGCATCTCGCAAGCATAAAAAAACGCACAACCTAAGTCATGCGTTTTATATTTAAGCCTTTGATTTATCAATCACTTCGTTAGTGCATGACCTCTTCTTTAGCACCAACATAGATGAAATCCAATTCGTCTTTTTTCAGGGATACTTTAACCGTACCGCCATCAACCAAGCTACCGAACAGTAACTCGTTAGCAAGTGGTTTCTTAAGCTTCTCTTGAATAACACGTCCCATTGGACGAGCACCCATGGTCTTGTCATAGCCTTTATCAGCTAACCAGTGACGAGCATCCTCAGAAACCTCTAAAGACACGCCACGAGCGTCCAGTTGAACCTGAAGCTCGACAATGAACTTATCAACTACTTGGCTAATCACACTTGGGTCAAGGCTGTTGAACCAAATGATATTATCAAGACGGTTACGGAACTCAGGAGTAAATACCTTCTTGATTTCGCCCATCGCATCTGGCGCATGATCTTGTTGGATCAGGCCGATCGATTTCTTCTCGGTTTCAGCCACACCTGCGTTGGTCGTCATCACTAGAATCACATTACGGAAGTCCGCTTTGCGACCATTGTTGTCAGTTAGCGTGCCGTTATCCATTACCTGCAGTAGCAAGTTAAAGATATCTGGGTGAGCTTTCTCGATTTCATCCAGTAACACAACAGAGTGCGGGTTCTTGATTACGGCATCCGTTAGCAAACCACCTTGGTCGTAACCAACATAACCAGGAGGCGCACCAATCAAGCGGCTCACTGAGTGTCGCTCACCGTACTCAGACATATCAAAGCGCAGAAGCTCAATACCCATCAACTTAGACAGCTGAACAGTCACCTCTGTTTTACCGACACCAGTAGGACCAGCAAACAAGAATGAACCAACAGGTTTATTGTCTGCACCCAATCCAGCACGGGTCAGCTTAATCGCTTCACTCAATACATCGATTGCAGGGTCTTGTCCGAATACCAACATTTTCATGCGCTCATCCAGTTTCTGGAGTGTATCTTTGTCTGAAGACGATACTGACTTTTCAGGAATACGCGCCATTTTCGCAACCATTGACTCAATATCAGCCACGCTTACCGTTTTCTTACGACGGCTTGCAGGTGCCAAACGACTACGAGCGCCCGCTTCATCGATTACGTCAATGGCCTTATCAGGAAGGTGGCGTTCATTAATGTATTTAGCTGACAGTTCCACAGCGGCACGCAACGCTTTGTTGGTGTAGCGCACTTCGTGGTGAGCTTCGTATTTTGGCTTCAAGCCAATCAGGATCTTGGTCGTATCGTCTAGCGATGGTTCAATAATATCTATTTTCTGGAAGCGACGAGCTAAAGCACGCTCCTTCTCAAAAATACTGCTGTACTCTTGGTACGTTGTTGAACCGATGCAACGTAATTTGCCACTGCTTAGTAGTGGTTTAATTAAGTTTGCCGCATCAACCTGACCACCCGATGCAGCCCCGGCACCGATAATGGTGTGGATCTCATCGATGAACAGAATCGCGTCTTCTTCTTTCTCCAGTTGCTTAAGAATCGCTTTAAAACGTTTCTCAAAGTCACCACGATATTTGGTTCCGGCTAACAGTGAACCGATATCTAGAGAATAAATTACGCTGCTCTGAATGATTTCAGGCACTTGTCCTTCAACGATGCGCCATGCAAGACCTTCCGCGATGGCAGTTTTACCTACCCCCGCTTCACCCACTAACAGAGGGTTGTTCTTACGACGACGACACAGAACTTGGATAGTGCGTTCTAGCTCTTTGTCACGACCGATTAGTGGGTCAATATTGCCCTGCTTTGCGACTTCGTTAAGGTTAGTAGCAAAATTTTCTAAACGGTCTTCAGAGTTAGCTTCTTCAGCATTTTCTGCACCACCAAATGAATCGGGTGATGAAGGGCTGTCGCCTTCGTTGCTGGCTTTGGTAATACCGTGTGAGATGAAGTTAACAATATCTAAGCGACTAATGTCGTTTTTCTTAAGAAGATATGCCGCGTGAGATTCTTGCTCACTAAAAATAGCCACAAGTACGTTAGCACCTGTTACTTCGCTGCGACCTGAAGATTGAACATGAAAAACAGCGCGTTGAAGTACTCGTTGGAAGCTCAACGTAGGCTGAGTTTCGCGAGTTTCGTCGCTTTCAGGGATAAGTGGGGTCGTTTGATCGATAAAAATATCGAGCTCATTGCGAAGAGCATCGAGATCAGCCTGACAAGCTTGGAGCGCTTCCTTGGCCGCATCATTTTCTAATAATGCTAGTAGGAGGTGTTCGACAGTCATGAATTCATGTCGCTTGTCTCGCGCACGAGCAAATGCGCCATTTAAACTCGTCTCTAATTCTTTATTTAGCATAAGTACCTCCTAAGGGAACAACAGTGTTGTTCGAGCAATTTATACTTGCTCCATTGTACATAGTAGCGGATGCTCATTTTCCTTTGAGTACATCGTGACCTGCGCTACCTTTGTTTCCGCTATTTCAGCACTGTATGTGCCGCATATAGCTTTACCTTCATAATGAACCTTGAGCATCACTTCCGTTGCTTTTTCGATATCTAGTGAGAAGAATCGCTCTAGGATCTCGATTACAAAGTCCATGGGCGTGTAGTCATCGTTATTCAACACAACGTTATACATCGCCGGTGGCTTTACTTTTGTTGCTTCTTTCTCCAGTAAATCTGAGCCTGGAGATGCCCATTCAAAGTTTCTGCTCATATCGCTTTGCTAAGGGTTATTTTTCGGAAGTCGTGAGTGTTTACCTAACTCAAATTTACCACATTCACGCTTTACCGTGTACTAAGAAACTGCACCTAGAAACAGTACCAAAAAATATTCCTCTATACTGAGCCTAATCCACCATTTCCATCGCTGCAAATAAAAGATCTCGATTAACAAGATTAACATATGTGATTGATTAAAAAGACGCCATAACTATTGATACTAACGATAAGATTACCGCTAAGTTACTATTTGGTTAATAGTTTGCGGTTAATCTCGAATGTGATTTGTTATTAAAATTGATCACTTTTATGCCAATTTACTATTGACTGTGCTCAATCATTAGCTACATTGGAGCTAAAAGGTTTTTTAATACACTTTTGCAACATGAATTGAAATCAGTAACACGCTTCAAAAATTAACAATAAGGAATAATTACGCAGGGTAGCGTTAATTTCCGTAAGCAATGTACGAGATTCAAGCTATTAGCTGAAATTCTTTAGCTGGTAGGAATGATATCAATCGCACTTACAACAATTGATATAACAACGTTAGTAACAAAATGCATGAGGGATGTATAGCATGGCTACAGGTACAGTAAAATGGTTTAACAATGCCAAAGGGTTTGGCTTTATTTGTCCAGAAGGTGAAGACGGCGATATTTTCGCGCACTACTCCACAATACAAATGGAAGGTTATCGAACCTTAAAGGCTGGTCAGCAGGTCGACTATGAAGTAGAAAGTGGACCTAAAGGCTCGCATGCTAGCTCCGTTGTTCCTGTAGAAGGCAGCGCCGCAAAATAGGCGAATGCAAACTCATGTTAACCTCCATCAGTCGTCATTAACGGCTGACAGGTAAACAGAATATTGAAACCGCTCATTTAATACCTGTAACACAGGATTACGTGAGCGGTTTTTTTCGTTTTGGGGGCTCTAAAGTTGCTCACTGGACAATGAGCTCGAAGAGCTACTCCCCTTAAGCTAGGTCTTAAGAAGTATTAGACAGAAAAAAGACGCTTTAACATTATCGTTAAAGCGTCTTTCGTTTTGACTTTATCTATAACTTAGCTATCAGCCTAAGCAACTCGTTAGCAAATCACGCTCATGAGTGACTAACGATGAGTCCAATCACTATGCATCAATAAACGCGTTTAGCGTTGAGCTTGGGCGCATTAGTGTTGAAACCAATGCATCGTCAAGTAGGTAGTAACCACCTAAGTCGCCAGCCACACCTTGAGCGTTGTTCAGCTCTGCAACGATCGCTTCTTCACTTTCAGCCAGTTGACTTGCCACACCTGCAAACTCAGCAGCAAGATCAGCGTCAGCCGTTTGCTCAGCAAGCGCCTTAGCCCAGTATGCCGCTAGATAGTAGTGACTACCACGGTTATCAAGCTCACCTACTCGACGTGAAGGAGACTTGTTGTTATCAAGGAACTCACCCGTCGCTTTATCAAGCGCATCAGCTAGAACTTGTGCTTTAGCGTTACCTGTTACTACGCTCAGGTGCTCTAGAGATGCCGCTAGTGCCAAGAATTCACCTAGAGAATCCCAACGCAGGTGGTTTTCTTTCTCTACTTGTTGAACATGTTTAGGAGCAGAGCCGCCAGCACCTGTTTCAAACAGACCACCACCGTTCATTAGTGGAACAATCGATAGCATCTTAGCTGATGTTCCAAGCTCTAAAATCGGGAACAAATCCGTTAGGTAATCACGTAATACGTTACCAGTAACCGAAATAGTATCTAGGCCTTCTTTGATACGAACCAGTGAGTATTGAGTCGCTTCAAGTGGAGCAAGGATCTTAATTTCAAGACCATCGGTATCGTATTCAGGAAGGTATGCTTCAACTTTCTTGATAAGCTGAGCATCATGTGCGCGTGACGCATCTAGCCAAAATACCGCTGGAACACCCGATGCACGAGCACGCGTTACCGCAAGCTTAACCCAGTCTTGGATTGGTGCATCTTTAACCTGACACATACGGAAGATATCGCCTTCCTCTACGTCTTGCTCAAGAAGCACAGCGCCTGAAGCGTCAACAACTTGAACCTGACCAGCAGCTTCAAGGATGAAAGTCTTATCATGAGAACCGTACTCTTCCGCTTTTTGAGCCATCAAGCCAACGTTTGGTACGCTACCCATCGTTGTTGGATCGAACGCGCCGTTCTCTTTACAGAAATCAATAACCGCTTGGTAAATGCTCGCGTAGCTACGATCTGGGATCATTGCTTTGGTATCTTTTTGCTTACCTTCTGGATCCCACATTTGACCAGAAGAACGCAGCATTGCAGGCATAGATGCATCCACAATGATATCGCTTGGTACGTGTAGGTTAGTAATGCCACGGTCCGAATCAACCATCGCTAGTGGTGGCTGAGTCTCGTATACCGCTTGCAGGTCAGCTTCGATTGCTTCTTTCTGCTCTTGAGGAAGCGCATCAATCTTCGCGTAGACATCACCGATGCCGTTATTTACATCAACGCCTAGCTCTTCAAACAGCTGACCGTGTTTAGCAAATACGTCTTTGTAGTAAACCTTAACCGCGTGACCAAAGATCACTGGGTCAGATACTTTCATCATCGTCGCTTTCAAGTGAAGAGAAAGCAGTACACCTTGCTCTTTAGCCGATGCGATTTCTTTTTCGAAGAATGCAACCAAAGCGGCCTTATTCATCACTGACGCATCAATGATCTCTTTATCTTGCAGTGCAAAAGCTGGCTTCAATGTTTTCTTCGCACCATCTTTGCCAACGAATTCAATGCTAACTTCTGTAGCACCTTCAATGGTTACTGACTTTTCGCTACCGAAGAAGTCTTTGTCGTCCATACTTGAAACGTGCGACTTAGAATCTGCAGACCAAGCACCCATTGAGTGTGGGTTCTTCTTCGCGTAGTTTTTAACAGAAAGTGGAGCGCGGCGATCCGAGTTACCTTCACGCAATACTGGATTTACTGCACTGCCTTTGATTTTGTCGTAAGTCGCTTTTACTGCTTTCTCTTCGTCAGTGTTTGCTTCTTCTGGGTAATTAGGAAGTGCGTAACCTTTTGACTGTAGCTCTTTGATTGTTGCTTGAAGCTGAGGTACAGATGCAGAGATGTTTGGAAGCTTGATAATGTTTGCTTCTGGTGTCTTAGCCAATTCACCTAGTTCTGCTAATGCATCACCAATACGTTGCTCTTCGTTCAAATAGTCAGGGAAGTTGGCAATAATACGCCCTGCAAGTGAAATGTCGCGAGTATCAACGTTAATACCAGAAGAAGCTGTAAAAGATTGAATGATAGGCAGCAGAGAGTATGTTGCTAGCGCCGGAGCTTCGTCTGTAATGGTATAGATGATCGTTGGTTTTTCAGTAGGCATGAAATTTCCCTATAGTTCTTACAAGCTCATTTAAAGTAGTGAGCGTGTTATAAATTGACCAGTAAGCCACTCTAAGAGTGAAAACTGCTTACTCGATAGTCGTACTCTATCTTATTTTTCATACAATCTTGATGACAGCATGAACCAAATCCGTGAGTGCGTTGTTATAATAAAACACGAAGGTATAATTAAACAAATCAGGCTTAAGAGTCCATCAACTTGTTCTATTTTGTGTCTTTTAGGCGCGCAAATGATAGCTCAATTCCGTTTCAGTGAAAACTTTTCAGCACACTTCGTTTACATTTTTGCAAGGTAGTTAACATGTCTACTCGCTCACGCAGCGCATCTCGTTCAGACAAACCGGCTCGTTCTGGTGCAACATTAAAACAAAGCGGTAATAGACAAAGCCGAAGCAGTGATAAGAATAACACTGGCAATTCGCACAACAAATCTCACTCAAGCAAGCACCGATATAAAGGTAAGCCTACCAATGCAAAACCTAAGGTTGCGCTCGAAGATCGCAAAGTAATTCTGTTCAACAAGCCTTTCGATACTCTAAGCCAATTTACAGATGGCGAAGGGAGAAAAACGCTAGCGGACTTTATTCCAGTGAAAGACGTTTATGCTGCAGGTCGCCTTGACCGCGACAGCGAAGGGTTAATGGTCTTGACCAACGATGGTATTTTTCAAGCTAAGCTAACTCAACCAAACTCAAAATCCCCAAAGACTTACTGGGTACAGGTTGAAGGCGCACCTTCTGAGGAAGATTTAGATAAATTGAGAAAAGGTGTCGAACTAAAAGACGGCATGACACTGCCCGCTCAGGTTGAGGTGATGTCTGAACCTGTTGTGTGGGATAGAACCCCTCCAGTACGCTTCAGAGCCGCGATACCGACAACATGGTTGGTTATTACAATCATTGAAGGACGTAACCGTCAGGTAAGACGAATGACAGCCAATATCGGCTTCCCTACCCTGCGTCTTATCCGTTACTCAATGGGTAATATGAATGTGGGGCAGCTGCAGCCTGGTGAGTGGAAAGAGATTTAACTCATAGCAATATAAAAAAGCAAGATATTTATTATATCTCGCTTTTTTACACATAAAAATTGATTACTCTTGGTCAATCATCCACTTACGGAATACTTTACGGTCTTCTTTTGAAGTGCTCAGATACAAAGCTTTAAGTTGTTTCAAAGACTCCGATTTATCTACAACCTGAGCTGATGTGTTAGCCGTTAAACCTTCAGCGTTTACTAGCGTGTTTTCTTCTAAACTTGTAGCATTAACCTTAACTGCAGGACGAACTTGGTTTTCTACAACTAAATAACTCATGGTTACAGCAGCAGCACCACCAACTTTATTATATTCTGTAGCTTCTTCAGAATAACTTCTATTTAGTTGAACTCCGTCACTAGCTAAAATGTCTTCATTTTTGATTAAGGCTTGTCCTTGCTTATTTTTAATTTCCCAATTCAAGTTTCCAATGTTTTCTTGAGCAGAACGCAAGTTTTTAAACTCAGGCATAGATAAGGTAAGTTCTTCGTTTTTTGCCTCAAATTTAGCGATAATAACAGAACTGTAGACTTTCCTTTGATTATCTCTTTCATCAAATACTGGTTCATATTGAAAAACGATTTGGTTTTCACCGTCAGGTAAAAGCACTGTCTTATCTGCAGAAAACAACCCTTGTTCAAAGTCAGGAACACTCATGTTTACTGAAAGTAAATTTACATTTTCAGGGACATCCAATATTACTTCGGCATCAACTACTGTAGAAGCAACTAACAGCCCCAAAAAAGAATATTTGAAACTTTGCATTATTGTATCCATCCTTATAAAAAATAGGCAAAAAAAAGCCCAACTCTATGTTGGGCTTTTTCTAACAATATATCAAATTACCAGTAAACACGGGCACCGATACCGAAATTGTTTTCGCCCTCAACAGTCTGAGCCGCTACAACCATATCACTACCTTGAGCGTTGAAACCTAGAGTACTACCGTCTGCATAACCATACTCAGCATAGACACGTGCCCAGCTAGCGTACTTGTATTCAGCACCAACGTAAACAACGTTGCTATCTTCTAATAAATCGTGATCTTGAGACACGAACTCATAACCACCATATACTGTTGTTTTATCAGCAACGCCATACGTAGCAGCTACTGAGAAACCTGTTTGGTCTGCTTTATCAATAGCAGATTCAACAGAAGATGCCGCAACAGTTGCACCAACTGTTAGAACATCTTTAGAGTACTCAACAGTACCTTCGTAGTATGTGTTTTCAAGGCCTGTAAAACCAGAACCAGCTACATCATCAGTTGTTTGACCACCACCAACGTGGATATTTACGTCACCAACAGAAAAACCAACGTAAAGTTCAGCTAGCTCTTGATTAGAGTCATCTTCTGCTAATCCGTATCCTGCTTTTACCCAGAAGTTGTCAGAATCGTAAGAGTACTTTACTTGTGAGTCATGAAGAGCCTCGTTCAAAGTAGAGTAAAGCAGTGCAGAACCACCAAAGAAGTATGAGTAATCAGCGCCGTATACATCATCTGATGTAGTCCATTGCTTACCAAATTTGATTGTTCCCGCTTGATCGCTGCTAAAGCCAAAAATGTGGTTACGTACATACATGTCGCCACTGTCTTTCAATGCAAATTCTACTTTACCAAGAACTTTAAGATCATCAGATACATTATATTGAGCGTCAACACCAGCACGCGAAGAACCTGAACCTAATTTGGCATCTTGCCCGTCTAGGAACTTAAGCTCTGTACGTAGTTGACCGTAAAAGTCTACTGCGCCGTCTTCTGATTTATAAATTTCCGCTGCGTTTACTGAGCCTGCTGCTGCAACAACTGCAAGTGCTAATAGAGTCTTTTTCATAATAAATCCACTGCCTTTTCTAAGAATGGGAGATCCTTGCCCGGTTCCCTTTTATTTTTATGACTGGTCATTACCACTCTTTGTTGGTTAATCACCGTCACTAAATTTCGAGGTCTAGATTGCAAAAGATTATCCTGCGTGTCAAATAAACTAAAAACAAACCTAAAAAAAACACAAAGCAATCAAAATCAACTACTTACATTTTTTTTCATCGTTTTACGAGCAGCTTATCCTTAGTTTTATTAGGAAATATAATAATCCAAAAAAAGAACAAAACAGCATTTAACACCACAAACAACTTGTAAAAACGCCACATCTCAGGATTTAACACCTACAAGCAAGTCTTTTTTAATATTTATATTTCGCAACATAAATAAAATAGTTAAGTTCCTGATGGTTCAGTTTTTTTTTGTGAACAAGATCTACCTTTGATTCAAAAGCAAGCTATTTCACCGTAAATGTACCGACTAGTGATATGTGCTACTATCCTCGCTCCGTTACGTAGGTCACAGTATGCTAACTACTAAAATTCAAAAATCTATTCGCACCAGTTATCAAAACCTCCAAGATCAGTTGGACAACTTTGTACCTCGACGTGCTCAAAATTACCTTGTTGCAGAAATAGCGAAGACACTTTGTGGTCAATACCACAAAAGTAATCGCATGATTGTTGCAGAAGCGGGAACCGGGATCGGGAAATCACTGGCTTATTTAATGGCAACTATTCCTGTCGCTGTGCTCAATAACCGAAAAATAGTCATATCAACGGCGACGGTTGCGCTACAAGAACAGCTCGTCAATAAAGATCTCCCTCTATATAGAAGACTGACTGATCGAGAGTTTTCTTTCATATTAGCGAAGGGCAGACAGCGTTATTGTTGTTCCGAAAAGCTAGCCGCTGCCTGCGGGGTTGATGGCGGACAAATGGCCATGTTCGAATCTAAGCCAAAGAAGAAGGATATCGACCAACTTCAAACCATGTATCGTAGCCTAACCCAAGGTAAATGGGATGGTGACCGTGATTCGTGGCCAAAACCCATCGACAACATGATTTGGCAGATGATTGTCAGCGATAAGCACAGCTGTAACAACAGTATGCCTACGCATAGAGACTGCCCTTTCCAGAAAGCTCGCTCAGAGCTAGATAAAGCAGACGTGATTATCGCCAATCACAGTTTAGTGATGGCTGATGCAGACTTAGGCGGCGGCGTGATACTGCCTGAACCAGAAAATAGCATCTATATATTCGATGAAGCTCACCATTTACCGCATGTAGCCAGAGATCACTCTTCTGCGGCTGCGAGCTTAAAAGGCGCAGCATCGTGGTTGGAGCGTTTGAATCAATCAATCACTAAGCTTTCAGGCCTCGCTGACGAGAAACGTGTCCATCGATTTCGAAATGAGCTGCAAGACTCAGTGCAACAGCTGATCCCTACCCTGACTCAAATGAGTAAACAGTTTGACGCTAACCACTTTGAAGACGGCTTGTATCGC
The DNA here is from genome assembly GCF_001691235.1 of Vibrio sp. ZF57. Classification (NCBI taxonomy): domain Bacteria; kingdom Pseudomonadati; phylum Pseudomonadota; class Gammaproteobacteria; order Vibrionales; family Vibrionaceae; genus Vibrio; species Vibrio sp. ZF57. The sequence goes on along the minus strand of NZ_MAKD01000137.1, from coordinate 28,005 downwards.
TTCGAACATGGCGACTTACCTGAGTGGCTTGAGAATGAATCAAAAGACCTCAAGCAACTCACACAAAAGGCGAGCCAAGCCGTTGCGAAGATTGCAGACCTGATTGCGGAACGAGTTAAAGACGGCGAGCTTTCAGCAAAGCTTGCAGAGCCGGCACTGGCAGAAATTGGCTTCTATATACAAAGAACAGAGAACCTTGCTCAAGTTTGGCGCTTAATGGCTGAACCGAAGAGAGAAAAAGGCGCTCCTTTGGCTCGTTGGCTCGAACTGAATAAAGAAAGTGAAGGCGATTTCGTTGTTAATGTTTCGCCACTAGAGGTGGGTTGGCAATTGGATCAGCAAATCTGGAGCCGCTGTGTGGGTGCGGTATTAGTATCTGCAACCATGAGGGCGCTCAACTCTTTCAGCTTTTTCTGTCATCAAGCAGGCATCAGCCAAAAAGCAGAAGATGGCGTACAATTTTTGGCTTTGGCATCACCGTTTGATTACCAGAATCAAGCAGAGCTGATCGTGCCGGCAATGAAGTACGAACCACAAGCACCTCAGTTTACCGAATATCTTATTGAAATTTTGCCTAAGGTAATAGAAGACAAAAAAGCCAATCTCGTTCTATTCTCTTCTTACTGGCAAATGAACAAAGTTGCAGAGGCGTTAGCAACAGATTTCGTTAAAAAGTCGTGGGCATTGCAGGTTCAAGGTGATACTTCACGAACTGAAATCCTAAAAAAACATAAAAAGCTAATAGACCAAGGTAAAACCAGCGTTCTTTTTGGAACTGGCAGCTTTTCTGAAGGTCTTGATCTACCGGGTGAGCTTCTTGAAAACCTCGTTATTACTAAGATTCCTTTTGGTGTTCCTACCTCTCCCGTAGAGCAAGCACATTCAGAATATATTGAATCACGCGGTGGTAACCCTTTTATGCAGATTACTGTTCCAGATGCGAGTAAAAAGCTTATTCAATCTGTGGGTAGACTACTGCGTAAGGAAAGAGATTCTGGTAAAGTCACGATCCTTGATAGACGCATAGTAACGAAGCGATACGGAAAGTCCCTACTCGATTCACTACCGCCTTTTAAAAGAACAATAAAATACTAATATCCCCTACCCTTGAGGTAGTTATGGGCCTGTCATCGCTAGGCCCTTGCATTCACAACCCAACATGACTAATCCATCGGTTTTTCATGTGGCTGCCCTATCAGCCGATAACGAGAACACTAGCTATTTATGGAAATGATTGAGCCAACCATGTTGGTCATACTTGCTTTGGTTGCATTTGCAGCAGGCTTTATTGATGCTGTCGCAGGTGGCGGAGGGATGTTAACCGTTCCAGCTTTACTATCACTTGGTTTACCGCCACACATTGCATTGGGTACTAACAAGCTTGCAGCGACTTTCGCTTCATCTACAGCTGCATTCACTTACTACCGTAAAAAGCTGTTCAAGCCTGAGTGTTGGGTCAATGCATTCATATCTACTCTAATAGGTGCGACCATCGGCACACTCACTGTTGATGCCATTAGCACCGAGTGGTTAGAGAAGGTATTGCCGTTAGTCATTCTTGCCGCAGCGGTCTATACCATTTTTCATAAGACTCCAGATGTGAGCCATAATGTGTCTCCTAAGCCATGCCCTGTGCTTAAGAGAAAACAAAAGTACCAAGGATTCATTCTTGGCTTTTATGATGGGGTTGCTGGCCCAGGAACTGGCGCGTTTTGGACGGTAAGCTCTATGGCGCTTTATCGCTTAAACATCTTACTTGCCTCTGGTCTATCCAAAGCCATGAACTTTACCAGTAACTTTACCTCTTTGGTGACCTTCGCGATTCTTGGTCATATTGATTGGGTTCTAGGTTTAACCATGGGCCTTTGTTTGATGGCCGGTGCATTTGTTGGCGCTCACTCTGCTATTCGGTTCGGTGCTACATTTATAAGACCTGTGTTTGTTACAGTTGTAAGCGTACTTGCAATTAAACTGGCATACGAAGCTTGGTTTGTGAACTTATAGGCAGTAGCCAACGGGAAGTGAAATGAATCAATTTTCAAAGCTAAAAAGTGTTATTGATACCTTGATTGGCCATTGCTCGCAGGTTGACAAATCTCGAGGGGCTTATCATCAAGCCTTGTTTGACCGAGCCTTATTTAAATGCGGCGCCTCTGTTTTGCTTCCCTATGCACTTGAAACTCAGGCAACGTACCGCACCATTGTACGTGAACAAACCTCAAATCAACTGACCGCGTCCAGAGCCAACTACCTGACAGAAAAGCTGACCAATCAGATTGCAGCAATCCAAAGAGAGTTAGCCAACCACGATTTACGCTTGGACCGAAAAAGTAAGTCAGGGAAAACCCTTAACGACCTATACAACGAACTCGCTCAGCACCAAGACTGGCAAAAGCGATTGGTCGATTTAGTGCGAGTACGAAAGTTAGCGTTTGATTCTGCGCCTCGCCACAGTAAGAAAAAAGCGGAAGAGGCTTGGCAGTTAGCAAAAGAGCGATTAGAACGCTGTGAAGACTCAATGAAAAATATTGAGAGACTGATTAACTTAGAGAACCCTAAGCGAAATGAACACTGATAACACACCATCACCACTGGATAACGCACCAGAAGAAGTTAAGTTAGCTGTCGACCTGATCTATCTGCTCGAAAGCAACGAAATCGATCCAAAAGTCGCGTTAGAAGCAATCAAAATTGTCCAGCAAGATTTACAAGCCAAAAGCATCTAGCATCTAGCATCTAGCATCTAGCATCTAGCATCTAGCATCTAGCATAAAAATATACAGGATTCACATGTACCAACTCAGCTTTTCTATGCCCGAGTTTCTTGAAAACTACTGGCATAAAAAACCAACCATCTTAAAGGGTGGCTTCCAAAACTTCGTCGACCCAATTTCGCCGGAAGAACTTGCTGGTTTATCGATGGAAGAAGAAGTGGATTCTCGCTTTGTCTCTAACCTCGACAATCAGTGGACTGCAGAACACGGCCCATTCTCTGAAGAAAAGTTTGGCGAATTAACCGAAACTCATTGGCAACTGATCGTTCAAGCAGCGAACCACTGGCACCAAGGCGCAAATCAGCTGACTGAGGCGTTCCAAGCGTTACCAAACTGGTTATTCGACGATCTCATGATCTGCTACTCAGCACCTGAAGGCGGCGTAGGCCCACATATTGATCAATACGATGTCTTCATCATTCAAGGTCAAGGCAAACGTCAATGGAAGGTTGGCGCTAAAGATGTTGGCCAATACAAAGAGACTGTTCAAGCGTCTGCACTTCGTCAAATTGAAGGTTTTGACCCAATCATTGATGAAACTTTAGAGCCGGGCGATATCCTTTATATCCCACCAGGTTTCCCACATGAAGGGAGCACGTTAGAGCCGTCAATGAGCTACTCTATTGGCTACCGCTCGCCTAAAGAACAAGAACTGATCAGCAACTTTGCCGATTTTGTGCTTGCTCATGATATGGGTGACGTACACCTGCACGATCCAGAATTCAAAATGCAAGAAGGCTACGGAAAAATTCGTTCATCGGATTTAAGTAATCTCACAGGCATGTTGAAATCTGCACTAGAGCAACCTGAAACCATCAGTGAATTCATGGGTTGTCTGCTAAGCCAATCACGCCACCAGCTTGATATCGTTGCTCCAGAGCCACTATGGACTCAAGAAGAGATCGCTCAACACTTAGAGTCTGAAGGTGAGATTCACCGAGTATCAGGCTTAAAGGCGCTCTACCACGAAAATGAAAGCAACACTGCTTACATCAATGGCGAAGTGGTTAAGGTTGATGAAGCGGATTCTTCGTTACTCAACATACTTTGCGATGAATCGGTGATCACTTCAGCTACTGCTCTGTCTCCTTCGGGCGTAACTGTCGTGACTGAATTGGTCAACAAAGGCTACTGGTTTATCGAAGAGTAAGCAGCGTCAACCGCTGGTTATTGACTAGCCTCTAAAGAAACAATTTAAAAGGGACAAATGAAATCTTCATTTGTCCCTTTTTCTATTCAAGAACTGGTTAAGGCTTAATGCTTATACCTTGAACTGATTGACCAACTTCTGTTGTTGTTGAGACAGTTGGTCAATTTCATTGCCGACTTGCTCAGAAGCCGCGGCTTGCTCCAAGATCTTCGCACTCAAATCGCGAATATTAACCACGCTTTGATTTACTTCACCGGAAACCGATTGTTGCTCTTCGGCTGCTCGAACGATCTGACTGTTCATATCACTGATCGCCTCAATAGAAGTAAAGATCGACCCCAGATCTTCAACTGCTTTCTGAACGTGTAGTGCTGTATCGTTAGCTAGGATATTGCCTTCTTGTATTGCTTCAACGACATCTTGAGTTCCAGCATGAACCTTGTCGATCACCGCTCTGATCTCACCAACCGATGACTGGGTGCGACTTGCGAGGTTTCTTACCTCATCCGCAACAACAGCAAAACCTCGACCTTGTTCGCCAGCACGAGCCGCTTCAATCGCCGCGTTCAATGCCAGTAAGTTAGTTTGCTCAGAGATCCCTTCAATCACACTTAAGATCTCGGTGATGTTTCCGTTATTTTTTGCCAATTCTTCAACAATAGGAACAGCACTCGACATACGCTCAACCAGCTTTCTCATTTCACCGGCTGAAAGTTCGATGACTTGTTGCCCTTGTTGAGCAGAACGATTCGCTTCACAAGCAGCATCAACGGCCACTTCTGCGTTTTGTACCACTAAGCCCGCAGTTTGAGTCATCTCTTCTGCCGCTGTCGCCACAAGATCCACTTCTTTAAATTGAGATTCACTGCTTTCTCGAGTGCTTGATGCCGATGCTTTAGCCTGGCTTGTCGTGCTCGCCACTTGCTCAGTGGTGTGAATCACTTCTTTGATCGTGTGTTGTAGCTTGTCTAAGAATAAGTTGAACCCTTTGGATAGCTGACCAATTTCGTCTTGAGATTTCACTTCCAAACGTTGGGTCAAATCACCTTCACCAGAAGCAATATCATTAAGTCGCTCAACCACTTGTCGAATAGGCTTCACAATTGAAAGGGAAGCAAATGCGATAATGGCTAAGCCAAAGATAATAAACACTGTACCGGCGATCACTTCTGTTTTGATGCCTTCACTTAGCTTAGTGCTAATGATGGAATCCAATTTATTTGCGTCAGCGACGACACTATCTCTTGGGATCTCAAACAACACCCCCCAAGTTTGGTTAGCTGCAACAACAGGTGCAAAGGCAAGTAACCACTCACCGTTCTCGCTCCATTGCGTTGTCACTTCACCACCAAAGATAAAGTCGGTCATTAAATCACTGTTTGTATTGCCACTTTGGAAAGTTGAACCGACTGCAATGCTTGAATCATCAGAAGCGATGACCGAACCATCTAGACTAACCACGTAAGCTTTACCCGCACCGTTAAACAAGCTCTGGTCAGATTGAGTAATCACACTGGTTAAACCATCAAGTCTTAGATCAATACCAAGAAAACCAATAGCAACGTCGTCAACCAAAATAGGGACTGAAATAGAGGACGTAAGTAGTGCTACACCACCGCTGTTCACGACTCTCGGCGTACTAATACACGTTTGCCCTGAAGACAAAGGACAGTAAAAACGTTCGCTATTGCTGTCATCATTCAAGATAGATTCTGAAAGAACGTTCGCTAGAACATTTTCACCGTTATCTGCCACCTTCCAGTAAGGAGCAAAACGACCTTTTTCGTTAGAACCAACATAATCAGCATCGACATAATTCGCATCTTCACTATCGAGCAAGTCAGGCTTGAAAACTAGATACGCTCCTTGAATAGAGTCGAAGTTTAAAACCGAGCGACGAACCATTTCATCCAAGGCGGTACGAAGCTCTTCACTTGGTGTAAAGTTTTCGTCTGCATTGTTTTTTAGAAACTGAGCACTGGCCGCAAGCATCTCTGCGCGGTAAATAGCTTCGTCTACATAACGTTGAGTTTCTTGAGCGTTTAGCTGAGAAACAGACGCCAGCAACTGCTGAGTTTTATTGATAACTGATTCTGAACTTTGAGATTTGATGACTTGTTGATTGCTCGTCGCGTTGTAGATCGAGAAACCAATAAGAGACAGTGACGTAATGATTAAACAACAACCTGCTAAGAGGGTTATTTTCCACTGTACCGATAGAGAGCGCATTTAATATCCTTATTTAAGCCAAAAGACTTCCATAACCATAACTATCACATCGACAACGAATTGCTGTACACAATGTAAATGAGTTAGACGAATAGCTTAGCGGATAATTACAGCACAAATTGCTTACATATAAAACGAAAGTTTATACAAATGTTAATAGAGCGTGTTTTCTTCCTTTTTTCTGTGATTTCAAATGATGTACTCATATAATCATTAGCTGTGTTGCTTAGGTTTTAGCGCTTTGGACATAGCCAGAACATCGATATTTAAAGGAAGCCCACTCCACCCTCTCCCTCTTTAAAATTCAGTAACTTCGGATTAGTTTTTATAATCCAAGTTATAGATTTTTATCTTGCTCAACTTCACACTTTTTGATTGCTAAGCCCGCAATCAAGATCTAATATCTCGCGCCTAGATTCCCTGAACACTTTATTCATTTGGCTCTCCTTTAATGGAGCGCTAAGGCTTTTTACGTCTTAATTTTTGGAGAGATACGCAAATGTCCGCCTCGTTTCCATTAGCGAAACTTACCTTTTTAATCGCTATTCTGACTGCCGTAGGTCAAATGACTCAAACGATGTACGTGCCTTCTATCGGTCATATGGCAGGTGAGTTCTTAGTTTCGGCATCTTCGCTGCAGGCAGTGATGGCGTGTTACTTGATCCCTTATGGTCTGTCGCAATTTGTTTACGGCCCACTTTCAGATCGCCTAGGTCGTAAACCGATCATCGTGATTGGTTTGATCATCTACATCATCGGTACTTTGGTAGCATTGTTCGCTCACGAATATGAATGGTTCTTAGCGGGCAGCTTTATCCAAGGTTTGGGCATCGGTTGTGGTGGTGCGATGTCTCGTACATTGACTCGCGACTGTTTTGAAGGCGCAGAGCTGCACCGTGCAAACAGCTTGATTAGCATGTGTGTGATTTTCTCACCATTGATGGCTCCTGTACTGGGTGGTTACCTAACAGAAGTTTTCGGCTGGCGTTCTAGCTACTTATTCCTTGCGCTGTTTGGTATTGCTGTTGTGATCACTATGATGACGAGCATGATGGAAACACTGCCGAAAGAACGACGCAAGCATGAATCGGTTGCCAACAGCTACAAGTTCGTTCTGTCTGATAAACGTTTCCAAGGTTTCTTATTGGTATTAGTCGCAACCTTTGCTGGTGTAGCCGTATTTGAAGCAGCGGCAGGTGTGTTGCTTGGTGGCGTACTTGGCTTACCGGCAACCACAGTAAGCTTGCTGTTTGTCTTGCCTATTCCAGGTTACTTAGTCGGTGCAGGCTTATCTAGTTACATCGCACAACGTCGCTCTGAGCGCCGTGCATTGAATGTTGGTCTGGTTGCGATATTGGTAGGCTCAACAGTGGTATTGATACCGGGTCTGTTTGGTCAAACAACAGCATTAACTTTGATTGGCGGTGCCACAATTTACTTCTTGGGCGCTGGCATATTATTCCCAGCAGCAACAACAGGGGCACTTTCGCCATTCCCGTACCACGCTGGTACTGGAGGTGCGATTTTAGGTGGTATGCAAAACCTAGGTGCTGGCATCGCAACACTATTGGCATCGTTCTTCCCAGCTCAAGACCAACTGCCACTCGGTTGCCTGATGATTGCTATGTCATTCATCGCTATGCTTGGTTTACGTTGGGTTAATCGTAAACCTGACCACTCAAACGAAATGCCATTGGCTATTTAACGTAAAACTCGAATCTTGCTAAACAAAGGAAAGGGACATACTGAAAAGTGTGTCCCTTTTTGTTGCACATTTATTCCTTCCACTCTCACGTATCAGTAATTTCATTTAACATTGCTTTGATTTTTTGAAAACAATAACAGACACTTACGATGAAGGTGCATATCCAGAATCCAATTATAAATAATATCACTGGAAGAACACCAACGTACCTGAACTCTCACAACAAAGGATGCTGGCATTAAAACGAGTAAGGTACACACTAAGGATATACAGATGCGTATCGCTTTAACCACATTAGCCGTATCAATAGCGCTTGTCGCCGGATGCAGCAATCAAGGAATCTCAACCATGAACCACTACTCTCAATCACAGCTCGTCGCTCAGCAAACCCAAGCACCCGTTGCTAAGAAAGTCCCTCACGCAATGACGATTCATGGTGAAACCCGAATCGATGATTACTATTGGATGCGCGATGATGCACGCCAAGATCCAGAGATATTGCAACAACTTGAGCAAGAGAATCAGTACGCAGATACGGTGTTGAAACATACAGAAGCAGCGCAAAAACAATTATTTGAAGAGATTAAAGGCCGAATCGCGAAAGACGACAATTCGGTACCGGTTCGCAAAGGCAGTTACTACTACTCGAATAAGGTCACAGGCGACAACGAATACCCAGTTCACCTGCGTGAAAAAAACTTTTTAGGCACAGACAAGCAAGTCATCTTAGATGTAAACGAGCTAGCAAAAGAGCATGAATTCTTCAGTATTGGTGGCTTAACGATCAGCCCAGACGAAAACTTGTTGGCCTATGGCGAAGATACGCTAAGCCGCCGCATTTACACCATCAAGATCAAAGACCTCACAACAGGTGAATACCTAAAAGATGAAATTGAAGGCGCTTCAAGTGCTATCGCGTGGCAAAACGACAACCAAGCCTTCTACTACATCAAAAAAAATCCACAAACATTGCTGGGTTATCAAGTTTACCGCCACGTGTTAGGCACAGCTCAGGCAAGCGATCAGTTAATCTACGAAGAAGCCGATAGCGCTTACTACACCTCTTTGAGTAAAAGCAAAGATGGAGAACAGGTCTACATTTGGCATTCGAGCACAGAAACCAGCGGTGTCTCAGTCATCGATGCCAACAACCCAAAGGCTACAGCTGAGGCTTTCTACCCAAAAGAGAGCGGCATAGAGTACAGCATCGCTAAGCTAGGTGATTTGTATTACATCTACACCAACTACCAAGCGGTCAACTTCCGTTTAATGAAAGTCACAACCGAAGAGATGCATGATCGCTCAAAATGGGTCGATGTCATCCCAGCGGACGATAATACTCAGCTTGTAGATTTCGAGTTGTTTGATGACCATCTTGTCTACGAGCAACGCGCGGATGGCTTGTCTACAGTGAAAGTTCGCCAACTCTCAACAGGCCACGAGTTTCCACTTGAATTTAACGACACCGCATTTGCCGCTTACCTAACGAGTAACTATGAATTAGATAACGCAAAAGTTCGTATCTATTACAGCAGCTTAACCACGCCAGGTACTTACTATGATTTCGACCTAAGTACAGGTGAATCCGAACTCATGAAGCAAACACCCGTATTAGGTGATTTCGAAGCGGATAACTACCAATCAGAGCGAATCATGATTACGGCTCGCGATGGTAAGCAAGTTCCTGTCTCTTTGGTTTATCGTAAAGACTTATTTAAGAAAGACGGCACTAACCCAATCTACCAATACGGCTATGGGTCTTACGGCTCTACGATTGAACCTACCTTCAGCTCAACTCGCCTAAGCCTACTGGATAGAGGTTTTGTTTATGCCATCGCACATGTCCGCGGTTCAGAAATGCTTGGTCGCCCTTGGTATGAAGATGGCAAAAAACTGACCAAACAAAACACGTTCAACGACTTTATTGATGTAACCAAAGAGCTTGTTGAAGAAGGCTACGGCGCGAAAGATAAAGTGTTCGCCGTTGGGGGGTCTGCTGGCGGTCTATTGATGGGAGCAATCATCAACCAAGCACCAGAACTGTACCGTGGTATTGGTGCACATGTTCCGTTTGTAGACATTGTGACAACCATGCTCGATGAATCGATCCCTCTAACCACCAATGAGTATGACGAATGGGGTAACCCGAACGATAAAGCCTACTACGATTACATGCTGGGGTACTCACCGTACGACAACATTAAGGTACAAAACTACCCGAACATGTTGGTAACGACAGGCCTGCATGACTCACAGGTGCAGTACTTTGAGCCAATGAAATGGGTTGCGAAGCTGCGTGAAATGAAAACAGACAACAACGTATTGCTGTTCAAAACCGATATGGAAGCCGGTCACGGTGGCGCTTCTGGCCGATTTAAACGATTAAAAGAAGACGCACTTGAATACGCGTTCTTTTTGGATTTACTTAAGACTCAATAGATTCTACGTAACTGTAAGTATTCACATCATTTAATGTCGCCATTTTGTCTCTACAAAGTGGCGACAGAAATTATTAAGCATGGTTAAATACGATGAACCATGAAATCCACCAAATCAAAAACCTTTAAAAACAAGCAGTGACAAAGGTTTACGAGAGGTATAAAAACAAATGAAAGTAATTAGCTTCAACATCAACGGTCTTAGAGCCCGCCTTCACCAACTGCAAGCTATTATCGACAAACACCAACCCGACGTGATTGGTCTGCAAGAGATAAAAGTGCACGATGAAGCCTTCCCAATTGCTGATGTTGAAGCAATGGGCTATAAGGTTTACTTCCACGGTCAAAAAGCCCACTACGGTGTGGCAATGTTGTGTAAGCAAGAGCCTATTTCTGTGCAGAAGGGTTTCCCAACAGATAATGAAGACCATCAAAAACGCATGATCATGGCGACGTTTGAAGATGAAAATGGTGAAAAGGTTACCGTGCTAAATGGCTACTTCCCTCAAGGGGATAACATCAAGCATGAAACAAAATACCCGTACAAACGCCAGTTCTACAAAGACTTGATGACTTACCTAAATGACTACCACAACAAAGACGAACAAGTCATTGTGATGGGCGACATTAATATCAGCCCTATCGACGCAGACATCGGCATCGGTGAACCTAATGCGAAACGTTGGTTGAAAACAGGTAAGTGCTCTTTCCAACCAGAAGAGCGAGAATGGTTGAAAACACTGATGGATTGGGGTTTTGTGGATAGCTTCCGCTTACTGCACCCTGAAGTAAACGACCAATACTCGTGGTTTGACTACCGCTCGAAAGGTTTCGTGGACAACCGCGGCCTACGAATTGATGTAGTACTTGCGACTCAGAAGCTTGCTGATAAGTGTACTGAAGCAGGCATCGATTACGAACTGCGTGGCATCGAAAAGCCGTCTGACCACGCGCCAATTTGGTCAACGTTTAAGTAATCAACAGCAACAGAATCTGCTCATAAAAAACGGCGCTATAGAAGCGCCGTTTTGTTAATTATGATGTGTAATTAGCTAAGTGGTCTTAAGTAAGCTAAGAAACGTTTCTCTGCGAATTTGAAAATCGCAATGATGATAAACGTCAACCCCATGTAAAACAGACCTGCTGTTAGGAAAGATTCAAACGGAGCATAGTAGCGAGAGTTAACCAAACGAGCTGCACCCGTTAGATCCATAATCGTCACAATACCTGCAACGGCTGAGCCGTGAAGCATAAAGATAACTTCGTTACTGTAAGCCGGTAATGCACGACGTAATGCACTTGGCAGAATGATACGTCGGTATGTCTTAGGTGTGCTCATGCCATACGCTTTTGCTGCTTCAACTTCACCTTTTGGTAAGCCGTTAATCGCACCGCGAATGATTTCAGCTGTGTATGCCGATGTGTTAAGGATGAATGCCACCAAAGCACAAAACCATGCATTTTCCCATAGTGTATCTTTTACAGGGAAGAACTGATCCATTCCGTAGTAAATCAGGTACAACTGCACCAATAATGGCGTACCACGGAAGAAATAGATGAACGACCAAGCAGGAGCGTTAATCAGCATATTTGGGCTGTTACGAGCGATAGCTAATGGTATGGCGACGAATAAGCCAATGATCAAAGCAACGCAAACCATCCAAGCCGTTGTCCATAAACCACCAAGGTAAATCGGCAGGCTTTCAATTATCAATGAAAAGTCCATAACTACCTCGCGTGGATACTGAATTTACGTTCAACCAGCTTAAGTAAGCCCGTTGAAACACTGGTGAAGAATAAGAAGATAATCGCTACAGTCATGTAGAAAGTGAATGGCATTTTGGTTGAACCCGCCGCCAGTGCACTAACACGTACCATATCTTCTAGGCCAATAATCGAAACCAGCGCAGTGGTTTTAAGTAATACCAGCCAGTTATTCCCAAAACCCGGTAATGCGTGACGAATCATCTGCGGTAGCAGTATGCGGTGAAACGCCTTTACAGGGCTCATACCATAAGCTTTTGCCGCTTCCATCTCACCGCTGTCGACAGCCATGATCGCACCACGGAACGTTTCTGCCATATAGGCACCGAAAATAAAACCTATGGTTAAGACACCAGCAACAAATGGGCTGACATCAATATAATCAGGTAGGTAAGAGGTCCATTCGTGGTTAGGATCACTGGATGCAAACCACTCGTTGAGCCACTCGTTGATGGAATACAAACTGTTGTTTAAAAGGATTTGTCCACCAAAGAAAATCAGCATCATCAGTACGAGATCGGGAATGCCTCGAATGACGGTTGTGTAGAGGGTTGCAATAGCACGAGCCCAGCGATAAGGCGCGAGTTTTGCTAAGGCACCTAGCATACCAAGAACCATAGCTAAAATTAGCGACAGCAAGGCAACTTCGATTGTGAGCACCGCCCCTTTCAGGATCGACGCTTCATATCCTTGTAAATCAAACATAATGGATTCCAACAGAACTGCGAAAAAGTTGGTAAGACAGGGAGAGGAGAACCTCTCCCTTAAGAATTGACGCTAAAGATTACTGACCGTATACGTCGTAGTTGAAGTATTTAGCCGCGATATCTTGGTAGATGCCTTTTTCACGTAGTGAAAGGATTGCCGCATCTAATTGCTTAGTCAGATCTTTGTCTTGCTTACGTAGAGCAATACCAAAACCTTCGCCGAACCACTTAGGATCAGTTAGTGATGGGCCAACAAACTCGTAGTCTTCACCACCAGCTTTGTTCAGCACGCCTTCTTCTAGAGCAGATGCATCACCTAGTACAGCAGCAACACGACCGTTTGCTAGATCAAGGTAAGCTTCGTCGAATGAACCGTAACGAACGATCTCTACTGTATCGCCGTAGTTGTCTGTTAGGTATTTATCGTGAGTTGTTGCACGTTGAACTGCAATCTTTTGACCGCTTAGATCATCAAAGTTAAGGCCTGCACCTTTCTTAGCGATGAACTTGTTTGGGATAAGTGCGTATTTACCAGTGAAGTCGATTTTTTTCTTACGCTCTTCCGTGATAGACATTGCCGCGATGATCGCATCATATTTACGAGCAAGTAGAGAAGGAATGATACCATCCCAGTCTTGTGCAACGATCTTACACTGCACCTGCATTTCAGTACAAAGTGCGTTAGCCATATCGACATCGAAGCCTTTCAGTGACCCGTCAGCTTCTGTCCAGCTAAATGGAGGGTAAGCACCTTCAATACCAAAGCGTACTGTTTTCCATTCTTTTGCTTGAGCTACGCCCGTTGCAGCAGTTGCAGCAAGTGCCGCGACTAATAACCACTTTTTCATATCCCTACTCCTGTGATTTAGGTTTTTATGTTTTGCTAGTTTTAATATTGTGTTTGTTGTTGCTTATTAACTTACTTGTTGTGTTTTATTGTTCACACCGTCGCTGTTTACCGTTGGCAACGGCGTTTCAATTCTGATTAGTAAATCGATGAGATAAATTGTTGTAAACGTTCAGATTCAGGTTCCGTAAACAGTTTAGCTGGATCGCCCTGTTCTTCCACTAGACCTTGGTGCAGGAACATCACATGGTTTGATACGTCACGAGCAAAAGCCATTTCATGTGTTACCACAAGCATGGTTCTTCCTTCTTCTGCTAGATCTCGCATTACACCAAGTACTTCCCCTACTAACTCAGGGTCAAGTGCTGATGTTGGCTCATCAAACAGCATCACTTCCGGATCAACCGCTAACGCTCGAGCAATTGCCGCTCGTTGTTGTTGTCCACCGGATAAATGACCTGGGTAGTAATCTTTGCGCTCATACAAGCCTACTTTTTTAAGTAGTAGCTCTGCATTTTCAATCGCTTGTGCTTTAGGTACACCTAAGACGTGAACAGGCGCTTCGATAACGTTTTCGAGAACGGTCAGGTGAGACCAAAGATTGAAGCCTTGAAAAACCATCGCTAAGCGAGAACGGATTCGCTGTACTTGTTTTTCATCAGCAGGAACAGATACGCCTTGGCGGTTGTTTTTCATTTGAATTAATTCGCCATTAACCCAAATCTCGCCTGCAGTTGGTGTCTCTAAAAGGTTGATACATCTAAGGAAAGTACTTTTACCCGACCCTGAAGATCCGATAATCGATACAACATCGCCTTTATGCGCAGAAAGTGAAATTCCCTTTAAAACTTCATTTTGACCAAACGTTTTGTGTAGATCCTTTATATCCAGCGCTGGTACATCTTTCATGCGCTTTCTCTCCCAAGTTTGTGAAAATGCAAGGTACTCCGACCTTTTCATGCGATACAAACTAGCACCACACGAAACAACATGCAACAAATTATTAACCTGATAAATTGGAATAAATAGCGATTCACTCTGACTTATTATGCAAAAGGTAGCGTTTTCGCCTCAATTTAATGAATGAGTTCTATCAATAAGCTGCAATTACACCCCTTACATTGTTTAAATAAAGTTAATCAAAATGAGATTCACGTAGCTTGATGTCTCACAAGAAAAACAAGTTTTGTGAACTTAGATACGCCGAGATCTGCAAAATATAATCTGTACGCTCAACACTACATACACACCGTAAGGCACAATTATTTTAAGGTTATTACATTGTAAGCATTTCACTCGGAACAGTTGGGAAGCAAGTAATAGTGAAATAACTCAGTAAGAATTGAGTATTGAACTCGAGCCATGACGACAAAGGCTCGAAGAAGATAGGTAAACGTCAATTTGTGAAAACTAATTACACGATTCATCAATGGGAAGTTAATGAATCGCTGCGTTTTGTAGCTTTCTTTCACATATACTCATAAAGTGATCAAGATCAATCACCCTAAAGGGTAAGCTTGTTAGACTCCTCAGCAAAGAATAAGGCATTAAAAATGCCAAACATTTCTTTTAACTTAGCTGCATAAAGCACAGCAAAACCGTGCAACATAATGTTAATGAGTTATAACTAAGAAATAACGCAATTACGCAATTACGCGAACTTATAGAATTCAATTTTAGAATTACTAACAAAAAATATGAGGAATCTATGTCAGACGTTGTCAATAATGCGAACTCTGAAGTAGAAGAGAAAAGCTATAAAGAGCTACACCGTCCTGCTTCTGAATTTGAGAGCCGCTCAGATTATCTAGATCACGAACTTCAAATCATGAAGCCTCGCCGCTTCGGTTTAAACCTTCCAGGTCGTGACTTCCGCTTTGAACTTGAAGATCTTGTTCCTGCACTTGCTGGTACTATTGGTATCATTGCGATGTACTCTGCAGTAATGATGTCGTGGGCTGATGGCCTAACTCAAGCTTGGGATCACGTAAACCTAGGTAAAGACTTCGCAATTGAAGTCGCTCGTGTAGAAATGCTTATTCCTGCACTACTGTTTTGTATCCTTGCTTCTGGTTTCTTTAACCCTAAAGCAAACCTTGCCGGCAACCACGGCCCAATGATCCCTCTTATCGGTACCATCGCTCTCGCTGGTGCTCACCCTCTTGCATTGGCCATCCTGATCGGTGTGTTCGGTCTCATCCTAAGTTTCCTAAAAGGCGGATCTAAACTTGTTAACCTAACTTCTGAAGGTACAGCAGGTGGCTTGCTCATATTCTTAGGCTTAACCGGTACCATGAGCCAAATCAACTCAATTCAAGCATGGGCGGTTGGTCTTCAATCTTCTACTGTTGAAGCGGGTAGCATGGGTTACGTGGGTCTTATCGTTCTTGCTATTACTATTGCTATCTACGCTTTCTTAGCAAAAGTGAACAAGCGTTGGTTAGCTATTCCAGTTTGTGCGTTTACAGGCCTTGCTATTGCATTAGCATTAGGCGCTGGTTTCGATATCGTGTTCGAAACTGAAATGGGCATTCCAAACCTAAACCCAGTTTACTGGTGGGGTTCGACTTCTGAAGGTTGGATGCTTGGCTTGCCAAATGTTGAGCACTTCATCGCTTCGCTACCGTTCGCTATTCTTGCAGTAGCAATGTGGTCACCAGACTTCCTAGGTCACCGTATCTTCCAAGAGCTGAACTACCCTAAACGTTCTGAAAAAGTTCTGATGGACGTAGATGACACAATGACGATGTGTTCTGTTCGTCAAATGGTCGGTACTGCAGTAGGTGGTGGTAACATCACATCTTCTTGGGGTACTTACATGATCCCAGCAGCAATCGCGAAACGTCCAATTCCTGGCGGCGCAATCTTGCTTGGCTCTCTATGTATTATTGTTGCGATTCTTGGCTTCCCAATGGACGTAGCAGTATGGCCACCAGTGATGCGTGTTGCGCTACTTGTAGGTGTATCTCTACCTCTACTTGAAGCGGGTATGCAGATGGTTAAAGATTCAAAAGACTCTCAAGCAGCTGGTATCTGTATCTTCGGTTCAGCGGTTGTTAACCCAGTATTAGCATGGGCACTGACTATGCTTCTAGATAATAACGGTCTAATTGGTGATAAAGAGCGTGCGAAGCGTCTATCATTTGTAGATAAGATTGTTATCCCAGTTGGCGTTTTAGTTATCTGTCTAGTAGCAATGCTTGCAGTTGGTATGCTAGAAAGTCAATATGGCCTAAAAGCTTGGCTATAATGGTCCTTACTACACAAAAGTAGTATTAGGATTAAAAAAAAGTTTGGGTGGCAACCCCTGCCACTCAAATTTTTTCAACTTTTTTTGGCATTTATTGATTTAGTTTAAGGTTTGCAGAAATTTTTTAGCGTAGTCTTGAATTCATAGAGTAAAGACAACATATAAAAGGTAGTGACAATATATATAACCATATGACGCTTATATGCTCATATATATTGTTATTAATAAGAGTGTACTACCCTTACGAGGGGCGCTGGCTCAACAGTGTTAATGTACGTATTTTTTCTACTAAAAAGGTAGGTATGTCATGGCAGAGCAATTTGCTAAAGCTTGGGAAGATTTTGCTGCAGGTGAGTGGCAAAGCGAAGTAAACGTTCGTGATTTCATTCAAAAGAACTACACGCCGTATGAAGGCGACGAGTCTTTCCTAGTTTCTGAGGGTACTGAAGCAACTAACAAGCTTTGGTCTTCGGTAATGGAAGGTATCAAACAGGAAAACGCAACTAAAGCACCTGTAGATTTCGATACTTCTGTTATCTCTACCATTACTGCTCACGATGCAGGTTACATTGAGAAAGATCTTGAGACTATCGTTGGTCTACAAACTGAGAAGCCACTAAAACGTGCAATCATCCCTAACGGTGGTGTGCGTATGGTTGAAGGTTCTTGTAAAGCATACGGTGAAACTCTTGACCCAATGGTTTCAAAAATCTACTCAGAATACCGCAAAACACACAATGCTGGCGTTTTCGATATCTACACTCCTGATATCCTAAAATGTCGTAAGTCTGGTGTTCTGACTGGTCTTCCTGATGCTTACGGCCGTGGTCGTATCATTGGTGACTACCGTCGTGTTGCACTTTACGGTATTGATTTCCTAATGAAAGACAAGCAAGCTCAATTTGCTTCTCTTCAAGAGCAATTCGAAAACGGTGAAAACCTAGCAGAAACAATGCAACTGCGTGAAGAGATCTCTGAGCAACATCGTGCTCTAGGTCAAATCAAGCAAATGGCTGAGAAATACGGTTTCGATATCTCTGAGCCAGCTCAAACAGCTCAAGAAGCTATC
Source organism: Vibrio sp. ZF57 (assembly GCF_001691235.1). Taxonomy (NCBI): domain Bacteria; kingdom Pseudomonadati; phylum Pseudomonadota; class Gammaproteobacteria; order Vibrionales; family Vibrionaceae; genus Vibrio; species Vibrio sp. ZF57. The sequence goes on along the minus strand of NZ_MAKD01000137.1, from coordinate 10,072 downwards.
CAGTGGACTTACTTCGGCTACCTAGCTGCTGTTAAATCTCAAAACGGTGCTGCAATGTCTCTAGGTCGTACTTCGACTTTCCTAGACATCTACATCGAGCGTGATATCGCTGCTGGCAAGATCACTGAAGAACAAGCACAAGAAATGATCGACCACTTCGTAATGAAGCTACGTATGGTTCGTTTCCTACGTACTCCTGAGTACGATGAGCTATTCTCTGGCGACCCAATCTGGGCAACAGAGTCTATGGGTGGTATGGGTATCGACGGTCGTACGCTAGTAACGCGTTCGAACTTCCGTTTCCTAAACTCTCTATACACTATGGGTCCTTCTCCAGAGCCAAACATCACTGTTCTTTGGTCTGAGCAACTACCTGACGGCTTCAAGCGTTTCTGTGCGAAGGTATCTATCGATACTTCTTCTATCCAGTACGAAAATGATGACCTAATGCGTCCTGACCTAGAGTCTGATGATTACGCTATCGCTTGTTGTGTATCTCCAATGATCGTTGGTAAGCAAATGCAGTTCTTCGGTGCTCGTGCTAACCTTGCGAAAACAATGCTTTACGCAATCAACGGCGGTGTGGACGAGAAACTTAAGATGCAAGTTGGTCCTGTTTCAGACAAGATCACTGACGAAGTTCTTAACTACGATGACGTAATGGGTCGCCTAGACACATTCATGGACTGGTTAGCTAAGCAATACGTGACTGCACTAAACAGCATTCACTACATGCACGACAAGTACAGCTACGAAGCGTCTCTAATGGCTCTTCATGACCGTGACGTTCGTCGTACTATGGCTTGTGGTATCGCTGGTCTATCTGTTGCAGCTGACTCACTATCTGCAATCAAGTTCGCGACTGTTAAACCAATCCGTGACGAAGATGGCATCGCAACTGACTTCGAAATCGAAGGCGATTACCCTAAATACGGTAACAACGACTCTCGTGTAGATGATATTGCTTGTGAACTAGTTTCTACGTTCATGAACAAGATCCGTAAGCTTAAGACTTACCGTAACTCTATCCCTACACAGTCAGTTCTTACTATCACGTCTAACGTTGTATACGGTAAGAAAACTGGTAACACTCCAGACGGTCGTCGTGCTGGCGCTCCTTTCGCTCCTGGTGCAAACCCAATGCACGGTCGTGATGAGAAAGGTGCTGTAGCATCACTAACGTCTGTAGGTAAACTACCGTTTGCTGACGCACAAGATGGTATCTCTTACACGTTCTCTATCGTGCCAAACGCACTAGGTAAAGAACAAGACAGCCAACGTGCTAACCTTGCAGGCCTAATGGATGGTTACTTCCACCACGAAGCTGGCATTGAAGGTGGTCAACACCTTAACGTTAACGTTCTTAACCGCGAAACTCTTGAAGACGCAGTTAAGCACCCTGAGAAATACCCTCAGCTAACAATCCGTGTATCTGGTTACGCTGTTCGCTTTAACTCTCTAACTGCAGAGCAACAAGCTGACGTAATCGCACGTACATTTACTGAGTCTCTATAAGCTCACGCTCAATAGACAGTAAATAATATTAGCCTCGCCAATGTGCGGGGCTTTTTTATATCTGAAATAAATCGCACTACACTCACCTATCCCGCGAAATGTTAGGTTGAGCAAAAAAGCACCCTGCCATTCACTTTTTTTCCACAAATTCTGTCAAATTACGGTAATATCGCGGTACATAATTTAAGAGTAACTGCTCCATGAAATACCTGCGTTGTTTACCCCTGATTCTTCTCTCTTTCTCATCTTTAGCCTCTGAGCGTTCTACGTTAACTTTTGCTTTAGATAATGATGGTATTTTTGGTGTCGACCAAGACTATACCAACGGCTTATTTCTGGGTTACACATCATCAAGTATTACGCCATATAACTGGGTAAAACCATTGAGTCTTTCCTACTGGGGCGCAAGCTCTCTAGACAAGTGGGAAATCACCATTGGCCACAAGATGTATACGCCTTCTGACATTGAGTTAGAAACGCCATCGCCTAATGATCGCCCATACGCAGGTTACCTTCACACTGAATTCAATTACATCAGCTTAAACCCACAGCAAGCCCAGCGTTTTAATATCACGTTTGGTACTACGGGCGAACGTGCACTGTCTGAAGATGCTCAAAAGCTGGTTCACTCAATCACTAAGTCGGATGAGCCGATGGGTTGGGAATACCAAGTCGATGATGAATGGGCGGGAAGCGTTGGTTACCTAAGCCATTTCAACCTAATGCGTAATCAAGCTCTTGCGAATACTGACTACGAAATCTCTAACGTTTCTGAAATCAACGTCGGTAACTTTAGAAGTGACATTTCAACGGGCTTCATGTTTCGTTGGGGTACAGACTTAGGCGGTAACTTTGGTGCAGCTAACATCACCACAGAAAACCCATTCAAACCGGGCATGATCGGCGCATCAAACGCTGGTTGGTTTACCTATGCAGGCCTCGAAGGTCGCTACCGATTCAACGACCTGACTATCGAAGGCGATCGCTCAGGTGTTGATGAGTACGCTAATAAAAACAACGAAGATCCAGCGATCTACGATGTGACTTTAGAGAACATTCAAGCAACTGCTGTATTGGGTGTCGCTTGGTATAACCGATACGTTGGTGCCTCTTTCGCGCTAACCGCAAAAACACCGGATTACGAAGAAGCGAAAGAGTCAGTGTACACCACTGGCGGTATCACAATGTTTGCTTTCTTCTAGCCACCAGTAAGGGCTTTCGTCCTTTACTTTTCAAGTTTAATAAAGGCAATCATCTTCACAGGTGGTTGCCTTTATTTTTAAAGGTCTCGTTACCATTTGACCCTATTTTATGTACCGTTTTTGTAATAAAATAAACGGTATAAATTCCTCTACGAGAATAGCTCATGTCTACAACTGGTCGCATTCACTCATTCGAATCTTGTGGTACTGTCGATGGCCCTGGTATCCGCTTTATTGTGTTTCTTCAAGGCTGCTTAATGCGTTGTATGTACTGTCATAACCGTGATACATGGGATCTTCATGACGGAAAGGAAGTAACGGTCGAAGAGATCATCAACGAAGCAAAATCATACCGTCATTTCATGAAAGCATCGGGCGGTGGTATCACCTGTTCTGGTGGTGAAGCGATGCTACAACCTGAGTTTGTTCGTGACTTTTTCCGCGCAGCTCAAGCTGAAGGCATCCACACTTGTCTTGATACTAATGGCTACATTCGTAAGCACACTGAAGTGGTTGATGAAGTCCTAGAAGCCTCTGATCTAGTTATGTTGGATCTTAAGCACATGCGAGATGAGATTCACCACGATTTCATTGGTGTATCAAACAGACGTACTCTGGATTTCGCACGCTACTTACACAAAATCGGTAAGAAGACGTGGATTCGTTATGTGATTGTCCCTGGCTACACGGACACACCTGAAGATGCTCATCTGCTAGGCGAATTCATCAAAGACATGGATAACATCGAGAAAGTAGAACTGCTTCCATACCATAAGCTTGGTGCACATAAGTGGGAAGCACTTGGTTTTGACTACCCTCTTGAAGGTACAAACCCGCCAAGCAAAGAGAAAATGGACGAGATTGTTGCTGTTCTTAGCCAGTACCATTCAAACGTAAAATACTAATCTAGACTGACGTTCATAGTGATTTCAAGCGCCTCAATTTCGATTGGGGCGTTTTCTTTTATGATTATACCAACCGTAGTAAATAACTGGTCATCCTAGCTGGTTAAAACGCTCAATAACTGCGTTAGAAATTTTGATTGTAGAATAACTACTTATCGAAAATGTCTGCCTTGTTCTTAAACCTTTTTCCTGCGCTATTTATGAGCACTTACTTACTGTGATTGGTATCAAAACAATCCTTTCACTTTTCTTTACAACTTTTGTTTATCAATTCAAAAAATCATATTAAATCCGTGTTGAGATCATGTTTCCACTCGTAGGAATGCTGTTACTCTTACTGCAACAAAAGAATACAACATTTAGTTTTTTAGTGAGGCTCCTCCCATGGAAATGACCAATGCTCAGCGTCTAATTCTATCAAATCAATACTACCTAATGTCTCAAATGGATCCTGAGAACTCCGCTAAATACCAACGTCTACAAACGATTGTAGAACGTGGTTACGAACTCCAAATGCGTGAGCTTAACAAAGAGTTTGGTTGTTTGACTGAAGCAGAATGTCGCGAAATTATCGACATCATGGAGATGTACCATGCAATGCAAGAGTCGAACAAAATGCTTGCAGAACAAGAGCGTGCTGAAGTAGACCAACGTCGCCTGCAGTTCTTAGGTTTTGATATCGCTTCTGAAGCGCAGATCGTACACTACGTGCGTTTCCTTGTTGATTCTGAAGGTCTTTACCCTCAATTCGACAAAGCCGATCACCACTTCAATAGCCAGATGCCAATGCTAGAGAAGTACCGTCGCATGCTAACAACATGGCGCAACTGCCCTCGTCAGTACCACCTATGTGCGACAGAGCTATCTCAAATCTTTAGCGCTTAATTCGTTAATAGATCAGCGATAACTTTTAAAAAGTTTCAAGAAAAAGGGTTACTCATCATGAGTAACCCTTTTTTTAATGTTCGCACACAAAGAGAAAAACCAAAGCAACTAGAAAACGTAAGCCACACCAACGTTCGCGGCCATGTTGATACCACTTTCAAGTATTGGGCTATTCTCTATATCACCTTCAAGGTTGGTATAACGAACGCCACCAGTTACTCGAACATTTGGCGTAACATGCAGATAGCCACTATTTTGAACCCATTATTCTTCACTACATCTACCTATTTATTGAGCAATTTTTGATAACTTCGCGCATTATATGGTACTCCATTCCAAAAATCAATAGGGCCCAGTTATACATCTAATGCACATAAATCCATTGTGAGTATTGTTAAGCGACCTAAAATCTCAAAACAAACGGCCAGATCCCCTCGAATGTAAAATAATTTGATTCTACGCGCCTCAAGTTGCCTATTGCGCTCGCCACGTTTTTCACACGCAAAATTGTAAATAAATACATAATTGTTAAGCAAAATTGTGGAAGCGGGTCTAACCTTAAAATGTAGGGAGAGCCTATTTTTCAATCGCTCGTCAGTTTTGACTGGTTAACAAGGGGAATGTGACTATGAGTATCTTTGACCACTATCAATCACGTTATGAAGCAGCCAAGGAAGAAGAGCTGACATTGCAGGAGTTCTTAGGGCTGTGTAAAGACGATAAAAGTGCTTACGCTAATGCTGCCGAGCGCTTATTACTAGCCATTGGCGAACCAGAGGTTATTGACACTGCTCAAGACCCTCAACTGAGTCGTATTTTCTCGAACCGTGTCATCTCACGCTACAGCGAATTTAAAGATTTCTACGGTATGGAAGATGCGATTGAACAGATTGTTTCTTACTTAAAACATGCTGCGCAAGGTTTAGAAGAACGTAAACAAATCCTTTACCTACTTGGCCCTGTGGGCGGTGGTAAATCTTCTCTCGCTGAAAAACTCAAAGCCCTGATGCAGAAACTACCAATCTATGTATTGTCTGCTGACGGTGAACGAAGCCCAGTAAACGATCACCCATTCTGTCTATTCGACGTTAACGAAGACGGCGACTTATTGAAGAACGAATATGGCATTGAGAAACGCTATCTTCGCTCAATTATGTCTCCGTGGGCAGCGAAACGTCTACACGATTTTGGCGGTGATATTTCCAAATTCAAAGTCATCAAACTGCGCCCTTCTATTCTCGATCAAGTTGCGATCGCGAAAACGGAGCCAGGTGATGAAAACAACCAAGATATCTCGTCTCTGGTTGGTAAAGTTGATATTCGTAAACTTGAACACTTCTCTCAAGATGATCCTGATGCCTACAGCTACTCTGGTGCGCTTTGTAAAGCCAACCAAGGTGTGATGGAATTCGTGGAGATGTTCAAAGCGCCAATCAAAGTATTACACCCTCTACTTACGGCAACACAAGAAGGTAACTTCAACGGTACCGAAGGGCTTTCTGCACTGCCATTTGACGGTATGATTCTCGCTCACTCGAACGAATCTGAGTGGCAGACCTTCCGTAACAACAAAAACAACGAAGCATTCCTCGACCGTGTGTACATTGTAAAAGTCCCTTACTGTCTGCGTGTGTCTGAAGAAGTTAAGATCTACAAGAAACTGCTTGAGCACAGTGAGCTATCCCAAGCGCCTTGCTCACCAAGCACACTCGATCTGCTATCGCAATTCAGCATTCTTTCGAGACTAAAAGAGCCTGAAAACTCATCTCTATTCTCTAAGATGCGTGTTTACGATGGTGAGACTCTAAAAGACACCGATCCAAAAGCGAAGAGCTACCAAGAGTACCGAGATTATGCTGGCGTTGACGAAGGCATGTCTGGGCTATCAACGCGTTTCGCCTTTAAGATCCTGTCTCGTGTGTTTAACTTCGACCAAGCCGAAGTGGCCGCGAACCCAGTGCACCTGTTCTACGTTATTGAGCAGCAAATCGAACGGGAGCAGTTCCCTCAAGAGACCGCCGAGAAGTACCTAGAGTTCTTGAAAGGATACCTAGTGCCACGCTACGTAGAGTTCATCGGTAAAGAAATTCAAACCGCTTATCTAGAGTCTTACTCTGAGTACGGTCAGAATATCTTCGACCGCTATGTCACCTACGCAGATTTCTGGATTCAAGACCAAGAGTACCGCGACCCAGAAACAGGCCAACTATTTGACCGTGCTTCTCTGAATGGTGAACTAGAGAAAATCGAGAAGACAGCCGGTATCAGTAACCCTAAAGACTTCCGAAATGAGATTGTGAACTTTGTGCTTCGTGCCAAAGCCAACAATAACGGTCAAAACCCAGTGTGGACGAGCTACGAGAAACTGCGCACTGTGATTGAGAAGAAAATGTTCTCTAACACAGAAGAGCTACTTCCTGTTATTTCGTTCAATGCTAAGACCTCAACGGATGATCAGAAAAAACATGACGACTTCGTTGCTCGTATGATGGAAAAAGGCTACACCGAGAAGCAAGTGAGACTGCTATCTGAGTGGTACCTAAGAGTTCGTAAATCCTCATAACTAAACGGTATTGAGCTGCTCAACTGAGCAGCTCGTATAAACCAATAACTTTTATACCTTAGTAAATCAATAACTCTTATACCCGAATAAAAAGTAGGATCGCGACATCAGCTGAGAGGGAGTTCTTATGGCACAATTTATCGATCGGAGGCTCAATGGCAAAAATAAGAGTGCTGTGAATAGACAGCGTTTCTTACGACGCCATAAAGAGCAAATCAAAGAATCTGTGGCCGATGCAGTTAACCGACGCTCAATCACCAATACAGAAACAGGTGAAGACGTCACTATTCCCCATAAAGACATCAAAGAGCCGAACTTTCACCAAGGTCAAGGCGGCGTAAGAGAGCGCGTTCACCCAGGTAATGATCAGTTCATCACTGGCGATAAAATCGAACGCCCTAAAGGTGGTGGTCAAGGTGGTGGCTCAGGCCAAGGCGACGCAAGTCCTGATGGCGAAGGCCAAGATGAATTTACCTTCCAAATTTCAAAAGATGAGTATCTTGATATTCTCTTTGAAGATTTAGCTCTACCTAATTTAGAGAAGAATCAGGTCAACAAAATCACCGAATGGAAAACCCACCGCTCTGGTTATCAGAGTGCGGGGATTCCATCCAACATCGCTATTGTTCGTTCACTGCAGCAATCTCTAGCTCGTAGAACCGCGATGACAGCAGGTAAAAAGCGCGAGCTTAACCTACTGATGGAACAACTTGACCAAGTTAAAATGACGGAACCGGCACAACCCTTTGAAGAGAGTCGCTTAAAAGAAGAGATTGCCGAGCTACGCAAAAAAATTGAAAACGTGCCATTCATTGACACCTTCGACTTACGTTTTAAAAACTATGAGAAGCGCCCTATTCCATCTAGCCAAGCCGTGATGTTCTGTCTAATGGATGTATCGGGCTCTATGGATCAGGCCACAAAAGATATTGCGAAGCGCTTTTATGTTCTTCTGTATCTGTTCTTAAATCGCACCTACGAAAACGTCGATGTTGTGTTTATTCGTCACCATACTCAGGCTAAAGAGGTCGACGAACATGAGTTTTTCTACTCACAAGAAACGGGTGGCACCATTGTTTCAAGCGCACTGAAACTGATGAAGGAAATTGTCGCAGACCGCTACCCTGCTAATGAGTGGAACATCTATGCAGCACAAGCCTCTGATGGCGATAACTGGGCTGATGACTCTCCTCGCTGTAAAGAGTTACTGGTCAATACGCTTCTGCCAACTTGCCAATATTACTCTTACATCGAAATAACACGCCGCTCTCATCAAACACTTTGGCACGAATACGAAAAACTCGAGAGTAGCTTTGACAACTTCGCCATGAAAAACATTAAAACGGTGGATGATATTTTTCCTGTGTTTAGAGAACTGTTCCAGAAAGAGACAGCGTAAGGGAGTTTGCCATGACAGCGAAATCAAACGTTGCAGAGAAAAACAAAGCTGCAAAAAAGAAAAACGACAAGATGCTGCCTGATGGTCCAGATTGGACGTTCAACCTCTTGGAGAAATACCACGTAGAAATCAAACGTGTTGCGCAGCATTACCGTTTAGATACTTACCCAAACCAGATTGAAGTGATTACTTCAGAACAGATGATGGATGCCTACTCGAGCATTGGTATGCCTATCAATTACAACCACTGGTCTTTTGGTAAGAAATTCATTCAAACCGAGCAAAACTACAAGCATGGCCAAATGGGCTTGGCATACGAAATCGTAATCAACTCCGATCCGTGTATCGCTTACCTGATGGAAGAGAACACGGTCACAATGCAGGCGCTGGTAATGGCTCACGCTTGTTATGGCCACAACTCTTTCTTTAAAGGCAACTACCTGTTCCAAACATGGACCGATGCCAGTTCCATCATCGATTACTTGTTGTTTGCTAAGAAGTACATCAGTGGTTGTGAAGAGAAATATGGTGTTGCTGAAGTCGAGCAGCTCCTTGATTCTTGTCACGCACTGATGAATTACGGCGTAGACCGATACAAACGCCCTGAGAAGATTTCCATTGCAGAAGAGACAGCAAGACAAGAAGAACGCGAAGCTTATCTGCAATCTCAAGTGAATGAGCTATGGCGAACCGTTCCTCAAAATAAAAGTAAGGAAGAAGAGACCAAGATCCGCTTTCCTAGCGAGCCTCAAGAAAACATTCTCTACTTTATCGAGAAGAACGCACCACTGCTTGAACCTTGGCAACGAGAGTGTGTTCGCATCGTTCGCAAAGTGAGCCAATACTTCTACCCTCAAAAACAAACTCAAGTGATGAACGAAGGCTGGGCAACCTTCTGGCATTACACCATTCTTAACCACCTTTACGACGAAGGCTTGGTGAGTGATAAGTTCATCTTAGAATTCCTACACAGCCATACCAGTGTCGTCGCACAACCTGCCTACAACAGTCCTTATTTCAGCGGGATAAACCCTTATGCGCTTGGCTTTGCGATGTTTAGAGACATCCGACGCATCTGTGAAGAGCCAACCGATGAAGATAGAGAGTGGTTCCCTGAGTTAGCCGGAAGTGATTGGTTAGAAGCGGTGCACTTTGCGATGCACAACTTCAAAGATGAAAGTTTCATCAGCCAATACCTTTCTCCAAAAATCATTCGAGACTTTAAGCTGTTCTCTGTACTCGACGACGACCGTAAAAATACCATTGAGGTGAGTGCTATTCATGATGATCCGGGCTATCGCCTGATTCGTGAGAAGCTTGCGGCGCAATACAACCTAAGTAACCTTGAACCAAACATTCAGGTGTTTAATGTCGATGTTCGTGGTGACCGCTCAATGACACTGCAATATGTGCCTCACGACCGCATCCCGCTTGATAAAGGCTACGACGAAGTGATGAAGCATCTCTATCGCTTGTGGGGCTTTGATGTGATTTTGGAAGAGCTCAAAGACACGGGTCATCGAGAAATCCTGACGACTTGTCCGAAACGCAATGACTATGGAGCCAAGATTTAATACCCATCATAGTAAGTAGATTATTGGAA